>DASUGI010000076.1:0-27229 GCA_036274115.1 Verrucomicrobiia bacterium
TTCCTTTTTCGCCGTCTCCAAAATCTTTTCGCACTGCACCATCACGCCGAGGTCGATCACCTCATAGTTGTTACAGGCGAGCACGACGCCGACGATGTTCTTGCCGATGTCATGCACGTCGCCTTTGACGGTGGCCAAAACGATTTTGCCCTGAGTCTTTATGATCTCGCCGCGCGCCGCCATCTCGGCTTTCTCGGCTTCCATGAACGGCTGCAGATACGCGACGGATTTCTTCATCACGCGCGCCGACTTCACGACTTGGGGTAAAAACATTTTGCCGGCGCCGAACAGATCGCCGACGACGCTCATGCCGGCCATCAACGGGCCTTCGATGACGGACAGCGGTTTGCCGTATTTGACGCGCGCTTCTTCGGTGTCTTCAGTGATGTAGGTGTCTATGCCTTTCACCAAAGCGTGGGAGAGGCGCTCTTCCACAGTGCCTTTGCGCCACTCTTCTTCAGCTTTCGAGGACGAGGACGAGGAGGACGACGAGGAGGATTTTAGTTTCTCGCCAAAGGTCACAAGACGCTCAGTCGCGTCCGGACGACGATTCAGCAAAACGTCTTCGACCAACTCTTTCAGCTCTGGTTCGATCTCTTCGTAAACCTCCAGCATGCCTGCGTTCACGATGGCCATGTCCATACCGGCTTTGATGGCGTGGAACAGGAACGCACTGTGCATCGCCTCGCGCACGGGATTGTTGCCGCGGAAGCTGAATGACACGTTCGACAAACCGCCGCTGACTTTCGCGTGTGGCAGGTTTTGTTTGATCCAGCGCGTGGCTTCGATGAAGTCCACGGCATAATTGTTGTGCTCCTCGATGCCCGTGCCGACGGTGAGGATGTTCGGATCGAAAATGATGTCCTCGGGAGGAAAGCCGACTTCGTCCACGAGGATGCGATAGGCGCGTTCGCAGATGCGGATCTTGTCCGCGAGCGTCGCAGCCTGGCCTTGTTCGTCAAACGCCATCACAACGACGGCTGCGCCGTACTTCAGAACCTTGCCAGCGTGCTCGCGGAACTTTGCTTCGCCTTCCTTGAGTGAAATGGAATTCACGATGCCTTTGCCTTGAAGACATTTCAGGCCGGCTTCGATGACTTCCCACTTCGACGAGTCCACCATGAACGGGACTTTGGCCACTTCGGGCTCGCTCGCGAGGAGATGCAGGAAGCGCGTCATCGCGGCGACGCCATCGATCATTCCTTCGTCCATGCAGATGTCGATGATGTTTGCGCCGTTCTCGACCTGCTGCCGCGCGACTGCGACCGCCTCCTCGTATTTGTTTTCCTTGATGAGCTTGGCGAACTTGGGCGATCCCGCGACGTTCGTGCGTTCGCCAATCATGATGAACGTGCCGATCTGCTGCGTGAAGGGCTGTGAACCAGAGAGGCGGAGCGGACGCGGCCCTGCGTCTCGCGCGGTCTTACAACCTTTTGTTGCATATGCAACAAAAGGTTGTTTGGACGTTTCGGGTGCAAATTCTCTCGGATGCCGACCTGCTAGGGCCTTCGCAATCGCCGCGATATGCTCGGGCGTATTGCCACAGCAACCGCCGGCGATGTTGAGCAAACCACTCGATGCGAACTCGCCGAGGAAATTACCCATGTCTTCTGGCTTCAGATCAAAACCGGTTGGCGACAGCGGATTTGGCAGGCCAGCGTTGGGATAGCAGGAGATCGCCACATCCGACTTTTCCGAAAGTTCGGACAGGAACGGGCGCATCAGGTCCGGGCCGAGTGAGCAATTGAGGCCAACGGCAATCGGCTGCACGTGCTTCACTGCGGTCCAGAACGCCTCGACTGTCTGCGCGGAGATCATCGTTTCGCCGCCGCGACCGACGGCGGCGGAAATTATGAGGGGCAGAATCTTCTTTTCCTGCTCGAACACTTCCTGAATTGCCACGAGCGCCGCCTTGGCGTTGAGCGAATCGAAGATCGTCTCGACGAGCAGGATGTCCGAGCCTCCGGTGATGAGTGCGCGGACTTGATTGGTGTAAGCCGCTTTGACCTGATCGAACGTGCAGACGCGGAAGCCCGCGTCGTCGGCATCGGGGGAGTTGGATAGCGAAACCGTCAGCGGCCCAATCGCACCAGCGACGAAGCGAGGGCGGCCGGTTTTGTTCGCGATGCGATCGGCCCATTCGCGGCATTGTTTGGCAGACTGCTCGTTGATCTCCCAAGCGAGGTCGTTGAGGAATTTGTTCTCGATGACGGTTTGATAAAACCCTGGGTCTTTGCGCCCGCCGTGTTCGCGCGGGTCGTCCACAAAGAATTCGCTTTGGCCAATGCTGGTGGCGGAGAAGGTGTTCGTCTCGACGATGTCCGCGCCGGCCTCAAGGAAACGGCGGTGGATATCGCAAATTGTGTCCGGCTGCGTGAGGGAGTAGAGGTCGCCGTTGTTCTTGAGGTCCTTTTTGCAGTCCTTAAAGCGTTCGCCGCGAATCTCCTTTTCGCCGAGGCCGTAGCTGCGGATGGTTGTGCCCATCGCACCGTCGAGAATGACAATGCGTTGTTGCAGCGCTTCCACCAGTAGCCTGGCGTTGGAACTGTATTTATCACCCTGATTCACGCGCCGAACATAGTGCGGTGAGCCCCCAGTGCCAAGTTAAAAATCAACGTATCTTGATTTGAAGATATGATGAAAGTGACGCCGCCGGGCCGGGCGCTGCGTTTCTTGGGATTCATTCAGCGGCAATTGGCTTTTGCCGGTTCATTCATTGACTCAGGCAACTTCTTTGTTAGTCTCCGGGCTCGTTTTCGCAGATTTGTATTACAGGAACTGAACACCGACTGAATTTATGGCAAAATCAAAATCCACCAAATACGTTTACACTTGGGGCAACAAGAAGGCTGACGGCGACGGCAGCATGAAGCCGCTGTTGGGCGGCAAGGGCGCGAACCTCGCCGAGATGACGCGCATTGGCCTGCCCGTGCCTCCGGGTTTCACCATCACGACGGAGGTCTGCACCTATTTCTACGCGCTCAAGAAGACTTATCCGAAGGAACTCCAGGGCCAGATGGAGGCGGGCATCGCGAACATGGAGAAGATCATGGGCACGAAGTTCGGTTCGACCAGCGGCATGCCTTTGCTTGTGGCCGTTCGTTCCGGCGCGCGCGATTCCATGCCGGGCATGATGGATACGATTTTGAATCTCGGGTTGAACGACCAGACGGTGGTTGCGCTCGAGAAGGCCACCAACAATCCGCGGTTCGCTTGGGACTGCTATCGCCGTTTCATCCAGATGTATGGCGACGTGGTGCTCGGCGTGCAGAAGCGCGAAGGCGAAGATCACGAGCCGTTTGAAACCGTCATCCATGCGTTCAAACACGAGAAGTATCATGCGGACATCGAAGATTCGAAGCTCACCGCTGAAGATCAGGCGGAATTGGTGAAGCGCTTTAAGGCGCTCGTGAAGGAACGCACGGGAAAAGACTTCCCAACGAGTCCGTGGGATCAATTGCGCGGCGCGGCGGGCGCGGTGTTTGGTTCGTGGATGAACGATCGCGCGATTGTGTATCGCCGCAAATACAACATCCCGTCCGAGTGGGGCACGGCGGTCAACGTGCAGGCGATGGTGTTCGGTAACACAGGTGATACGTCGGGTTCTGGTGTTGCGTTCACGCGCAATCCTGCGAATGGCACAAACGAATTCTACGGCGAATTCCTGATCAACGCGCAGGGCGAAGACGTCGTTGCCGGCGTGCGCACCCCGGAGCCGGTGGCAAAGCTCAAGAAGCAGATGCCGCAGAGTTACAAGGAATTGATGAATGTCCGCAAGATCCTCGAGAAACATTTCAAGGACGTGCAGGACATTGAATTCACGGTGCAGGATGGCAAGCTGTTCATGCTCCAGACGCGCAATGGCAAGCGCACGGCTGCTGCGGCGCTGAAGTTTGCGGCAGACATGGTGAAGGAGAAGTTGATTGATTGGGAAACGGCAATTCTTCGCAACCCCGCCGATCAGCTCGAGCAGTTGCTCGCACCAATCTTCGACCTGGCGGAAGTCAAAAAGGCGAAAGTCATCGCCACTGGTCTTCCGGCTGGTCCTGGCGCTGCGACTGGCAAAATCTACTTCAACGCTGAGCGCGCAGTCGTGGCGGCGGAGAAAGGTGAAAAAGTCCTCCTCGTTCGCGTTGAGACTTCACCCGAAGATTTGCGTGGCATGATCGCGGCGGAAGGCATCCTCACTGCTCGCGGGGGTGTTAGCTCTCACGCGGCGCTCGTGGCTCGTCAGATGGGTAAGGTTTGCGTCTGTGGCGCGGCTGGCGTGGCGATTGATTACGACAAGAAGACGACGACGATTGATGGCGTGACCTACAACGAAGGCGATTACCTCTCGATTGATGGTACGTCCGGTGTTGTTTATGCGGGCCAGATCAAGACCGCTCCGTCGGAAATCATCACCGGCCTCCTGAATGACGACAAGGAAGCGCAAAAGACCGAGAAGTACAAGAACTACGTGCAGTTGATGAACTGGTGCTCCAAGGCTACGCGCCTGTCCGTTCGCACCAACGCTGACACGCCTGAGCAAACGGCGCAGGCGATTGCGTTCGGCGCGGTGGGCATTGGTCTGACTCGCACGGAACACATGTTCTTTGAAGGTGACCGCATTGATGCGATGCGGGAGATGATTCTCGCGGACAACGTCGCAGCCCGCGAAGAAGCGCTGGCCAAGTTGCTTCCGTATCAGCGCGAAGACTTCCATGGCATCTTCAAGGCGCTGAAGGGTTATCCGGCGACGATCCGTTTCCTCGATCCGCCGTTGCATGAGTTCCTCCCGAACACGAAGGAAGCGCAGATGGATCTCGCTCGGAAGCTGGATGTGCCGGTCGAGAAAATCATGGCTCGCGTGCATGAACTTCATGAGTTCAACCCGATGCTCGGATTCCGTGGCTGCCGTCTGGGAATTAAGTATCCGGAAATCACCCGCATGCAGGCCCGCGCCGTGCTCGAAGCGGCAGCTGATGCGACCAAGGAAGGCTACAAAGCCAAGCCCGAAATCATGATTCCATTGGTTGGCTTCAAGAAGGAACTCGACCTCCAGGTCGCCATCGTTCACGAAGTCGCGGCGCAGGTGCAGAAGGAAAAGAAAGTGAAGATCGCTTACAGCGTCGGCACGATGATCGAAATCCCGCGTGGCGCGCTCACGGCTGACGAGATCGCGCAGACGGCGGAGTTCTTCAGCTTCGGCACGAACGACCTTACACAGACGTGCCTGGGCATGTCGCGCGACGATTCCGGCTCGTTCCTCGGCGCTTACACCGAGAACGAAATCGTGAAGAAGAATCCGTTCGCCTCGATTGACCAGACCGGAGTTGGTCAGCTCGTTCAGATTGCGGCGGAGAAGGGCAACAAGACTCGTCCCGGCATCAAGCTGGGTATCTGCGGCGAACACGGTGGCGATCCTGACTCGGTGAAGTTCTGCCATCGCGTCGGCCTCACGTATGTGAGTTGTTCGCCTTATCGCGTGCCGGTGGCCCGCCTGGCCGCGGCTCAAGCCGCCATCGAAGAGAAGCGCAAGGCGAAGGCTGCGAAGAAGAAATAACCGCTGAATAAATCGAATCACTCACGAGCCGCTCGGGAAACCGGGCGGCTCATTTGTTATTAGCGGGGCCTGCCACGAGACCTTGCGACGTGCCGGGTGATTCCGGATAGCAGGTGTTGCCGATGTTCATGAGCAAGTGGAAATCGCCGGAGTGACCGTAGGGTTCGCCGTAGTAGGTGGAGAGTTCGCGAGCCAGGATATCAAAGTAGGCCGGATCATTCGGGCGACCGTCTTTCACCGTGTAGAATTCGATAATGTGTTTGGCGCGGCTGTGCAAGACGCGGCGAATGCCTGGACGCATGGTGAACTCGTAGAGGCTCGGGTTGAGCGCCTCGTTCCAATGATCGCTGACGAAGCTGGCAAACCAACCGGAACGGGGACGCACGTGCTGGTTGAGTTGCCAGAATTCACCGCAGCGGATGACCAGTGGCGCAAGGACCTTGTCTTTCAACACCACTGGTTCAGTGAGGTTGAGAAAAAACTTTAAGCCGGCCAGGTTGGCCGCCAGGTCGGCATTGGAGTAGATGCCAGTGGCTATCTTGCCAAACAGCGTGGTTTCAGCCAGCAGGTCAGCGCGACTGTAGCGATGAACGACCTTGCGCACGGCCTCTTCCGGAGAGCAACCGGTTTTGAGATGCGAGCGATATGCCCGGTAATAACTCCAACCGACGCTGTGAAAATGCACCAGTTTGTCCGTGCCGAAGTAAACATCATAAGCCTGCACGGTGGCGCATTGCGCCAGCATCAGGATTTGACGCGGTTCCAAGGGCAGATGCGCGGAGAAATTCAGCCAGACATTCTTCTGGAGTGTTAATTGCCCGGGAAAGGAGGTTCGCGCCACCTTGCTTTTCAAGGCGTGCTCTACCATGGTGGCTTCAAAATAGGAGTGACTGAATTGGTCGATGAATGCGGCTGCCAGAGTGTCCGGGTTATGACAGCGTTCGAGCAGCTTTGCGCGCAGTGTTTCATCTTTGATGCTCAGGGCGGTCTCGATGCGTGAATTGAGGGTGTTTACCGCTTTCTCGAGCGCAAGCGTGTGGACTGCTTCGAGGTAAGGGCCGAGGTCAGCCATGTCCGTATCCAGCGGAAGATAAAAGTTGTCGGTTTCGGGCGCGGGGGCGAGCGAGGCCCGGAAGGCAAGGAGACCAATGACCCCGAGTCGCGCCATTCGCATGATGAGTATGACGACATTGAGCGAAGTGCCGCACATGGTAACCAAACCAAGCACCGCAACTCGCACTGCTCAACGTGGCGTGAACCCCACATTGCTCCGGAGCGTCACCCATTGCATGGGGTTAATCGTCCTGTGTATGGCGTTCTGTGGGTGCAATTCGATCTACCACCAAACGTGGGCCACGATGCCGCCGGATGCCGGGGCAAGGCTGGAGTTGCGTCTGAAGGAAGCTCGCGCCGTTGAGCGCAGTGCGCGTGACGCCGCCAGGGAATTACTCGCTCTGCTCCAACAGAGCAGCGAAGGCGATGGTATCCGCGTCGGGTTCGATCGTCTGGAAAAGGAGTCGCTCGAGCTGAACCGCAAAGTCCTCGCCGTGCGCGACGAACTCGGCGCGGTTGTCGAGACGCGTGAGAACAGTGAAGTGGAGGAACTCAGCAACCAGGCGAAGATATGGCTACGGTTCGCGGTAGAGAATCGGTCTGTGGACAGCCAGATCGCCGCGAGGCGACTTGAGTTTTTGCTGGCACTCGTGGCTCGGTGACGTCGCCAGGTTTTGGCGAATTTCTTTGTCCTCTTCCGGCTCGGTGATTGGAAGAGTTTATGACGAAGTCGACGGTGACTCGTCCCGTTCTATGACAGGCTCTTATCTTCAGCGGCGCCCACATTCGGATGGCTCTGTGAATTCCAAGTCGCGACCACGAGAGGGGGATTAAGAATTCTGGGTCAAATTGTTGGTTGCATGTTGCGAGCTAATGCGGCGAAAGAACTGCTCAGTCTGCCATTGCCATCGAGCAAGTCGATGGGTTTTCGGAGACGTATTGAAAACAAAGTCGTTCAAACGCAAGTGCCAATGGTCCCGGCGAAGTCAAAGGGGCATGACCTTGGTTGAAGTCGTTATTGCCTTAACCGTTACGGGACTCGCAATCGGAGGCATCATTGGCGGATACAACTTCTGCACTGCGGCTGCGCAAAAGGCAGCTCTGATCCAGGCGGCGAATGCGAGGGCGATGGAGCGCATTGAAGAGGCGCGAAGCGTCAAATGGGATGCTACTGCCTGGCCAAGCGTCGATCAGTTGGTGGGCAGCAACTTTCCGCCAAAGACCGTAACGCTCGATATGTCCGGGTCCGGCGCCGTGACGACTATCGCGGTGGTGGAGACGCAAATTTCAAGAGTTTCCACCAATCCACCACTCAAACGGGTTCGCGTGAACTGTATTTGGCAGTTTCGCAATGGGCCCTTCATCACCAATTCCATCGAAACTTTTCGCGCTCCTGATCAATGAAGTCGTATGTCGTACCCCGAGGTGTAAAGCCCCGGTGCTTGAGAGCATTAATCTCTGGTTTCACCATCACTGAGCTGCTCGTTGCCACGGCCATTCTTTCGGTTGTGCTTGGTGGAGTTCTCTTCGCTCACATTTTCGGATTGAGCATGTTTCAGCTCACGAGAACCAAGCTCAACGCGCTTGATGATACGCGAAAGGTCATGGGCAGGATGACGCAGGAAATCCGGGCGTGTCGGGCGGCCTCGGTTGGGAACGTGAAAGCGGGCAAGTTCGAGGCGCTGCTGGACGGTGAGAAACAACAGGGAACGGCGCTCTTGATTCGTTCTTCCACGAATACTTCCAAGTTCATCATCTATTTTGTCAATCCGTCCGACCAAACCTTCCGGCGGACCACCAGCACGCCGGGCTCCGCCGTGATCATCGCCGAATCGATCACCAATTCACTTGTATTCTCGGCACGAAATCATTCGGGAGCGATTCTAACGAACAATCAGAACAATCGTGTTATCCACGCCAATCTTGAGTTCTTCGCACCCCGGTCACACTTGCAGCCACCAGATTACTACAAAATGGAAACATCGGTTACGCGACGTGCCCTGGAATAACCATGAAAACCAAATCTTCACTCCGGAGAGCACACGCGGGCAGTGCGCTGGCTCTCACGATGATCATGACGGCCATTGCGCTGGCGATTCTGGCGAGTGCCATGAGCTGGTCGGTAAACTCAACGCGCCTGACCCATCGTTCGGTTCAATACACTCGTGCCATTGCCGCGGCGGAGGCGGGTACGGAAAAGGTGGTGACACGCATCACTCGGGATTTTCTGACCGGTGGTGACAAATTGGTGATGGACAATGCGGCCAGCTATCGGCTGGCCGTGCCGACTGCAAGCGATTCGTCTTACTGGGGCGACTGGGAATTCAACGATGCGAGTGGCCAGACTGGCAGGACTTTTGTTGAAGCGGGGAATGCCACGAACTATGTCGTATTGAACTCGGACTACTCAGGGTTGCGGGCGTTTGTTTCCAGCTACCGCGTGGTGTCGCACGCTCGTGAAACAACGGCCGCGCAAGATGTGCCGGCCGGGGTGCTGCAAGAGGTGCGGTTGGCGCGGATTCCCGTGTTCCAGTTTGCGTTGTACAGTTCGAGTGACATGGAAATCAGTTGCGGTCAACCGTTCAGAGTAACCGGAAGAGTGCACGCCAATGACCGGCTTTTCGTAGAGCCCGACAACGCTCTCACGTTTCAGTCTGATGTTACAGCGGTTACCTCGATCCTGTTTGAGCGGCATCCGCTGGATACGCGAGGCAAGCCCGCGGGGAGCGCGGTTTACGAGCATCCGGAATTGAAGAAATCACCGGTGTCGCCCATGACGCTTCCGATCGGCACGACGAATACGCCCGAGGCGATTCGGGAGATCGTTCAACCTCCGCCGGCCGGCGAAGATCCGGACTCTCCGCTGGGGCGGCTTCGTTATTTCAATCAAGTGAACATGGTTCTGACGGTTTCCGATTTCGGGGTTACGGCCACGAGCGGTCGCGCGGACGGCTTTGCTACCGCGGTGCCAACCAATCAATTGGCGCCGATTGTAACGACCACGAACAGCTTCCGCGATGCGCGCGAAGGAAAGACCGTTCGCCCGGTTGATATTAACGTTGGTGCGCTTGCCGATTGGAGTCGCACCAATGGTAGCTTGAAGAGTATTTCCTCGGTCTATGTGCTGGATAAGCGAACCTTGCCCGGGACACAACTTGCGGCGGTGCGGTTGCGAAATGGCACGACGTTGCCCGAAAAGGGACTCACCGTTGCAACGGCGCGTCCCTTGTACGTTCTCGGCAACTACAACCAGACAAATGCCGCCAACCTGCATACGACGAATACGGCTACGACGCGGCCGGCTTCGCTGGTGGCCGATGCGGTGACGTTGCTGTCGGTAAATTGGGATGACGCGAGAAGCACAAGCGACCTGGATTCGCGAGCGGCCAAACCAACAACGGTCAACGCAGCGATTCTCACGGGTGTCGTGGAAACCACCAAGGGCAAATACAGCGGTGGGATGGAAAACTTCCCGCGCTTTCTCGAAAAATGGGGTTCGGCCAACACGCTCACCTACAATGGCTCGATGGTAAAGATGTTCCCCAGCCAGTATGCAACCAATGTCTGGGGACTGGCCAATGTCTATGATCCGCCGAAGCGAAACTGGGCCTATGACCTGAACTTTAACGATCCGGCGAAGTTGCCGCCATTGACACCAAGCTTGCTAAAAGTGTTGCGAGGACAATGGGCCACCGTGCCTCCGGGGCAGACCGCAGTTGCAGCCAATCCCTAAGTCTCGCTTTTTCATTAAAAGTCGACCTGAGGCGTTCCTTTGAGCATGACCAGTCCAATCGAATGAACCGTCTGAAAGCTGTCATTGTTCTGCTGCTGGTCGTGCTGCCGGGAATACTGAGTTGCGGTCCAACGACCAACGCTGTTAATGCATACGCCGGTGAATCTGAAGGCGGAGCAGTGGACCCGCACTTTGCCGAGAAGATTCAGAGTGCTGGACGGGAACAGCAGGAACAGTTCAGACCGCGTGTGTCGATCCCGGATGCCGTTGGGGACGATGTGCCATTAGCAACAACTTTGCGACGTCCGGCCGAACCGTTGCGCGTTCAGTCGCCTCGTGTCTGGCTGAATGACAGCCGGACTCTGCTGCTCGCGTTCATGGCGGCTGCACTTGCGTTGGCCTTCTTGAGTCGGAGACTCCTGTTTGATTTGCTGAAAGCGCTGAATGCCACCTTTAATCCGCTGATGGCTGCGTCTGATACGGCCGCCGAACTCCCGACCAAAGTGCGGGCGGAAGAGAAGGGGCTTGCTGAATTTCTCGCCGCGCTCAAAGCAGGTCCCGAAGCGGGCATTACGGCGTCAACGGCGGATCTGAATGTGATCGACAGCTTTTACGGGAAGCTGGCGGCAAAGCTCGGCAACTTGCGTCAGATGGCGCGCGAGCTTCGTCGCACCTCGGATGATTGTGCCCGGCAGAAGATTCTCGCGGCGTTGCGCTGGGAATTACATTCGATCCGAGCGGAAGCCGTAGTGCCTGAGTTGCGTCCCATCTGGCAGGTGACTTTCGCAATGGAAGGATTGCTTAAGCAACTCACCGAGAATGTAAGGAACATCACGCCGTCGACGTTACGAACGCTCAAGGGCAGCCTGGAACTGTTGAGCGATATCAACCGTCCTGGAGTTGAGTCGCTCCTTCTTTATCAGAAACCACTCCAGTTGCTGGCTGTCGATGATGATCCGATCGGTCGCCGGGCGGTTTATTGTGCCTTGGAACGAGCACTGAACAAACCGGAAGTTGCCGAGGATTGTGACGCAGCACTCGCGTTGGCCGCGGCGAAGACCTACGACGTAATCTTTCTCGACGTGCAAATGCCAAAGATGGATGGCTTCGAGCTGTGTACGAGAATCCACGAGACCTTTGCCAATCGCAATACACCGATTGTTTTCGTCACCGGCCACAGCGATTTTGAGACGCGTGCAAAATCCACTTTGGTGGGCAGCGCGGACTTGATTGGAAAGCCTTTCCTTACGTTTGAGATCACCGTGAAGGCTTTGACGGTGGTGCTGCGCAGCCGATTAAATTCTGTTGACGAAAAACCCGCGGCGGTTGAAACGCCGGTCATTCCCGTTGCCGAACCCCTCGACAATGTTCAGTCAAGTCAGGCATTTCTTGAAACGGCTGCCGCAGGCTCCGAAAGCATCGAGGCATGGCAAATTGCCAACGGGTTCCTCGCCGGGACGTCGGAACGTCTGCTTCCGCTGCGAGAAGCTTTCCAGGACTTGCTGAAGGCAACTGATTCAGGGGCACGCCGGGATTTGCTCGGGGACGTTTATGTGTACGTTCACTCGTTCATACATCAGGAATTACCAACAACGCATCCGGCGGTGCGGCTTCGAACGGCGATCGAAGGCTTGCTCAAGAAGCTGCTCGAAAAACCGGTCAATGCGACGGCTGCAACGTTTTCAACTCTGGCCACTGCGGTTCAGGTGCTGGATGAACTTTGCCTGCTGGCACGAGCGGATCAGCTGGTGGAACGGCCGGTTCGGATGCTGGTGGTCGATGATGATTCGAGTTCGCGCGCCGCAATTTCCGCGGCGCTTCAAACCATGTTTGGAAAACCCGATGAAGCCGAGGGTGGCGACGGCGCTCTCGCATTGGTTGGCAGCCAGACCTACGATGTGATTTTTATAGATACCCGGATGCCGATTATGGACGGTTTCGAAGTGCACGATCGCATTCGCCAATCCACCGCGAACCAGTTCACACCGATCATCTTTGTTACTCGCAAGGAAGATGGGAATGCACGCAGTCATGCCTGCGCAATAGGCGCGAGCGATCTTATCGAAAAACCTTTTCTGAGTGCGGACGTCATTTTAAAGGCGCTCACCTTTGCCTTGCGGGGGCGGCTCAAAAACATCGAGCGCAACGAAGGTGCAACAGTGGTGTCCGCTGCGCCTTCTTCGCAGCCGCAACCCTGGAACGCGGAGACGTCCTCGACCGTTCGGGCTGCGTCAAAGGCCTTCGCCGAATAGATTCGCCAGTCGTGCTGCGAGTTTGCGGCGAGCCACCGAGTACGAAAAATACTTTAGCCCGAGGTTGAAGTTGGTTTTTGCCCAGTCTTCCCGTAAAGCGCGGTTGGAAAGAATCTCCCGGGTTTGCGCTACAAGTTCGCGCGTCACCACTTGCGACATTTCGATGCATTTGAAGCCCAGCGGATCGATGTCGCGCGCGTAAACGGCATAGGTGTTCACAACAACCGGTTTGCCGAAATAGATCGCTTCGAGAAAGGCGTTGCCGAATCCCTCGTAATAGCTGGGGTAGGTGACCAGGTCCGCGTGCGGATAAATATCAAAGAGCGTGTAAATCTTTCGTCCATCCGGCAGCACGCCGCGAGTCTCGCCAACACGATCCGAAATGAAACGGACATCAATCTTCGCGTCCTCGATTCGGTCACGGAGCATTTGCAGATAGGCGCTGCCTTCATCGCCGGCGGGATGAGAGATCACCAGTTTGGCGCGGGGATCATTCAAGCGGCGGGTCAGTTCGATGGCGTGTTCAATGCCTTTCCGGGCGACCACCCGGGTGGGTTGCAGAATGAGGATGTCATCTTCGCGTAGACCGATTTCGGCGCGAAGATCGGCGTTGTAATCGTCGATCGCTGGCGGCGGCGTTTCAAAATCCAGAATGTTCGGGATGACTGACGAGGAGAGGCTGCAACGGCGGGCGAGTTCTTTTTGCGCCATCGAGTTGATGACTACATGCTCCACGGAGGGCATCGCACCAGGAAACGCAGCGCGCAGGTAGTCGTTCACCGAGCTGACGATGAAACGCTCGCGTTCCCACGCAAAGTCGTGGTGGTGTGCGATGGTGGGGATACCGGTTTCGGCCATCACGTCGGTTAGCGCCAGGCCGAGGGGGATATGCATCGGAATGGCCAGGATGTTTTGGGGGATAAGGACCTCCACCCTGAAGCGGTCGATGAAGCGATAGATCTCATCCTTCAACTGTTCCTTGAGCGTATGAATCTCGTCGGTCACAGCGCGCGGTCGGGTGGCCACACCAAAGAGCTTCGCCTGAAGAGTGGCAATTCGCGGGTGATTGAAATACGCGAGGGGAACGGAGTGACTGACTTCAGGCAACGAGTCCAAGAGCCCGGCCATCCAGAAGCACTCGTGGCCCATGCTTTGAAGAATAAACGCCCACTTGCGCGCTTCGAGCGTGACGCCGTCCGTGCCCGCAAAGCGCGTGGAAATGAAGCCAATGCGCTTGGGCGTTCCATTAATGAGAATGCTGCCGCTTAGTGACATGAACGCCCTTGGATTGAAACTGCCCTGGGTTTCTCAACTGGCGAGCGATAACTCTGAATATTGAAAATAGGTTCCCCTTCGGGCATGCAGCTAGAGTGGCCACTGCGTGGTTGAAGTTCAATAAATTCCGTCGGCGACCGCTGGGGTAATCACCCTACGGTGCGTACCATGTTTTGGCTGCCGTAGGAATTCGGCACGCGCAAGGTGCAATCGGGATCATCGGTCCACGAACCGTCCACAATGAAGCGATAATGGTGCGTGCCGGGCGGAAGTTCCACTTCCGTACGCCAGACCCCGCCCATTTCTTTTTTCAAACTGATGGGATGCTCCTGCCAATGCGTGAAATCTCCGGCCAACTGCACGGTCATTGCTGCAGGTGCGTGGATGGCGAAGATCTGAGGCGTGTTGCCCGTTTTGGTTTTTGCTTTCTTAGCCATGACTGTGTCCTTTATGGCCAGCCATGCCGTAACTGCTCCGGCACGCCGGCATCAGTGTTCCGTTGTTTCCTGAAGGCAGGCGATGGTGAGCCCGCATCGCTTCGACCTTCCGCAAACTGTAATACACCTTTCTGGCGCGTTGACAACTGCGCAAATTTCATGGCGGTTGAAACTTTCTTCTCTTTCGACAAACTTTAGCTGATTGCGCGACCGTCCCCGCGTATTCCTGAATCACGCGTTTGATCAATGAACTACAAAATTCTCCAGTATCTGGCGACGCTCTATGGCAGAGACGTTGCCGTTGGCGTGGTGGACAAACTCGCCAAACTGATGTCTGCCGAAGCCGCACATCGCACGGAGCCCGGTGCGGCGTACACACTGTCCGAACGCGACGCATTGCTCATCACCTATGCGGACCAATTGACCGAGCCGGAGCGAGCGCCGCTTCACACTTTGGCAGACTTTTGCCGTGAACATCTTCGTGAGGCCATAAGCGGCATTCACATTCTGCCATTCTACCCGTGGTCGTCCGACGACGGATTCTCCGTGAAAGACTTTGTGGCTGTCGAGCCAACTTACGGAACCTGGGATGATATTGCGCGTTTCCGGCCGGGCTTTGACCTGATGTTTGATGCCGTGTTCAACCACATGTCCGCCCAAAGCGATTGGTTTCAATCTTTCCTCAACGAACGCGATGCGGCATTCCGTGATTTCTTTGTTACGGTCGAAGGCGAGCCTGATTTGTCCCAGGTCGTCCGGCCGCGCGCGTTACCGTTGCTCACTGAATTCCAGTCACCATTGAGCTTTAAGAAAGTGTGGACGACGTTCAGCGCGGATCAGGTGGATTTGAACTTCAAAAACCCAGACGTGCTGCTGGCGACCATCAAAGTGCTGCTGTTCTATGTGCGACATGGCGCACGGTTTATTCGCCTGGATGCCATCGCCTATCTTTGGAAGGAAATCGGGACGACCTGCATTCATCTGCCCCAAACGCACACGGTGATTCAATTGTTTCGGGCCGTGCTGGACGAAGTTGCGCCGGAGGTGATGCTCATCACTGAAACCAACGTTCCCCATCGCGACAACATCTGTTACTTCGGCGATGGCACGAACGAAGCCCAGTTAGTTTACAACTTTTCCCTGCCGCCGCTCACGCTGCATTCAATCCGAACTGGCGACGCCACCATGCTGACGCGTTGGGCCCAGTCGCTGAGCCTGCCGAGCGCTCGGGTCACGTGGTTTAACTTCCTGGCCTCCCACGATGGCATCGGGGTGAATCCAGCGCGCGGCATCCTGACTGACGCTGAAATCACAGCGTTGATTGAGCATGTGACTTCGCACGGTGGGTTCATTTCGTACAAGAGCATGCCTGACGGTTCTCAAGTGCCCTATGAAATGAACATTAACTACCTGGACGCGCTGTCGAAGCCGGCGGCGAACGAGCCGGTCGAACTCGCCGCCAGGAAGTTTCTCACCGCCCAGGCAATCATGCTGTCGTTGCAGGGTGTGCCGGGAATTTACTTTCACTCCTTGTTTGGTTCACGGGGAGACCGCCCGGCAGTCGAGCAAACGGGAATCAAGCGTCGAATCAATCGCGAGAAGCTGAAATGCGAGCAGTTGAGGCGTGAACTTCGCGACGCTACCTCGTTGCGCTCGCGAGTATTCACTGGCTTTTGTGAATTACTCTCAAAGCGCCGCGCCCATCAGGCTTTTGCTCCGGTTGCGCCTCAGCAGATTCTGGAACTTGATCCGCGCGTTTTTGCAGTCTTGCGCCAAAGCCGGGATGGTGCGGACCGGGTTTTATGTTTGCACAACGTCAGCAATCAAACTGTCGAGATGCGGCCGGGACTGGGGTTTGAGTCGGGTGTGCTCTCAGGATACGAGACTCGCTGGCTGGTCGCGTCAAAGTAAACGCGCGTTACCAGCCGTGTTGCAATTGATTCGCGAGGGCTTCCCAGCTTCCAGATTTTGGCGCCGGACTGGGGTAGGTGGTCAAATGCCATGTTTGCATTCCATAAGCGCGGGCTGGTTCAATTTCGTTATCGAGTCGATCACCGATCACCAGCGTCTCAGCGGTGCTGATGCCCCGAGCTTCCAGTCGAGCCGACACGATTTGGAACACGTGCGGGTCTGGCTTGCTGAATCCATTTTCAAAAGACCACACACATAACGAAGACTCAAATTGATTGAAGTGGGCGCCGTTGCCGGCCAGAGCTTCCTGCAATTCACGAATCGTATAGTGTTGAGCATTCGAGGCGATACCGAGCACGCAGCCGCGATTTAACAGAAGTTGCATGACATATCCCACGCCAGTTTTCAGTTGGGTGGTGCGACCGATCTGGATCTGGCGAAAAATAAATTCGTCCTGAAGGGATGGCGACAGCCGCGAAAAGCCCGATAGTACTTCAGCCACGATGCAAGGCCAGACGATCTCCGGGAACTGGATGCCGCGCGCCTTGGCTTCGGCGTGCCGCATGGCAATCGCGCGATTGGTTGCAATGGAGAAGTCGAGTCGGCTTAAGGCCGGCTCGGATTTGAACGTGTCGCGAAACAGGGCTTTCCATCGCTCGTCGGCATCCCCCGGTGGTGGGCCGACTTCCAGCAACGTTCCATAAACGTCAAAAATCGCGGCGCGTACTCTCATACATCAGAATTCCATAGAAGCGGATAACTGTTGGCCGCGGCGAGGTTTTTTTCAAAAAAATCTTCCTGTGCGGCCAAAGCATCCGGGACCGTGGGGGAGGAGGATGGATGTTGCCGCCGGATTTTCAAGAAGCGTTCGGCGTACGATTCGCCGCTCAGCCAGTCATTGGCGATGCGCGGCCAGGGGGTGACTTGCAGCGCTTCGTTCCCGGCGCGGCGTTTCCATACGGACAGGAAGCCGTTTAGCGGCGCGCACAGTTTCCACGATTGTTCCGCTGGCTGCGCGAGCACTTCGATTTGAGCATCCAGGGTAAGTCGGCTGAACGGCACGGCAGCGGGTTGGGATTGAGCCGCCAGTAAGGCTGGATGCTCCGCTCGCCGTCGTAGCGCCATCGGCAACTGACGTTTCCAGCGATGAAACCACTTTTCCTGACGTGCTCGTTCCGAGGACCAGTTGAACAAATCGGTATGAACCAGGATTTCTTTGTACGACTGCGGGAAGCGAAACCCGAATTTTGCGAGATCTGGCGCAATGTTCGGGAGAACGCGTGCGATGAGTGGTCGATTGGCCGCAGCAGCTTCCAGATAGGGCAGGCCGAAGCCTTCCTGCATCGAAGTCAGCATCACGCATTCGCTGGCCGCCACCAGTTCCGCCATCGAAGGCTTGTGTCTTTGGTCGTGCGCCAGAATACCAAGCCGTAGCGGCCAATCGTGGTGACGCGCTGCGGCAGCCAACTTTTCTGCGTAGCGCTGTTCGTCCTTTGAGCTGGCTCCACCGGTTGTGACCAAACAAGCCTCCGGTCGCAACCAGCGCGCAAGTAGCAGGGCTTCAGCAATGTTTTTGCGACGCAGCAGTCGACACGGAAGAATCCAAACGGGATTATTCCCGTCGCCGACGTGGTCCTTCAACCAGTGACGCGCCTCCCGAATTCGTTTTGGCGCCGGCGGCGTCGCGCGTTCCGCGAGATTGGGCAACCAATGGGCACGTTGTTGGAAATGTCGATGCAGCACGACGGAGTCGGCTCGATTGATGGCGACGTGGTGAATGGTTTTGGTGGCCGGAAAAATCGTTCTGGCAGCAGCCGCGAGGTCGCGTATGCCACAGCGTTGCATCTCGGGCCAGCGAAGCCAACGGTTGTCAAACCACCAGTCGTGATGATGCGCGATCAGCGGAACCCCGTGATGTTTGCACGCGTTGGCGAGGGAGTGCGACAACAGGAGATTGCGCGCAATCCCCAGGTTGTGCGCCCAGACAATGCAGTCGCGCTCGGTCGAACCATTGAGCAGCCGATGGACGGCGCTGGCGATTCGCGGACGGAGTCGGGCAGGGGAATGCCGTTGTTCGGAGACGTAGCGGAAGGCGGGTTCGATGAAGAACTCGACGTGAGCGGGTGCGGCCCGGCGCACCATCGCTTCATTCCAGTTTTGATCCATGGCTTCGCCGCACGCGAGCACAAGGGAGTCCACCTTTGCGGCACGGCACAAATGCGGAGTTGCGAGTTCAATGACGCGGCGCACACCGCCGGCGCGCAAATGATAGTGAACGATGATGAGTTTCAATCCTTGTGATTAGTTGATGCGTGTTGCCGCGGCAAAAAATTTCTTCGTTTTCGGGAAAGCAGGCTTGCGTTGGCTCGGGCGCATGGGTCAGAGTTTAGAAGCATGGCGGATTTTTTTCAAACGGGTGCTATTGCTACCTTGCATCGTTTGGGCAAGCAGGACGTGGTGCGTTTGGAACGCGAATTGGCGGAATTCGCTCAGGAAACGCGCATCGGGCTGGTTTTGCCGTGTCACGTTAAGGAATTGGGAACTCCGGCGCTTCGGCAAATAATGCGGGAGCTGCGCCACGTCAGCTATCTCCGGCAGATCGTGGTGGGAATCGACGGCGCCAACGCCCGCGAATGGGTGAGGGCGCGGCGAATCTTCAGCCAATTACCGCAGAAGCCGACGTTGTTGTGGAACGACGGCCCGCGCATCCGTCGTCTGTACGAAAGGCTGGAGGAAGCGGACTTAAGCCCCGGCCCACCGGGTAAAGGTCGCAATGTATGGACCTGTTTCGGTTACGTACTGGCGAGCGAACGTTCTCAGATGGTGGCCGTTCACGATTGCGACATTCTAACCTACAGTCGCGAACTGCTGGCCCGTTTGTGCTATCCCGTGGCGCATCCGGCCTTGGGCTTTGACTTCTGCAAAGGTTACTACGCGCGCTATACGAACAAACTCAACGGCCGAGTGATGCGGTTGCTGGTGACGCCGTTGATTCGTTCCCTGATCAGCATTCTGGGCCAGCACCCGTATTTGGTTTACATGGACACGTTCCGTTATCCGCTGGCGGGCGAGTTCTGTCTGGACATTGATCTGGTGCGCCGCGTGCGAATTCCAGCGGACTGGGGATTGGAGGTAGGTTTGTTGGCTGACGTTTTCCGCAATGCGTCGGCCAAGGGAATTTGCCAGTCCGAGCTGAGCGAGAACTACGATCACAAACATCAGGAACTCTCGGCGCGCGATCCCGACAAAGGTCTTAACAAGATGGCCATTGATATTGCGAAATCCATTTTCCGCACGATGGCGGCCGAAGGCATCAAGTTGGATGCGGGTTTGTTTGATACCTTGCTCAGCGCTTACGTCCGGCGGGCGGAAGATACCATGCGGCACTATGGTGCTGACGCCTCGATCAACGGGCTGACGTTTGATCGTCATGAGGAGGAACTCGCGACGCAGACGTTTGTGCGCGGGATCCGGGCGGCGGCGAAGGCGTTCCAGGATGACCCGTTGGGGGCTCCGTTGATTCCGAACTGGAATCGGGTCCAGTCGGCATTACCGAATTTCTTTGATGAATTCAACGAAGCCGTGCGCCTGGATAACGAATAGGTTGCGGAGGATACAGAATTCGCCGGAGGGGACGGTGTGATTGAACCGCCGCTTAGACCTCCTCTCGTTCTCCTCCGCGCTTCTTTCAAGGCAATTCGAGGATGAGAACGAGGACAAGGACGAGGAGGATTTGATTCGGCACGGCACTTCCAATTACACACAGGGGGGCACTACAGGTTTGACTCATTTCTCTCGGAAATCTACATTGGCGGCGCATGTTGGCCGTTGATTCAAAAATCGCGGCGGGGAATGGACGCACGCCAAATCCTGAAACCGCCGCCGCCTGGAAGCAAATCGTTGAACCGGTTGAGCCTTTCCTTGAATCCGTGGCGACGCGACTCGCCCGGCAGGTGCATGAATTCGATCCGGCGCTGGCTCAATACGCCGAATACGCCCTCAACGGCCACGGCAAACACCTTCGGCCTACACTGGTTGCTCTGGCGGCAAATTCTCTCGGTAAGACGAATGACTCCCACGTGACCGTCGCGGTGATTATCGAGATGGTTCACCTGGCGACGCTCGTGCATGACGACATCATGGATGAGGCGGAGGTTCGCCGCGGACAACTCACGCTGGCGGCGAACTGGGGGAACGAGATTGCCGTATTGTTCGGCGACTGCCTTTTCGCTCAATCGCTGAAACTCGCGGCGAGCTTTCCAACGCCCGATGTCTGTCGTGCCGTCTCGTCCGCGACCAATACCGTTTGCTCGGGAGAGATTCTTCAGACCCGTCATCGTCGGAACTTTGAATTGTCGCGCCGCGATTACTTCCGCGTGCTCGAGATGAAGACCGCCGAGTTGTTTGCGCTTTCGTGTGACCTGGCGGCGTTCCTGAGCGAAGCGACCCCAGCTCAGCGCGCGGCCTTGCGCGAGTTTGGTTTGGCGTTCGGGACGGCGTATCAGGTTTACGACGATTGCGTGGATTTGTTCGGCACGGAAAAAGACGCCGGGAAATCCCTGGGCACGGATCTGGCCAAGGGCAAATTGACGTATCCGGTGCTGCTTGCCTGGGAACGCGCCAGTGCCGCCGACCGCGCGCGTCTGGAATCCTGGGTTCAAGATTGGCAACCCGGGGCGTTTACACGCATGACGGAATTGCTCGCGCGCTACGAGACGTTGGGGCCGTCCCGGGAAATAATTGAACGCTATCTTGCCCAGGCCCGTCAAAGTTTGAAGTCGCTCCCCGAGTCAGAAGGACGCGCCAGTTTGGCTGGCTTGACTGAATATCTGGCCCGGCAGACGGCTGTGTTGTCAGAATGATTTCAATACCCGCAATCATGACCGAACCGGCATCGGAACAGGGCGAGGGGAAGGCAGCGTCGCCCGAAGTCACCAGGACGGCTGGTTCTGCCAATCGCGCGGAAGAAGATGCTCTGGTCCGACGCGCGCAGAAGGGTGACTTGGCCGCTTACGACGAACTCGTCCGCCGCTATCAGGAACGGATTTACGCGACCGTCTATCACATGACGTCCAATCACGAGGACGCCAATGACCTCGCTCAGGAGTCCTTCATCAAGGGCTATCAGGCGCTGAAGTCGTTCAAAGGGGGCTCGAGCTTTTACACCTGGCTTTACCGGATTGCCGTAAACAAGACCATCAATTTTCTCAAGCAGCGTAAGAATCGTTCGGCGATGAGCCTGAACGATCTTGATTTTAATGCTGAAAAAGATCCTGATTTGGTGGCATTGATTTCCGACAAAACGCCGCGTCGGGACGCCGCTTTGGGTGAGCTGCAAAAAAAATTGAACGAGGCAATGTTGAAGCTGTCAGAACCTCACAGATTGGTTGTTACCTTGCACGATGTGCAGGGTTTGGCCCATGAAGAGATTGCGGAAATCATGGAGTGCAATGTCGGGACGGTGCGTTCGCGGCTTTTTTATGCGCGACAACAGCTGCAAGGCTACTTGTTGGATTATTTGAAGTAAGTCGTATGAACAGCGAAGAACCAGGCCAGGATTTTGAGAAACTTCAGCGTCTCCTCAAACTCAAACGCTACGAGCAACCGCCGCCGCGTTACTTCAACGATCTGTCGACCCGGGTGATTACTCATATCCGGGCGGACACGTCGGTCGCCCGATTCGAAACCGCGGATAACCTCATTTCAAGAACACCCTGGCTGCGCCGTATCTGGCGAAAGCTTGAATCCCAGCCAGCCGTGTCCGGTGCTATTGCCACAGTGGCCTGCGGCCTGATGGTGGCCGGCGTTTTCTTCATGGAAGAAACCGGATCGCAAAATGTCCATTCACTTATGGTAGCCCCGGGAGGGGCCAGTGCGGCAGCCAATGCGGTTAACCTGCTTCCCAATGACAATCTTACCGCTGCGTCTGCTTTGCCGGCGGTCAGCAGCACCAACTTGTTACCCGGTGTCAACCTGTTCGAACAAACGGGGCCGCTTCGTCCCGGGCAACTGATTTACGGCCGGTCATTGCTGGAGAAATAAAGGCGTCGATCTGTTCCTTTATTCCGGGGGGCCGGGCCCAACTCATTCTTCCTTCACAAACACCACAGGTGTTGTGTCGCCGGCCACCACCAGCCGATTGCCTTCAAATTTTCCCGTGCGCTTCACCGTGCCGCCTTCGAGATCGAACTCGTATCCCGTGCCAGCCTCTTTCCATTGGCCCTTGAAGGTCTTTGCCTCACCCGCGTACGGCTGACCTGGTTGCAGCACGATTACCGGGATATCTTTCAGCGCTACCATGCCATCAGGCGCGGCCACAAGGCTGCCCTTGGGAAACTTCTCCGTGATCCAGGCCCGAAACCTCGCTATCTCCGACCCTGCGACATTTGGCTTGGCCCGGCGATATAGCAAAACCGTTCCATTAACGTCGAAGTTCCAGCGCCCCAGAAGTCGTTCGCCGTCATACTTGGCGGATTTGCCGGTCTCCAAAAAAGCATTGAGATCCTTCATGTCTGGCTGAACCGTCGACCAAATGGTGCGAAGCAGATCCGGGTTGTCGAGGATCGCCTTGGCTTGTGGATAATCCATCACTTCGCGCAATGGCGCCTGGCGCAAACGCATCGCCGAAAACTGGGCATCCTGTCCCAGGGCCTGCAATTCCTCCCGCTCGCCGAGTGACAAAAAGCCTGGATACCGCATCAACCGCGCTTCACACAGGGGGTTTTGGTAAAGCAACCCGGCCAGGTCTGCAGTGTCGTAGAACGCGGGCGAGAGCGAATCCACCGAACGAGCCACTTTCGCAAAACCGGTGCTCTGAAGGTCACGTCCCAATTGACTCACCAGTCGTTGGGCACGCGAGTCATTTTCGCCGGAAGCCATTTGCACCGTCCAATAGCTGAACGCGTAAATCACCCAGGAAATCAACACCAGATAAACCACTCCGTTTAATAAACCGACGCAAATGCCGAGGCGGTGATTAAGCCGCTCAAAGAGCGAAAGCCGCAGATCGCCGGCCTTGTATTTGTAATACACGTCCACCTTTTGATGCACCATGAACGCGCCCACTTTGATGAGCGCCAGCACCACGACAAACGCGATAAACGGCGGCAACGCCCAGAGCAGAATGGGATTGGTCACGCCGCAAATCTTCACCAACGGTGCGACCAGTTTGCTCAGCGGCACGGCGAGCAACGCGGAGAAGATGATTCCGAAAAATGAAATGCCGGCACGAATGGCGCCTTGCCGCCACCCGGCGGCAGCCAGACACGCCAGCAACAAAAGGGTAAGCAACCACATTGTCATACGGAGAACTTAGAAACCACTCCGCTCAAAAGCACGCAGAAAATTCGGTTATCCGTTCATTTCAACCGGTCGCTTCGACCGGGTGAACGATCAGAGATTCACTTCCGGCGATCTTACTGCTTCAACGGTTTCCAGCAGCCTGGTATCGGGTCGCTCATAGATATAAGCAATGGCATGTTTGGGCGTCCGCAGCTTCGGCCCGGCAAATCCGCGACGGCGCAACTCGTCACTCAAGTACATCATTACGCCGGCATGTGAAACGACCAGCGTATCGCGATTCATTCCACTCAACCGATCTCATCCAGGCCAGTCGCAACACCCAGCGCCACGCCCAAACCGGAAGCCGCAAGCCGCCGGTTTGAAAGTGCGCGAACTGCACCTCTCGCAACAGGGCAGTGCATTCCACCTCCCCGCTAAACACAGCATTGGCAGTAATTCTGGCGCGGGGTAGATCACTGGAAATGCACGTCTCCCACTTGACTTTTCCGAGATCGAATTCCCCGACGCTGGTTCCCGCCATGTCATAGTTTTTCCGCCACGTCAGCAATTCTTCCGAAGTCCGCCAGCCGTTTGGCGGATCCTGTTCAACGCGAAAGTGGCGAAGTAATCCAATCATCATTTATCCGGGTGGCAACTGTACGAAAGTTTTATCAAGCGCGACCGCATAATTCCTCAATGTGTCTGCGATGGGACACGGACGTGTTGCGACCCTGAATAAGCGCCTCGATTTTTATTATGACCGAGGCCAGATCGCGGATTCGCCAGGAAATATGATTTAAGGCTACTTAGTTGAAGTAAAAAAAAGAGCGCCGTTTGCACGGCGCTCCTTGTCCAACCCCACCCCTACACCTTTCGGCGTAAATCATCTCACTCCGCCAGCGCGAGCAGCTCGCTGCTGCGCTCGCGGATGAGGGCTTGCCGGCCCGCATGACGTCGCGCGGCTTGCGCTTTCTCGGCGAACAATGCCGGAAACAGCAAGAGCGGATACGGCATCAGCCACACCAGCGACACCGCTTCGTTGGCGGCCCGTCGCAGAAGTACGTTGGTTTCGAGGCTCCGGGTGCGCGCCAATTCGTCGGCCAGCAAGCGTTCCTTGAGCCTTTCTAATTCGTCCTCAACGGCGCCCCGGAAGGGCCGTGCCGGCGCGGTGTTGACGATCGTTGGCGCGAACCTGGTGTTCGGCCCGAACTCAGTCGTTACTTTGTTGTCTCTCCTTTTCATTTTGTACCTTTCTGAAAATCTTAATGTCCTTTTCGTTCAAACAAAAAAACCCGCGATTGACTGGCAATCGCGGGTTTTTCGAAAAATCCTGGGGTTCCTCAAGAACTCCTTCCCGCGATGCCAACGCACAGGGAGCGATGCTGCCAGGTGGAGATGCATCCACTCTTCGGCGTCGTCTGCATTGTAATGTTCGCGGTGTTCATGTTCCGTCGAGGCACAGGAAACTGGATTTCCCCGCGCTTGTCAAAACTCTTTTCCATCACTGAATCTACTGGGTTGTTCCACAGCGACATAAAGCAGACGCGTGAGATGCCCGCGTATTCACATGCTCGATGAACCTGTGCAGGCAGGGCTGGGGCGTGAAACAAAAAGGCGCGAAGTGAAATAACTTCGCGCCCTTTGAACCTACTGTCTGATTTTAAGTCAGCGAAATCTTGTCGCCTTCCTTCAGCGTCACGATGGCTTTCTTCCAGTCGGGCGCTTGACCGGCTTGCGACGTGCGCTGTCGGCGGAACTTGCCGCGCACATTCAGCGTGTTGACCTTGAGGACCTTCACTTTGAAGAGTTCTTCAACGGCGCGCTTGATCTGCGGCTTGCTCGCCAGGCGGTCAGCCTTGACCGTGTATTGATTGTATTTCTCGCCCTGGCGCGTGCCCTTTTCGGTCAGCCGGACGGTTTTGATGACGTCGAAAGAGTTCATGTTATTCCTTGTTCAAGCGAGCTTCGACCTTCTCGAAAGCTCCGCGCGTGAAGATCAACTTGCTCGGGCGCAGCACGTCGTAGGTGTTGAGCGTTTCGCTGGTCGCCAGTGAAACCTCCTGAACGTTGCGTGCCGCGAGCGTGAGATTCTTGTTTTCGCCGGTGGAAACCACCAGCGCCGTGCCTTTGATGTCGAGCGCCTTGATCACCCCGACGAATTCCTTCGTCCTGGGTGAGCTGAGCTTGAGCTCATCCACCACGACCACGTCACCTGCCTTGAGGCGTTCGCTGAGCGCTTTGCGCAACGCGAGTTGTTTGGTGCGGGCGTTGACCTTCTTGCTGAAGTCGCGGGGCTTTGGTCCGAAGACCACGCCACCACCGACCCACAACGGCGATTGGAACGAGCCCGCGCGCGCGCGACCCGTGCCCTTTTGCCGCCACGGTTTCTTGTTCGTGCCGGCGACTTCGCCCGCCGTCTTGGTGCAAGCCGTGCCCATGCGCTGGGCGGCGCGAAACGCAACCACAGTGTCATGCACGGCTTGTGTGCCTTTACCGCCCTCGACGAGCTCGAACTTTACTTCGAGTTCGCCCGCGGCTTTGCCTTGAGAATTTTTGACTGAAAGTTTCATGGCTATTCCTTAATTACTTCTTGGCGGCGGCCTTCTTCTTGGCGCTTACCGACGCAACGGGTGGCTTCCAACCCTTCGGGCGTTTCTTGGATTCGCGGATGATGACGTAATCGCCTTCCGCACCGGGGAACGATCCTTTGATCAACAAAAGATTGTCGGCTTCACGAACCTGGATGACTTCGAGGTTCTGCGTGGTGCGTTGCACCTGACCCATGTGACCGGGCATGCGCATGCCGCGCATAACCGTGCCGGGGAACAAGCGCTGACCGATTGCGCCGGAGCGACGATGCCAGCCCTTTGCACCGTGCGTTGAATCACCGCCCGCAAACGCGTGACGACCGACAACACCTTCGAAACCGCGCCCCTTGGTGACGCCAATCGCGTCCACGAAATCGCCAGGAGCGAACAACGTCGCGCCGACGGTTTCGCCGGGCTTCACTTCCTTGCTGAAGTTGCGGAATTCCTTGATGCGCTTCACCGCGACGCCGTTGTGCTTCTTGATGTGACCGAGCAACGGCTTGGCGACGCGTTGTTCCTTTTGGTCATCGAAGCCGAGTTGCACGGCGTTGTAGCCGTCCTTGCTGGCTTGCGTCTTGACCTGCAACACGCGATTCGGTCCGGCCAGAACGACCGTAACCGGATGCAACACACCGTTCGCGTCATAGACGCGCGTGTGACCGAGTTTCTTTCCAATAAGTCCGAGTGGCATGGTTCGTATTCGTTAAATGGTTAAATCGTTAAATGAGTTCAAGGTATTCTGACTTGGCATTGATTTGACCAATCACTCATTTAACCAGTCCCTTAAATCTTAATGGTGATGTCCACGCCAGCGGGGAGGTTGAGCTTCTTCAGCTCATCCACGGTCTTGGCGGTGGGCTCGATGATATCAATGAGCCGCTTGTGTGTGCGTTGCTCGAAAGTTTCCTGCGACTTTTTGTCGGAGTGCGGTGAACGCAACACGGTGAAACGTTCGACACGAGTGGGAAGAGGAATCGGGCCTGCGACGCGAGCGCCCGTGCGCTTTACGGTATCGGCGATTTCGCGCGCCGACTGGTCTATGACGCGGTAGTCATAGGCCTTGAGACGAATACGAATGCGTTGTCCTGCCATACAAAGAACAATTGTCTGTTAACGGTCTAACTGTTTAACCCTTTCCCTCTGGGAAACGGGGC
>DASUGI010000077.1:0-29042 GCA_036274115.1 Verrucomicrobiia bacterium
GCCCAACGCAACTTGAAACCGCAGCGTTATGAATGGCGCGCCGACGGCAAAGCAATCCTGGAAAAGATTCGCCGAGCACGGGAGGCTCTGGCACAACACTCGCGAATTACGAAAGACAATTCAGAGACACTACACTAGGGAGAAAGCTTCATGCCGCGTCATTCTCTCATAAATTTTTCGCGGAATACTTGGCTTCAACCAAGGGCACTACGATTCTGAGTTCGAGTGCTGCAGATGAAGAGTCCTACGAGAAGTCACCTGACCCGAAGCTCAGCTTGTTTACTTTTCACTTAATCCAAGCGTTACGAGGCGCTCCAGAAGCCCTCGACGAACAGTTGCTTACGGTGCCGAAATTGTATGATTATGTCTCGACGCGCGTAAGGAGGGATAGCAAGTCATACCGGCGCAAACAAACTCCATCATTTAGCACGTCTGCCACGGGCATATTTGTGCTTGGCGATTTTAGGTTGCGAGAGGCTGGTAAGTCTTTGGCTGCTGATACCTCAACGTTGACGCCAAATACTACTACGGCCGAACCACACGAAGCACCGAAGTCGGCGGTGGTCAGTGCTGCTGCGACGGCTCTTTCAAGCGACGTCCTCACTTCTTTGAAAGAGGCTGCGTCACACGTCGCTCTCCAAGATCAGCAGTTACAGGCAAGGGCTTCTGCGCTTGAAGCAAGAAGACAAGAAGCGAAACTAGGATTTGCGCGGCTCGCGGAAAACGTGGAGCGTTTGTGGGCTAAACTGCACTCCCAAGTTCCGCAAGTACACCGAGCATCGGGTAATGCCGTTGGGGTCGTTCAGTTTCAGCTCGGAAATGGTTGGTTGGTGACAAACTTAAACGCCTCCAACTTCGTTGAAGCGGGTTACTTTCCCCTGTCTGGATGGGATGTAGTTGCGAATTCTCAGATCATCGCTAACCAAACGCAGCCGAGTTATAGTTGGTCCTCATCTCTTTGGCTCCTTAAACGAAAGGGCGAATCCAATTACCGATGGTATGAAGCGTCATATTGGCATGCGGTTGCCCGCGATTTCGAGCCGTATGCAGAATACCCTGGTGAAGACGCTGATTGCGCCGCTGCGAACGTGTTTGGTCGTGCAAATTTTGCCTTTGGGCCTTGCTTAATCGACGGCGAATGCGAGAACGAATTTCACGACCGTTGGATTTGGCTATTGTCAAAAGCGGCACAAGGGAAACTAAGGCGACCAGCTCACATGCCGTTTGATTGGCCGCCTTCGCTCTAGTGCGTCAATTCTGTGAACTTCGCAGCCGCGATTCGCATTTGTTCAGCGTCGCGAAAACCCTTCATTGTTCGATGTGCGGAAAAATGGTGACGGGCCGCCAATCGCACTCGATCAAAGATGAATTTGTCAGCTCGTCTTCGGAACGGTTCCCCTGAAAGTGGAAACTCTGTAGCAACGAAGTCTTTAATTCGCTTCTGCAGCTCGTCTTCGGATTCTCCCGGAACAAATGTCTGGTCACTTAGTGTCTCCGGTGGCGACGTTAGCGTAGCTGGACTCCCGTTCGCACTTTTCCCTTCCTCCGTTGTCTGAGTTGAAGCCATTGGTTTTTGCTTCGACCGAGTGACAAGGAATATAGCAAGTGCAACTAGGACGAAACCGGCGACAACTGCTAACGCAACTGCGTTGCGCGTTTCGATTTGAAATCGGATTACACCGGCTGCTGCATCGGTGGCAGCAGCGCCATCGCTCCTCGTTTGGATTGGTTTCCAGTTGGCTTCTTTATCTTCGCGGAAGTCAAACTGCCATGTTTCGCCAGTGCGTTTGTTGATCTTTATGGCAGTCACCTGGTTCAGTACTTGGATTGAGAAGTCTTCGCTCTTGCCCTGGGCCGCTGTATTGCGGTTCGCCATGAATCCAACGATAGCGCCGGCCAAGAAGCCGACTAGAATGCCAATAGTCAGTTTGAATTTCAGTAGGCCCATAGCATTGGAGTTTTGGGGCTTTTCCAGCGTGCGCTTCTAACTCAGGGCGACACTACGTTAGGGCGCTACAACCCGTCAACAACGGACGCGCGTTGTCTCGTGCTGTATTGCAAGCCGGTGATGGTTTTGCCGTGGGTAGCCGGGGAGCAGTCTAATGCCGAAGCTGGGGACTTTGACACGAATAACCGGATGGACACCCGGCGCTTTTGAATCAGTATGTGCGCCGCACCTCATCCGGACGGCGGTCACGTAACGCGGCCGTCTCGCCCCGTGAGATAAGTCCGCAGCGGCGCTAGACCATCCGGAGTAGAGCTATCTCACAGGGCGAGGCTGCGAGTGAAAGCACCGTCCCGGTGCGTGTTTATGTTTGCAACTGGCGGCGAGACGCCGCCGGAACTCGCAGGCGGGACGCCCGCGCTACGTCCATTTGGGCCGCGAAATACGCAAAATACGCGAAAACCAGGCAGGCACATGAACACACAGCGTTGGTCCAACTTCGATTCCCTTTCGCGTCTTTTCGCGTGTTTCGCGGGTTGAACTTTCCAGGGCAGCGCGATGCCTAGCCTACGACGGCGCTCAGCAGAATGATGCTGGGCAGGATGATGGTTTTGAATTGTTCTGCCCTCAATCGTTCTGCTCTTCGGTGGATTGCAGATGCGGGACGCCTGTCCTGCGGTGAACGCCGCGCTCCGTCAGGAACGTGAACGCGGCATTTGTTCCCACTTGGTTCTCGTTCGCGTATTTCGCGTATTTCGCGGTTTTAACTGTCCCGTGCAAAGGAACGCGGGCTTTCGCCCGCTTAAGCATCCGAACGCAAGCTGGGGCTTCATTCTTCTTCCTCAATCGTGAACTCGTAAAAATCCGACCAGGCAATGAAATTCCTGTTCAGCACAAAGCCGGCACGCATTCGATAGTTGCCCGGTCACGGAATCCCCAGGTCTGAGCCGCCTAAAAGCATGCCGACGGCATCGCGATCCTTGGTGCGTCCCGGTGGCAATTTGATCATGTTTGCGTTTTTGTCTGGAGAACTCGACCACACGGGATAGGGCCGCGATGCAAAGACGAGAGTGTTGCTCGAATTATAGATTTCCCATTGCCACTGCCGCCACGACTCGCTAAGGCGGGTCTCAATATCAGTCTCAAATACGTCTTTGCCCGCGTTGGTGATGCTGATGGATGCCAGGTACGAGAGTTCCGGCGTGCGGCCTTCCGGGTCGCGCCAAATGCGTTCGATCGTGCAGATGATGTTCGTTTCCGTCCCCACGGCATTTGTCCTTGGCTCCTCAGGCCATGTCAAAAATGACTTCATCACTCCAAGGACCGTAAGATTCGTGTCGATCTCGATGGCGCCAATCAGCGGAAGCTCATGCGGGGCGGTCGCGCCATAACGCCAGCGTCGCCACTCGCCTTCAGAAGAGTAGGCTTGTCCTTGAACCTTTACTTCCACTTCGTCAGGGTAACCGAGCCTGGTGAAGACGTTCGAGACCGAGTCGCCCCGCCTGATTTCCAACAGGCGCTTCCGAGCTTCAGAGACGGGAACGCTTTTCACGCCATCATTGAAACTGAGCAGCACCGTCTCTTCGCCGCAAGCGGCGTGCGCGATTAACAACGCCAGGCTTGCAATCAATCTGAGCACCTTCGAGTTCACGTGTGCCCATCCATAACACCGCGCTTTCTCAGAGGTTGCGAAAGGACTCCGCTTTGCCGCTGTGTTCGTCGTGGCGTACCGGGGAGCCTCGCGAATTACGCGAAACCAGGCAGGCACGTGCACACAGCATTCGGTTCAATTTGATTCTCGTTTGCGTGTTTCGCGGTTTCAACTATCCCGCTTCGAGGACAGGTCTTCTCTCCAAATCCGCTCAAGCGGGAGCTTTTTCAAGTTAGAGACAGGCGCGACGCCCGTCCTACGACAATCGTTCTGCGGTTCTGCGTTCACGGATAGATCAATCGGAAGAAGACGCTGTCGTTCGCGGCATCCACGGGCATCGCGAATTGATTCGTCTCGGCTGTGCCGGGCAGGGTGATCCAGTTCGTTCCCAGGCCGGAGAGGAGCGTGTTGGTCTGCACCTGCAATGTCCAACCGGTATGGCCGGGCGGCCACGAGAGTTGAATTTGGTCGTTCGCCACGGCAAAGACAATGGGCGTGGGTGTCGTGGATACCGGGCGGGCGCTGGCCTGCGCCGAGTTGGGGCTCTCACCGTAGGCGTTCAGTGCGCTTACGACGAAGTGATAGATGGTTCCATTGGCGAGGCCAGTGTTGGTGAAGGTGGTGCTGCTGTTCGTGGCAATGGTGGTGTAACCGCTGCCGCTGACGGTGGAGCGTTTGAGGTGGTAACTCGTGGCGCCGGAGGAGGCGGCCCAATTCAAGGTCACGCGCCCGTCGCCGGGCACGGCGGTCAGGCTTTGGGGCGCGGGCGCGAGGAGCAGCGCCGCCACTTCGGTTTCACTGAGTACGCGATCATACAGTCGCACATCGTCAATCGTGCCGTTGAGGTAGCCAAAGCCAACGCCGGTTTGAATGCTGCCGATACGCAAGCTCGGCGGGCCGGTTCGCGCACCGGTAGGACCAGTGCCGCTCGCGCTCAGGGCGCCATCCACGTAAACGTTCATCGCGCCGCTGGTATTGTCGCGTGTGGCGACGAGATGATGCCAGTTGCCGTCGTTGATGGTGACGGACGAACTGATGGTGGTATCGGGTGACCCGACGCCGAGAGCAAACCGGCCATTCAGCACCACCGCGCCCCAATCGGGCGCGCTACCATTGACTTCGCCATCCACCAGACCTTTGCCGGACCACCATTGGCCCGTGCCGCCGGTGTCGGTGGTGCGCACCCACATGGCCACCGTGAAGTCAGTGCTGATGGAGCGCGGAATCTCAACGTAACTGCTCGTTCCGTTGAGCTCGGCGCCTTGCGCGCCTTCGTTGCCGCTCGCGTAAGTGACGTTGTTCGCGGTGCCGTGGTTGGCGTTGCCGCTGGTGTCGAGAGCGTTGCCTTCAAATTGATAGCGCGCGACAAATTCGGGGATGGGCACGACGAGGCTGTTGATCCATGCGGCAATAATCGCCACCGCGTCCTGGTCGATGGTGTTCTTCGCGAGGGGCGGCATTTTGGTCACACCGAGGCTGTTGTCTCGCAAGTAAAGCAGCGAGGCAGCGAGGTTGGTGGGGAACACAACCCGGGCGCCGGAGATTCCGAGATTGTTTAGGACTGGTCCGTTGATGAGGCCCTGATTTTCCAGCGGCGTGTCGAATCGCGCATCGAAGAGGGCGTTAACGCCGCCATTGGGACGATGGCAATGCGAGCAATTCGCATCGAGATACGAACGCACGCGCAATTCCAGAGAGGCGTTGGTGTCGGTGACGGGAACAAGCTTCGCGTAAGTGGGAATGGCGGGCTCGTTGAGGGGCGAACTGAAGAGGCTGATGTGATCCAAGGCGCGAAGTTGGTTGTCGGTCACGCCAGTCTGCGGGTAGGCGAACTCGCCATTGAGCTGGCGCGTGTTGACGCCCAGCACGCCACCGGAAGGAATCGTGTGGCACACAATACAATCCTGCCGGCCGGGGTATGACCACACTTGCGTGCGCGTGCCGGTGGCGGTGGTGATGAGGATGTTCTCGTTTGTGAGTGTGGACACGAGGTCGGCATCGCTGTTGTCGGGTCGCCATTTGTAGGTCGCACCGTAAACGAGGCCATTCGTGTCGCGCACGAGCAGGCGGGTTTCGAGTCGGCGGTGCAACGTGGGATTGGTGTCGTTGGTGGAAAGCTCGAAGTGTTTTACGAACACGGTGCCGCTGGGAAACGTCCATCCGCCGGTCGAGGCGAACGTGACGAGCGTATTGGTGGGCACGGCCATCCAACGCGTCTTGTGCGCGGCATCGGACCAGAGTGGGGAGTTCACGGTGTACGGAATGAGGCCGGGATTCGGCGCCAGCGTGGCGAGATTCGTGAAGGCGCCGGTTTCGGAAAGCAATGTCGGCAAGGGGCGGCTGGCCACGGGCGCGCCCGGTGCGAGCTTGTAAATACGCCCGCCAATACTACTCATCTGGCACATGTAGATTTCGTTGTTCACGTCGAGACCGAACGATGACAGGCCCGTGTAGTCCGAACCCGAGTTCGGGCCATCGCCTTTGGGCAACTGCGCGATGGCGATCTTTGTGGCGGGAGTAGTGGATTCGTCCATGACCCAGATGACGCGCGAGACGTTGTCGCCAAAAATGTAGCGTCCGCCGAGTTGGGCGCTGAACTGGCTGCCGCGATAGACGTGGCCGCCGATGACCGCGACGCCTTCATTGCGTGGGTAATCCAGAATGGGTGGTTTGCTGACGCCAATGTAGTTCGCCGGCATGGAGCCGAGGAAACCTTCGCAATAGGACCATTGGAAATTCAGACCGCTCTCGCCGGGGTGCACGACCGTGATTTCTTCACGCGAACCCGCACCGACGTCGCCGATGTAGATTTTGCCGGTCGGTGGATCAATCGTCATGCGGTGCGGACTGCGCAGCCCGAGTCCAAAAAATTCCTCCAGGACATCCGGTTGACCTACAAACGGGTTGTCGTTCGGGATGTAATAGTTGGCGGTGGTGCCGTTGACGGGCTGGCGGGGAATCGGATGGCTGATGGCGCCGCCACGCATGTCCACGTCAATGCGGAAGAGTCCGGCGAACAATTTGTTGTCGATGACCTGGGCCGGCGAGCGCTCGTCGTCGCCATCCACGTAGTAGAGGAAGCCGTCCACCGGATGGAAGAACATGCCCCCGCCGTTGTGCCAGACGCTATCGCCGGTTTGATCCACGAACACGAGTTCGGACCCGAGCGGGAAAGCGCCACTGGTGAGCGTGAAGCGCGACAAGCGGTCATGATACTTTCCGACCACCATCTCCGTCGGCCGCGTGGTGGGACTGCCGACGACGGTGCCTGGTGTGACCCAGGTGTAATAAACAAACAGAAAGCCGTTGGTGGTGTAGCCGGGATGAAACGCGAGATTCAGCAGACCCGAATCATCCCAGCCCTGGCATTGGTTGCTGATGTCGAGCACGAGCCATTTTTGGGTCGTGTCCTCGTTGGTCGGGAAAAACCACACGCGTCCTTCGCGTTCCCAGACGCAATTCAGGTTGGTGCCGGGCACATGCGTGAATCCCAGCGCATTGGTGAAGACGAGATTGGGGAACGCCGGCACGACGCTCCAGTTCGGCGGGATGGCCGGGGCGGCCTCCGGCAGCACATTGTTGAGGAATGGACCGACGGGTGGGCGGGCTGCCAGGCCGAAGGCGCGCGCCTGAAAATTGATTTGGGAATTGGCCACAATGGTGTTCGGAGTCGAGGCGCGGTCACGAACATTGTTCACGGTCAAGGTATAAGTGTTTGAGAGGGTCAAAGGCGAAACGGTGAGAACGACCGTTTGCGGATTGAGCAGAGCGCCCGAGGAAACGGTGACACCGCCGCTCACGGTGTAATTCGTGGCGTTGGTTCCGGACGCGGCTTCAATCGGTTCGGAGAAACTCACGGCGATGTGAGTCAAATCCTGATTGATGGCAGAGACCAGAGTGGGGGGAGTGTTGTCTCCAATCACCGTCAGCGTGACCGGCGCACTCGTGACTGAACCGGACGGATTGGAGACGATGCAGCGGAAAACGCTCCCGTTGTCGGCGAGGGAACTGGTGTTGCTGAAGGTGAGCAGTGATTGCGTTGCGCCGGGCAGGTTGGTGTTGCTGCGCTGCCACTGATAGGTCATCGGAGACTGGTTCGTTGCGAGTAAAAAGAATTTCGCGTTCGCGCCTTCGGCCACGCTGGTGTTGGTCGGTTGGACGAAGAATCCGGGAGTCGAGTTGATGCCCGTGCAAGGGATCAAATGAGTGCCGGCCGGGCTGCTGTCGGTCAAGGGCTCTTCAAAGCTGCCCGTCGGCAATTGCCAGCGTACCGCGAGGTTATCGCCCCCGTTGCCTTCCTGCATAATCGCTTCGAGATAGTAACGGCGGCCCGCCTGCAAGGTGATGGGCGCGGACTTTTGATTCGGCTCCTTGGTCCATTGACGCGGGTCGGTCCATACTGCGACGCCGGCAATGGAAAGTTTGTTTGCGGGGCTCTCGTCGGTACTCAGAAACAACTGGCTCGTGTCATCACTCGCGATCCAGAACGAGTAAGCCCCGTCAACTGGCGGCACCACAAACGTGCGCACGCGCTGACCGTAATTACTCAGGAGATTTATTTCGGTTTCGAAGTCGGTAAAGATGCGCGTGTAGGCCGGGTCGGGATTATCCGGCCAATTGGGGTTATAGGTGGTGTTGGTGAGGGCGGCAAGATTGTTTCCCAGGCTGGTGGTGAGACCGGTCCATAGTTCGCGGTAAACACCCTGGCCGGGTGTGTTGCTGGCAATGGAGACGACGAGACCAACCCAAAACAGGAGTTTGGCGCAGCGGGGAAAGATCAGGGTTTTCACAGGCGCATCAACGTGAATTCACTGCGACAGTAAACGATTGCCGTTATGAATCAACGCCTGTTTTTTTGGGTCGATGAGATTTGTCACCGGAGTGTGCCAGCGGCGACGCCAGGGGACGTTGGTTGCGCAGGAGAGCATCGTCTCGGTGCGTCTCAATTCGACGCGTGAGCCGTTGGAGTTGGTGAGCGAAACGCCACCATCGAAACTCAACGGCGGGGCCACGACGGCCAGGTTGGTTCGATTGATTGATTCCAACGACGAATGCTGCGGGTAGATTGCAATGTGCGTCAGGCACGTGAACGCGGAATTCGTTCCCACTTGATTTCTTTCGTGTATTTCGCGTGTTTCGCGGTTTGAACTTTCCCGGTGCGAGGGGAGAGGTCGCTCGCGGTCTCCGCAGGCCGGAGAAGGAATTCTCCCCGATTGAGGCGGAAGAGGGTGTCCGCTTTCAGGTTGTCTTGTCATTGGTGCTGCTTACGGTGAGCCGCGGTGAATTTGCATCCGGCCCCACTCAATGCCGCGTAAGTCCGTCAACTGTTATATCATCGCCGGGCCGAATGGCGCGGGGAAAACAACCTTTGCCACCGAGTTTCTGCCGCTGTACGCCAACTGCCGCAACTTTATCAATCCAGACCAGTTGGCCGCGCCTTTTCGCCGTCTGATCCCGACGCCGGCATGTTTCAAGCCGGGCGCGCCGTGCTCGAACGCATTGCCCAATTCACCGAGGTGCACGTAGACTTCGCTTTTGAAACCACGCTGTCGGGCCGCTCGTATGTTCGTTGTTGAAGCAAGTGAAGAAGGCCGGGTTTGAACTGCATCTGTTTTACCTGTGGATTCCCAGTCCGGACGTGGCGTTGCTGCGGATTCGTGATCGCGTCGAGAGTGGCGGGCATAACGTCCCCGAAGCGGATGTGCGACGGCGTTTTGGTCGCACGCTGAGCAATCTGTTCATGCTTTATCGTCCGTTGTTGGATACGTTGCACTTTTTTGACAACTCATCCGATACGCCACATCTGGTGTTTAAAGATGAGGCCAACGAGACTATCATCAACGATGCCGGGCTTTATGAACGGCTGCGGAAGGAATTCGCGAAATGAAAGCCATGAAGAAACTGATGGAGTCGTCGCTCACGCAACAGGCGATGCGGGCTTTGACTGACGCCGTTGCCAAAGTGGTTGAAGATCGTCGTCGTCGCGCGAAGCCATTGGCCGTCTGGCGTAATGGCAAGGCCGTTTGGGTTCCCGCCACCGAGTTGCGCGAAACATCCGTTACCGACACAAGCAAGAAAGTGCGCTGAAGTCCTTCCGCCGGTTTACTGCTCTTTCGTGCATTTCGCGGTTTCAACTATCCCAGTTCGCGGACAGGTCTTCCATGTAACGCGGCCGTCTCGCCCCGTGATAAGCCGGCAGCGGCGCTGGACCATGCTATCTCACAGGGCGAGGCTGCGAGTTTAAGCACCTTCCCGGTGCAGGCGAGACACCCCCGCTACAGGGCACGTGACCCCGCATTCAGAACCGCGAAATACGCGAAACCAAGGCAGGCAGGTGAGTCAAGCATGCGGTCCAACTTTGATTCGCTTTTCGCGTATTTCGTGGTTTCAACTCTCTTTTTCAAGTTAGAGACCGGCGCGACGCCCGTCCTGCGGGCTCAGGGCGGCGGGCCACCCTGGTTCGAGTTGCCGTTCCCAAGTAGTTGAGTGAAGGGGTTGACCGGGGCAGCCGGCTCGTCGAGGGCGGAGCCGACCGTCAGAGTGCCGCGGCAGATCACGGACGAGTTTGCGGCAGTGGTGAAACTGTAATGGAGACTTCCGCGAAATCCGAACGTCCTGAGTTGGCCGTTCTTCGAGTAGGTGAGGTTTTCGGTGGCCGAGAGCACCCCGCTGGCAACGCTGTTCCCCTCGAAATACACATAGGTGAGGCGCTCGACGCGGGTGGTCCTGGTGTTGGAAATGGCCGTGCCACCGTCAAAACTCAACGGCGTGCCGATCACCTGCCGCGTGGGGCGATGGACAACTTGCAATGAGGCATCGGCGCGGTTGTAGGCAAGGACCAGGTTGTTGAAGTTGGTGACGCCGTGGTCCATGGCGAATTCGCGAACGAATTCGGTCGTTGCCACCTGATCATAAACGAGTGTGCCGTTGGCGTTCGTGCTGACGCAAACGAGGTTGATTCGGGCGCGATACAGATTGGTGTCGGTCTGCGCCTTGCAATTTTGGACGGCCCATGGCGAACAGAGGCCTAATGCAGCGAGCAGGGCTGCGCTGGTAGATTTAAAGGATTTCATGCTTGGTGATTTGGTTGATTTTGGTTTTGGTTGGAAGGCATAAGCTAACTCACTGCCAACCTGTTTCCTTCGAGCGAAGTCATGGTTTTTCAGCTTTGAAGAAGCTGTTCGGGAATCGATGCTGGCCGCGAACACGCATGCAAAGTGCAAGAGAGGCTTGCGCGAAGGCGTGCAGTTTGCACCGCGGCGGTAGGACGTAAACGTAGCGCGGCCGTCCCGGCTGCGAGTTAAAGCATCGTCCCGGTGCGTGTCTCTCTGTTTTCTGAAATTGGCAGCGAGACGCTGCTCGAACTCGCAGGCGGGACGCCCGCGCTAGCAGTGCCAGGGTGTCTGCTTTCTCGAAAAAACGGTTCTTGGTGAATGCTGTCGAGCCATGCTAATTGTCAGGGGGGGCGAGTTTTCCGGTGCCACGACAAATGAATTAATGTCACCTGCTTCCGCCATTCGTAAGGTCGCGTTCCTCGGTGATTATCTGCCGAGGAAGTGCGGCATTGCCACGTTCACGACGGACTTGCGCTGCGCGATGGCGGCAGAATTCAAGGAGGTGCAATGCCTCGTCGTGCCCGTCAACGACGTTGCGGCTGGTTACGATTACCCGCCGGAGGTGCGGTTTGAGATTGCGGAGCAGGACCTGTCGTCGTATCTGCGCGCCGCGGATTTTCTGAACATCGCGGACGTGGACGTGGTGTGCGTGCAGCATGAGTTCGGCATTTTCGGCGGGCCGGCGGGCAGTCATGTGCTGGCGTTGCTGCGCGAACTGAGGATGCCCATCGTCACCACCCTGCACACCATCCTGCGGGAGCCCAATCCGGAACAACGCCGGGTGATGCGCGACCTGATCCGGCTCTCGACGCGGCTGGTGGTCATGACCGAACGCGGGCGGGATTTTCTGGAGAAGATTTTCCAGGCGCCACCGGCGAAAATTGATTTGATCCCGCACGGCATTCCGGACATGCCGTTCGCGGACCCGAATTTTTTCAAGGACGAGTTTGCCGTGGCGGGCAAGCAGGTGTTGTTGACGTTCGGTTTGCTCTCGCCCAACAAGGGGATCGAGTATGCGTTGCGCGCCCTGCCGGAGATCATTCGCGAATTTCCCAACGTCGTTTACATCGTGCTGGGCCAGACGCATCCCAACCTGTTGCGCGAACAGGGGGAAGCGCACCGCTTGAGCCTGGCGCGTCTGGCCAAAGACCTCGGCGTGCCGAAGCACGTGGTTTTCTTCAACCGTTTTGTCGAGCTGGAGGAATTGATGCGGTTCATCGGCGCGGCGGACATTTATCTCACGCCGTACCTGGGCGAGGCGCAGATCAGTTCTGGCACGCTGTCCTATGCCTTTGGCAACGGCAATGCCGTGGTGTCCACGCCGTACTGGCACGCTGCCGAGTTGCTGGCGGAGGGGCGGGGCCGGCTGGTGCCGTTCCGCGACCCCAAAGCCATTGCCGATGCCGTGCTCGAACTGTTGCGCGACGAGGCGTTGCGTTACTCGATCAGGAAAAACGCCTACCTGGCCGGGCGCGCCATGACCTGGAGAAACGTGGCAAAGCTTTATGCGAAGTCATTCGAGCAGGCGCGCCTGGATCACAGTTTCGTGGGGCGCCGGGCGTCGCCCATCAAAACGCTCGACGAACAACCGGGTCAGTTGCCGGAACTGAAGCTGGACCATTTGTTTCGCATGAGCGATTCGACCGGCATTTTTCAGCATGCGATTTTCACCGTGCCGAACTTCGCCGAAGGGTATTGCACGGACGACAATGCCCGCGCGTTGTTGCTGGCGTTGATGCTGCAGGAATTGGGACACGAATCACCGCAGATCAACGCGTTGGCCGCCACCTATGCGGCGTTTCTGAATCACGCCTTCGACCGGTCCAAGCGGCGCTTCCGCAACTTCATGAGCTTTGACCGGCACTGGCTGGAGGAAGTGGGCTCGGAAGATTGCCAGGGCCGGGCGCTGTGGGCGTTGGGCTTTGGTGTAGCGCAAGCGGGCCATGGCAGCCTTCAGATGCTGGCGGCCCAACTGTTCGAACAGGCGCTGCCCGCGGTGACGGATTTTGCGTCGCCCCGCGCCTGGGCGTTCGCGCTCATCGGCATCCATGAATACCTGCGACGGCTCGATGGCGACCGGCTCGTTACTCAAGTGCGCGAAGCCCTCACGAGCAAACTCATGCAGCGTTACGCCGACGCCGCCGGCGACGACTGGCATTGGTTTGAAGACACGGTTTCCTACGCGAACGCCAGGTTGCCGCAGGCGCTGATTCTCAGCGGACGCGGGATGAACAACGAGGCCATGCTGAATAGCGGGCTCGAATCTTTGCGTTGGTTGCTCGCGTTGCAGACTTCCGACGCTGGTTTTTTTCGGCCCATCGGCTCGAATGGTTTTTTCCCCCGCGGCAAAGCGCGCGCGCAGTTCGACCAGCAACCCATCGAAGCGCAAGCCGCCGTCGCCGCCTGCATCGCGGCTTACCACGCCACCGGCGAAATGCATTGGGTCACCGAAGCGCGCCGGGCGTTTGAATGGTTCCTGGGCCAGAACGATCTCGGTCTGCCGGTCTATGACGCGAGCACGGGGGGCTGTCGGGACGGCTTGCATGTGGACCGGGTGAGCCAGAACGAAGGCGGGGAGTCCACGCTCGCGTTCCTGATCGCGCTCACGGAGATGCAGGCCCTACAAAACAGCCTTTCCAGTTTCAAGGAGTCGGTGGATGAGATACCTTCACCAGTGCCGGTGGCAGGTGCGAAATCGTAACTATGACCAAAAGCTCAGGACCCATCGTTCATGCGAGGCGGATCGGGCCGACGCTGCATCCCGACCGCTCGCGGGTGTTGCTGCGCCCGTATTATCCCAGCAGCGATGACATCGCATTGCGAATCGTGGCGCGCGTTCTGGCCCTCTCGGACGAAGCGGTCACGCAGCGTCTAAGTCAGGTGCTCGATGAATTTGAAGATCGCCATGAGCGCGTGGCCGATATCCTTCGCAACCGTTTCCTCGCCGTGCGTCATCATTTGGGCGAAGCCTGGGAGCCTTCCGCGGAGCGACAGGCGCTCATCGGGGCTCATTTCACGCACGAATATTCCCCGGAATCAGCGGCACTGTTCAATCCGTCCATCGTGCCACATCCGGACCAGAGCGGGCTCCCCAATGGCGCGTTGCGCTTTATCCTGAGCCTCCGTGCGGTCGGCGAGGGACACATTTCGTCCATCACGTTCCGCACCGGCATCGCGAGCGCGCAGCATCGCATCACTCTCTCGCCACCCGTGCCTTTTTCCGCCGAGCCGGAGCGCGTGCCGAACGCAACCTACGAGAAGGCGCTCTTCATTCGTAAACTTCAGGAAGCCGGAGTGCTGAACGACTTTTGTCAGCGGGTGATGGATCAACTGCCGGATGCTTTCATCCTGGACGACCTGCAACGCGTGCTGACCGCGGAGCGGCGGCTGACGGACCCGACCGACAGCACCGCCGAGCGGGCCGTGCGCGGCATCCTGTTGTTGGCCGAGTCGAACTACGAAGTGAGCTTTGCTCCTGACAGCCGCGTCTCTCAACGAGTCCTGTTTCCGAGTTCGGCCAGCCAGCGCAACGGCATCGAAGACGCGCGCTTTGTGCGCTTTCAGCGTGACGACGGCAGCATCACCCATTACGCGACCTACACCGCCTATGATGGGAAGATCATCCTGCCGCAGTTGCTGGAAACCCCCGACTTCTTTCATTTCAAATTCAGCACCCTCAACGGCCCCGCCGTGCAGAACAAAGGCATGGCGTTGTTCCCGCGCAAAATCAACGGGCACTATGCCATGATCTCGCGGCAGGATGATGAAAACATCCTCCTGATGTTTTCGGACAACATTCATTTCTGGCAGTCGCCCACCGTGTTGCTGTCGCCCGCTCAACCGTGGGAATTTTTCAAGATGGGCAACTGCGGGTCGCCGATTGAAACGGAAGCGGGCTGGCTGGTGTTGAGTCATGGCGTGGGCGCGATGCGCAAGTATTGTGTGGGTGCGTTCCTGCTGGACCTGAACGATCCCCTGCGCGTCATCGGTCGTTTGCGCGAGCCATTGCTTTCGCCGAATGAGGCCGAGCGTGAAGGCTACGTGCCGAATGTGGTTTACACCTGTGGCGCGCTGTTGCACGGACGCGAACTGGTGATCCCTTATGCCATGAGCGATTACGCCACCAGTTTTGCCACGGTGTCCCTGGACGAACTGCTGGCGGCGATGGAGTAAGAAACACCGGGCGAGGACGCCCGGTGAACTCGCAGGCGGGACGCCCGCGTTACGACTGGCGTGTGTCGCGCGCCGTTTGACGTAACGCGGCCGTCCCGGCTGCGCGTTAAAGCACCGTCCCGGTGCGTGTCTCTGTTTTCGGAAACTGGCGGCGAGACCCCGCCAGAACTCGCAGGCGAGACGCCCGCGCTACGGCCTCATTTGGCGAAGTAGCCGTCTCGTAACGCGGCTTCGATCATTCCCTTGAGAACTTTGAGGTCGATGTCCGCCAATTTGTTGATGTAGAGGCAGCCCACACCGGCCTTGTGTTTACCCAGCTTTTTGAGTGCGGCTGTGTGCTTGCTGATATCGCCGGCAAGATATAACGACAGCGCCGCTTTCCGGGGAGAAAAACCAATCCGCAGCCAATCCACTTCTCGACCCGTGGCCGGACTTTTCAGTCGCACGTTGCCAAAACCGATGATGGATGTGCCCCACATTCGCGGCGCTTCGCCACTGGCCTTTTTCATCAGGTCCAGAATCACAAAACTGTCCTGGCGCTTTTGTTCGTCCTTCACGGTGTTGATAAAAGCTTCAACACTGGCCGCGGTTGGTTTTGTTTTTAGCTCAGCCATGGGGTTCGGATGTTGGGTTGAGGCGGTTGATATACCGGAGCGCGAACTTTGGCCAGCGCGAATCGTTTGCGGCACGAAGCGGTGCGGAAGGCTGCGAGTTCCGGACGTCCGGTGCGTATCTCTTTTTGCGCAATTAAATGAAAGAGATGACGTCTCGCTCCCGTATATACCTGAGAAACCGCGATACTCATGTGTCTTGCCCCCGCCACTCATTGCCCCCGCTTGAGCAAGCCGTATGTCGGTCAATGGGGCACTGTTCAATCCGGTGCGGCTCGACGCAGTGAGGCTCCATTCTTAAACCACCGTAAACCATAAGGACTACAAACCATGGCTGCTCCAAAATTCATGTTTGCCGGCTATCCCACTGCGCCGGTGTATAAAACCAAGGGTGGCAAATCCAACATTCGCGAATTGCTCTGGGGCGACTGGGTGCAGTTGACCGGCGACTGGGAAGGGGACTGGGTGCCCGTAGCCGTCCGTGGCACGCCGGGCTGGATGAAGAAAGCCAACCTTCAGGCCAATCGCTGCCTGGAGGTTATCTTTCTCGACGTCGGGCAGGGGGATGGTTGTCTGATGATTACGCCTGAGGACAAGCATGTTCTCATCGATGCTGGTGTGTCCGACAACATGCTGCGTTTCCTTCGCTGGCGTTACGCCGGGTTCAAGAGCAAGTGGACCTTCGACGCCGCAATCATCACGCACTCGGACCAGGATCATTATGCGGGCCTTCAGAGCATCTTCGAGGAACCGAATGTCTTCTTCCGCTCCGTCTATCACAATGGAATTGTGGAGCGGAACGCGACCGACATGCTTGGCCCGTCCGAGACCGACGGTGGGGTGAAGTACCTCACCGACATCATTCGCACCGAGCAACAACTCGGTCAACTCCTGAGCGACGCGGCGAATCGCGGCAAGAAGCTCTACCCGAAACTGCTTTACACCGCCTTCAGCAGCGGACGCGTGGACGACATTCGGTCGCTGGCGACAGCGGACGACTATGTGCCCGGCTACGGTGCGAACCAGAAAGTGAAGCTCAAGATTCTCGGTCCAGTGTTGGAACCCAAAGCCGGCAAGGCCCGGCTGCGCTGGTTCCCGAAGACAATCGGGTCCAAATCGTGGGATGTGGGCAAGACCAAGAACGGCCATTCGGTCATCCTGCGGCTCGAATACGGCAACCTGCGTCTGTTATTGGGCGGCGACCTGAACAGTCCGGCGGAGATGTTTCTGCTCCAGCATTACGCGGGCGGTGCGACCGATGAAGCTGCGCTTCGGGCTGCCGGGCGCAAGGAATTCGGCAGCGACATTGCGAAGTGCTGCCATCATGGGAGCGCCGACTTCACCGAGACTTTTCTTGAGGCGGTTCTGCCGGCGGCTACGGTCATTTCCAGCGGCGACGAGGAATCGCACGCTCACCCGCGGAGCGATACGCTCGGCACCATCGGGCTGTATGGGCGGCGGCCGCGCCCGCTTATTTTCAGCACTGAACTATCCCGCAGCGCTCGTGAACGGGAAAGCCACCAGGTCCTCAAGAAGATTTCTGACCTGCGCCAGCAACTCACGAATGCTGCAACGGTTGAGAAGTTGCGTCCGTTGCTGGCCCTCTACGATGCGGAGGTCGACCGGCTGGCGAAGCGCAATGTCACGGTCTATGGAGCCATCAATCTGCGCACCGACGGCAAGAAAGTGGTGATGGCCTACCGGCTCGAGGAAAAGCGCACGGTTGGCAGCAAGCTGGCTGAATGGGATATCTATCGACTGGAGCCTGACACCAACGGCCAACTCTGCTATGTCAAATAAGCCGGAAACAAGTCCGTTTCGTTCTTCGGGCGATCAAAAAAGCAAGGCGCGGTTTTCGACACCGCGCCTTGCCTGGTTGAATTGATTCGCATCGGAGCTGTCACGCTGCCTCAGGGTTGATTGACGCCCGTCCCAGTTCCTTGATTAACGGTTGTTCCCAGTCCAGTCCCTTGATTAAGGCTGGTTCCGAACCCTTGATTCACGCCCGAGATGCCCGTTCCCAATCCAGTTCCCTGATTGATGCCCGTCCCGAAACCTCGATTCACGCCCGTGATGCCATTGCCCTGGTTCACGCCGGTTCCCACTCCTTGATTAGCGGTGAATCCTTGATTCACCCCGGTCCCGAATCCCTGATTTGAAGTGAACCCCTGGTTGGTGCTGGTACCGGTTCCCGAGGTGTTTGGATTCACAATCACGTTGGTGCTGCCTTGATTGTTGTTCCCGTTGTTGTCGTCATCGTCGTCATCATTCCTCTGGTCCTGGTTGTCATTGTTATTGTTCAGGTCCTGATTGCGGTTGCCGCGTTGCGATATCCCAGTGCCCACCGCCACAATGCCCTGGCAAAGTGTCGGCGAGTTGGAGCCGTCGGTGAAACTGTAAAAGATACTTCCGCGCATGCCGAACGACCGGAGTTCCCCGCTTCTGGTGTAAGCCAGTCGTTGCGTGGCCGAGAGCAATCCGCTGGCAATGGTGTCGGTGCCGAGGAACACAAAGGTTTGCAGGAGCACGCGGGTGTTGTTGGCATTGGTCAAAGCGGTACCCACCGCGAAGCTCAATGGGGTGCAAACCACTTCCCGGGTGACTCGATTGACCACTTCCAGGGAATCGTTGTTTCGGTTGTAGGCGAGGGCGAGATCGCTGGAGTCGGTGATTCCCATTGCGACTGCGCATTCCTGAACGAATTCCGACGTGATGATGCGGTCGTGAACCAGGTTGCCGTTTGCATTGGTGCTGGTGCACACGAGGTTTATCCTGGCGCGGTAGAGATTCGTATCGACCTGCGCGTCCCCGGCGGCTTGTCCATCGGCGTCCGAGTTGGACTGCATGTCGGCGTTGGTCTGGGGATCCGAGCCGGACGAGTCGGACGGCTCATCCGCGGTGGTTTGGGCATTACCGTTGGGAACGCCCGGCCATGGGGGGTATAGGCTCAGAGCAACCAGAACGGCCGCGCTGATGGATTTGTAGCTTTTCATATTCATCTTCGATTTCTTTGGTTTTGGTTTTTCGTAACGACTGTTGTGAGGTCGAGAGAAATTGTGAAACCTCAGCAGTCGAGAGAGGCACAAGCTTACGCATTGCCAATCGCTCGCGCCTCGAAAGAAGCAGGTTCGTTACGCGGGAAAGGTCATTTAAGAATTCCTCTGCCCGTGGCTACGTCTGCAAAGTGCAGGGGGGCTCCCCCGGGGGGGGCGTGCAGTCTGCACGGGAACAAAGCACGCATTGGAGCGAACCAACAAAAACAGGCGCAACAGAATTCCCGGATGACTGTCTAATGCCGCTTGCACCGCGGTTTCTTTCGGTCGAGGGATTGCTTCCGTCAACCGGCGGCAGCATCAAGCGCAACGTTGCACGTTGCTGAAGAGTTCACCGCTGAGACTGTTTCCGAAAGTGCCTGGTGGGCAAGCCAGCTCATGATCTGTTTCATCACGGGCAGAGACAAAAGCACGCTGATGTGGCCGTGAGGGACGCGAAGGATTTTCGGCTGGTGCCACGCGCGCCAGATTTCCTCCACGGTTTCGACGGGCGCAAACCGGTCAAAAAGCGATTCGACAATCAGAATCTGATCGGGCTGCTGGCGCGGACGATAGCCGGCAAGATTCAAGCGAGCCAGGCTGAGCTTCCGTTTTTTCAAGCACTCGCGAACCGGGGAGCAAAACGCCAACTCATTGACCGCGCGATCAATCTTTCCCACCGGCGTGAGCAGCACGGTAAAACGGATGGTAGCATCCGTACAGGCGACGAGCCCACTCAGCCACGCGCCGAGGGAAATGCCCCACAGGCCCACGCGCGGACAACCCTGAGCGTACAGCCAGTGCGTCATGGCGCGAAGGTCGGCGATGGATTGCTGGATGGCCTGATACAGGGCTTCGAGGTCATTGGAGATAAAATCCTTCACGGACGCGTCGCCGTGCGGACGCCGCTGACAGTGATAGGGCAGCTCGATCATGGCGGTGTTGAGTCCCCGCTGGCACAATCGCCGCGCCAGATACGGAAACTGAAAATGATAGCCCAGTTCGTAGTCCAGCCCGTGGACCAGAATCACGGCCGGTCGGTGCCGCCAATTCTGCTCGCACCGATACAGCCGCCCATGCACGGTATTGTTATCGGGGCAGGGGGTTTCAATTTGGGATGGAAAATGAAAGGCGTCCGTGGTGGTAAAGCAAAGCTCCGGCTTGCGGATGGTGATTTCCTCGAACAATTCATCCTTTTTGATCGGTCCGTCCAGGAGAACCGGACGCGAACCTCGGGTCCGCCACTGCGTCGCAAACCCCGCAAGTTGAATGGCGGTGTAATCCAGGAACGTGGCAAAAGTCCGGTGCATAACGACATTCAGTGTTTTCGATTTCGTTTCTGTCGGTCGTTGGACTTGAGTCCAACCTCGCGAACCACGGCAAATTCCTTCGCGAATTCCTGGTCGTCGGTAAGGTGGACGATTTTGAATTGTCCGTCCGGGCGGCCACCGCTGACCTGGCGCTTGCGGTATTTGTCAAACTCGCCCCGCCGCACCAGGCGCAGCACCGGCGCGTCGAGGCGCAGCGATTTGCGCTTGGAGGCGTACTCGCTGTTCTGGCGGGACAACGACTCGTCCAGTGCCTTGACGATGGCTTTGAGCTGGGAGGGGCCGGGGGACTTGTCAAACTCGGTCAAAAACGCGTAGTGCGGACCGTGGCCATTCATCTCCCCGACGGCGGAAATGAATTCGTATTTACCCTTCACCGAACCGAAGGCCTGCTCGACGGCGGACAACACCTGGGCTTCGGAGAGTTTTTCCCCGGTGAACGAGACCATGCCTTTGGTCTTTTGCACGAACCGGATCACCGGCGTTTGCTCGTGAAGGGCGGCGACCTCGATGATGTCGTTCATGTCGTAACGGTAAAGTCCGCCCAAAGTCGTGACGTAAACCCGGTAGCGTTTGCCGACTTCCACCCCGGCCACGGTGAGCAATTCCGTGCGACGCGGTTTGCGTTCCTTCTCCGCGGGAAAGAATTCATATACGTTCGTCGCGATGGCGAGCACGCCGGTGCTGGCATCGTCCACCAGGGGCACCGAACCGCGGTGTTCGCTCGCCAGATAACCAAGATCGCGAATGGGAATATTCTCCGGAAAACAAGGTTTCAGTTTGTCCAGATAGGCCGCCACGCCACCGCCTTGCCAGCAGGCCAGCGCGGCCAGTTTGGGCCAAACGAGTTTCGGCGTGAGTTTCCTGCGGTTTTGCGAAGCGAGTTGTTGCAATTCGTCCGCGCGTGCCGGGTCAGGTGTCAGGTAACGTTTGATCTTTTCGCGAATCTCCCGGGAAACCTTCATGCGGCTCGACAAACCGCCTTGCCGGATGTCGCGAAGGAGCAAACGCGTGTGCTGTTCCAGTCGCTCGCACAACACGAGCAGCGTGCTGGGATTGACCGTTACGATGAGGCTCAACGATTGCGTCGCCGCGAGGCGCAGGATGGTGTAGTAGCGCGATTCGTAGTCTTCGATTTCGAAGACTTCATAGGGAAGCGCGTAGAGCTTGCGGATCGGGGCCGGGATGTTGCGATAGGCATGACCCGATTCCGCGCCGCAGGGCGTTCCATCCGGCGCGCGTTCCTCGACTTCGGGGCTCACGATGGAAAGAACGCGCTCCGAAAAAATATCCGGATGGTCTTTATAGAAGGCACTGAGCCAGACCTTCATCAACTCGGACTTGGCCTTGCGGCTTTCGGGGGTCACCGGAATGTATTTGGCGTCACCCGTCGTGCCACTGGTCATTGCGAAGAGAACCGGTTTCTCGGCGGTCAATTGCCCGTGCCGGCCGCGGCGTTCGGCGTCAATGTAAGGCTGGAGATCCTCGTAGGTGCAGAGGGGAACGCGCTTTTGAAAGGTGCGGAGGGTCTTGATGCGCGCAAAGCCGTGCTTTTTCCCAAAAGCCGTGTTCTGGTTCTTCTCGAGAATATGGCGCAGCAGCCGTTCCTGCGCGGCGCGGGGATGCCGGCACTGTTTTTCAAACTCGTTGACCGTCATGGAGCCGGTCACTGAAAAAATCAATTTAGCCAGTAGCGACATGAAGTCCTCCTTTGGTTTTCGCGGTGACGGGCCCGTCCCCGCGCACACGTTGGTTCACCCATTGGTTCAACTTTGCTTCGTCTACCTCAACCCCCAATCCCAACCCATTCGGAGGCCTCGGCGGTTGCCCGCCGTAACCGAGTTGCAGGCATGGACTCACCGGATCATCGCGAAGCAGATGTTTGCCGTAGCAGCCTTCGAAGTGCTTTGCGTGCGGCGCGGCGGAGATGAGTGCCAATTGGGCGGCCGACAACAGTGACGATTCTCCAACCTGACAGCCAATGTGCAGCGTCAAACCTGCTTCAAGCGCGTCTTCACAGCGCTGCGCCGCCGCGATGAGTCCGCCGCATTTCGAAATGCGGACGTTAATGCCCGTGCACGCCTTGCGTGCCAGCAACCGTTGGAGTGATGCACGATCGCTGAAACTTTCATCGGCAATGATCTCCGCGTTGGTTTCGCGGACCAGCTTTGCCAGCCCGTCGAAATCACGCGCCGCCAGGGGTTGTTCGATGCACCGGACGTTGAGCTGCTCGAGCCCCCGAATGGTTTCGAGAGCTTCGGTTGCATTCCAGGACATGTTGGCGTCAACCCGCAGGTCCGTTTTCCGGCCCAGGATGGTTCGGGCAATTCGCGCGCAACGAAGCGCGTCCGGGGGATTCACTTTCAGTTTTACATCCTCGAATCCGCCGGCGCGGAGTTTCAGAAGTGAGCGAAGGAATTTCAGCCGGGTGTCAGTCGAGACGACGGCGCTGTAACGAAACGGGCCGGGCGATGCCGCTTTTTTTCCGAGGCGGACGGGTTGATTGAACGCTCGCCCGAACGCGTCGAGCAATGCCAGATCCACGGCGCCCCAGGCAGCGCATTGTGGCGTGTCAGGTTCGACCCATTCGGGCGGCGCTTTTCCATCACACGTTTTCAGAAAATCGTAAACGTCTTCCATGGACCCAAACTCCATCCCGATCAATTCCGGGAGCATCGAGCGTTCGAGCAGCACCAGTGCGTGGTCGCGGGTCTCGCCGGTGACATAGTCGCGTGGCAGGCTTTCCCCGAAGCCGACGGCGCCGGTGTCCGTGACACATTTCAGGAACAAGCTTTCGGAGCGGGTGCGCGCCGCCGCCGCATGCCGGAAGCCGCGGCGGAACGGCAGGTCAACGCTCATCAGTTCAAGCTGCTGCACTTTTGGCATAGCGTTCGTCTCCAAATCGCTCCATCCACCAGTTCAAGTCGCGGAAGAACTCGTCGCACTGCTCGCTGAATTCGATGACGTGCCGGGAGCGCTCGTAACGCACGAGCAGCCGGTGCCGGGCCGGCAGCGACCAGAAAAAGCGTTCGTTGGCCTCCGTGTCACAGATGGGGTCGCTCCCCGCACTGGCCATGAACACGGGCATCGTCAAGCGACGCCGATGGGATTGGATGTGCTGGCACGCGCGACGCACTTCGAAATAGAGCGAGCCGGTCGCCGTTTTCAGGCGCGCGTCGTCCGCATGAATGAACTGCACGCACTCGCTGAGTTCGGAAAACATTTCGGCTTTGAGCGGGATGGGAATTTCCACCGTGCGACGTGACGCCTTGGCCATCACAAGTTCGAGTTTTCGGGAGAGCCCGAGGTCCACCCTGGTGTAGATGCCGGACGATGCCAGCATCAACGACGCGACCAGATCCGGATGCTCCGTCGCCAATAACGCCGCGGGAATCGTCCCGAAGCAATGGCCGAAGACATGCACGGCATCGACCTCATGTTGGGCTCGCGCGTAATGGACGACCGCGAGAACGTCATTGCCCATTTGCCGGAAGTTGGTGCAATCGCCACGGGCTCCTTCGCTCAGACCGGAGCCGCGACGATCCATTGCGTAAACGGGAAAACCCAGGCCAGCGAGAAATGACTGCGATTGCACGAACCAGCCCGAATGGCTTTGCAGCCCGTGCAACATGATCAGCGGAGTGCGTTGGCCGCTCCCACCGGCAACACGCACGGCCAGCTTTGTGCCGTCTTCGCTCGGCACAAATTCCACCCCGGTTTGCCCAATCTGCGCAGTCGGTAAAAAATCCATACGGTTCCTCCTTTGCCTGGCGCATGAATTACGCGGGGAACTTCCGACTTCGAGGGGACTTCTGTCAAGGTAGGTGTCGGGGCGGGGGCGACTGGGAAATGAGGGGCAATACTCCGAGGCGCCGCGCAGATTTCTCTGATCTGCGTATCGCCGGTTTTACCCCCGTGAGATAGCGCTCACCGTGACGGGGAGCACTCCCGTCCGGCGTTCGACCGGTCTAAAACCCTGGGACACACCTGAGCTGTCGGCTCATTTTCCCAGGCAGAACTGGCGGAAGATGGAATCGAGCAAATCCTCCGTGGTGGTTTTGCCCACAATTTCGCCCACCGCTTTGACGGCGAGGTGGAGGTCGAGCGCGACGAATTCCAGAGAGGCGCTGGCGCGAAGCGCATCGAGGGTGAGTCGTGTGCTGTTGCGAGCGCGGCGCAGAGCATCCTGGTGGCGCGAATTAATGGTGACTTGCCCCATCTCGGCATTGACCCGGCCCGACCAGACGAGCGCTTTGATCGCGTCTTTCAAGGCTTCAATGCCGTGACCGGTGGTGCAGGAGACGTCGATGATGTGAGGTAAGAGTCGGGAGTTGTCAGAAGAGTTCGACCCCTCACCCTCAATCCCTCTCCCCGATCGAGGCGGAGAGGGAGGATTGCTGGCGGCGTCGCTCGGGTTGGCGGTCCAGCCTTGGGCTGGTGTTCGGTTAGTTAATTCTTTGACGATCAATTGTTCTGGCAGATCGACTTTGTTCCGGACGAGAAGGCGCTTTTTGTCGGCGAACTCCGCGAGGAATGTTTCGTCTTCGGCGGTTAATGGTTCGCTGGCGTCGAGAACGTGCAGGATGAATTCGGCGCGGGCGAGCGATTCACGGCTGCGGCGAATGCCTTCGGTCTCAATCTCATCCTTCGCTTCGCGCAGTCCGGCGGTGTCGATGAACACAACGGGAATGCCGCGAATGTTGGCCGTTTCTTCAATGGTGTCGCGGGTCGTGCCGGCGATGGGAGAAACAATCGCGCGGTCGTGGCCAAGGAGTTGATTGAGCAGGCTGGACTTGCCGGCGTTGGGGCGGCCAATGATGGCGGCGCGAATTCCGCGGCGGAGAATCTGGCCTTCGTTGGCAGTGTCGAGCAATTCGTCCATGAAGGCGATGCCGCGTTCCAGCCGGCCTTCGAGTTTTTCCCGCGTGTCCGGCGCGATGTCTTCTTCCGGGAAATCAATGTGCGCTTCGATGTGCGCGAGGGTGTTGATTAAATCATCGCGCAGTTGATTGATGCGCTGGGAAAGCTTGCCCGCGAGTTGTTCATTGGCCGCGCTCAGGGCGAGTTCGGTGCGGGAATGTATCAGGTCAGCGACCGCTTCGGCCTGGGCGAGATCGAGCCGGCCATTGAGGAAGGCGCGTTTGGTGAATTCGCCGGGCTCGGCCAGTCGCGCGCCGGCTTCGAGCACGGTGTCGAGCACGGTCTTGGTGGAGAGAATGCCGCCATGACAGGTGATTTCGACAATGTCCTCCCGCGTGAACGTTCGCGGCGCGCGCATCACGGCGCAGAGAACTTCGTCCACTTGCTGGCCGGCGCGAAGGATCTTGCCGTAATGAATCGTGTGGCTCTCGGCGGCACTGGGCTTGCGGGAATTCTCGCCGACCGGGACGAACGCCTTGTCCGCAATCGCGAGCGCGTCCTTGCCGGAGATGCGGATCACCGCCAGGCCGCCTTCGCCGAGGGGCGTGGCGATGGCGGCGATGGTGTCGTCAAACATGGTTGCCAGTTCCGAGTTTCAAGTTCGAAGTTCCATGTTATCGGGAGCAGCTGCCCTTGTGGATTTCGGCGTAACGACCTTCGAGCCATTGGCGGGCTTTCTCGTAACTCTTTCGTTGCAGGTAGTGCAACAGGTCCGGCGCGGTGCTGCGGGGGAGCTGATCGGCAAGTTCCTCGATTTGCTGGAAGAGCGGGAGGAGATCTGGCTTGGGATTGGCCGTGGGCATGGTCTTCACCGTTTCGTCCAGTTCGACGAGGCGATCGAGGATTTGCTTTTCCAACACAGTCATAGCCATTGAATACCTGCTTACGAGACAGTTTTCCATCACGGATTCAACTGCCGGTGCGACTGAGGGCGAAGTCATAGGTAGCGCAAATTTCTAAGTCTGGTGTATCGCCGATTTCCATTTCCGCGAGCGCGTCAATTCTGGCAAGCGTGTTGAAGTGGTGGGGCAGCGGATTGAAAATCCCCATCACAACAGGAGCGCGGACAGCCATGTCCGCCCTTTCACGTCCAGTTTCGACGTTCCCTTTACTTTCGAATTCAGGCGGACAAAGGCTGTCCGCGCTCCTGTGGCAGCGAGCGCAAGAGAGCATTGCTGGTTTCTGGATTGAAATGGCCTGGTGGCGAACAAATACTCCCGCGATGCGCGCCCGACGAAGCAGCAAGCCAGAACTCAAAGTCCACTCCACGCAACTCGCGCCAACGGAACGGCGCAATCCGCATTCGATGAAGTTGGATCGGATGTCGGTGCGCGATGCCGTGACGTTAATGTTGAGCGAAGAGGCAAAGGTGACGCGGGCGTTGTTGCGTAAACGGGCTTGGTTGGTCAAGGCCGTGAACGCCGTGGTCCGCGCCTTTCAAACCGGCGGCAGACTGTTTTACTTGGGCGCGGGTACGAGCGGCCGGCTGGGAGTGTTGGATGCCAGTGAGTGCCCGCCGACATTTCGAGCCGACCCAACGATGGTGCAGGGGATTATCGCTGGTGGCGACGTGGCGTTGCGCAAATCGGTGGAAGGCGCGGAAGATGATGCGGCGGCGGGGGCGGCGGAGATTTCCAAGCGCCGCATTAAAAGGAACGACGTCGTGGTGGGCATTGCCGCGAGCGGCACGACGCCTTTTGTCTGGGGCGCCATACGCGCCGCGAAGGCCCGCAACGCCACCACGATCCTGGTGTGCTTTAATCCTTATCTGAAAATACCGGCGGCCTGGCGACCGGACCTTGTCATTGCAACCGATCTTGGGCCGGAAGTGTTGACCGGTTCGACCCGGCTAAAGGCGGGCACGGCGACGAAGCTGGTGTTGAACCTCCTCACGACGCTGGCAATGGTGCGCGTGGGCAAGGTGATGAGCAATCTAATGGTGGACGTGCGCCCGACGAACGAGAAACTGCGCCGGCGCGCCGTGCGAATTGTGCGCGAGTTGACGGGATGGAATGAGCGCCGGGCGGAGCGGGCGTTGCGCGAATCGGATTGGGTAATCAGGGAGGCGTGTCGCCGGCCAGGTTCATGACCGCATTCTCCAGTCCCGGGAAACGACCCATGAAGTAGTACCACGTCACCAGGCGCAACAGGCCGTTGATGACCACGAGCGTCAGGCTGGTCATGAAAAACAAACCGAAGGCGTGCGGCGGATCGGGTTTGAGAATGCAGGGCAGACCGTGATAGAGCACGGCGATGGTCAGGACCATGCCGATGGACCAGGGAATCCACGGAAGCAGCCAGGAGGACAAATCGCCGAGGCGCAGCGTGATCAAGGGGGCGCAACCGTAAGCCACTGCCGTGAACGCATGACGATAGGTGTGTCGCCGGTGAAACGTGCCGGCGTAAGCCTTGGCGGCATAGGCACCCAGGAAGACCATGCCCAGCAGGAGGAGACTTTGCGCGGTTTCGATGACGATGACTTCGTTGATCTGGTAATGCTTCAGGTAGCGGGTTTCGCCCTTTTGAATTTTGCCCCAATGCATCAGGCCGTAGCCTTCGGCGATGGAAGTCAGGACGATCAGCGGCAACAGATGGGCGAGCAGGATGTAACCAATGCTGCGGGCTGACCGGTCAATCCCGTCCCAGGTCTGTACCGGCCGGACAAGCAACAACAAGGCTTTGATCATGGTCGGAAACTAATAGCGGGCTGGCTAACCGGTTACAATATAATTGCAACCGACGGGGTGATGACCCGACGTGCCATGGCCTGAGTGACTGCCTTGCCTTGGGCCCTGGGGTGCTTAACATTGGGCGCGTGAAGAAACTCCGGCGAATCCTCTGGTTGTTGGCCCTCGTTGCGGTGATGGGCTGTGCCACCAACCGGATTGACTGGAACGCGCGCGTGGGGACTTACACGTACGAAGATGCGGTGGTCGAGCTGGGCCCGCCGGACAAACAGGAGAAGCTCACCGACGGCACCATCGTCGCCGAGTGGCTGACGCAACGCGGCCGTACCGCTTACGTGGGCGGCACGGGTTATTATTACGGGTATCCCGGGCGCGGCTATTATGGGCCCAGTTACATCCAGGGCGCGCCGGATTATTTCATCCGATTGATGTTTGATCCCTCGGGCAAACTCGTCTCCTGGAAAAAACTTGCCCGGTGAATTTTCTTTGCTTTCCCACCGCGCCGCATGGTTAACTCAGGGGCATGAACGTCGCCGACAGCATTTGGGACAAACTCACCCGCGTGGTGATTGGTTTGTTGCTGGTGGCGGGCGTGGCGGGTTTGGGCGTGGCCTATTACCCGAAAATCAAGGAGAACGAACGGTATCGCAAGCGGGTGCTGGAACTGGATCTCGAAGTGCAAAAGCAGATGGAGATCAAGAAGCAGTTGACCGCATCCATCGAGGCCATGAACAACGACCCAAAAGCGGTCGAGCGTCTGGCTCGTGAAACCTTGGGCTACGCCAAGCCGGGCGAAACCGTGATCCGCTTCGGTGAGGTTTTGACGAATCGCCCGACGATTCAGTAAGCGGGTTTCCGGCTGTCGGCATCAACGACCGAATTCAGCCCATCTCACACCGTCATGATTTCTTTTTCCTTGTGGGCCAGGTGCTGGTCAATCTTGCCGATGTAGTCGTCGGTAAGCTTTTGGAGATCCTTTTCCGCCTGCTTTTCCTCGTCCTCGGTCACGCCGCTGTCGTGCGCGTGTTTCTTGAGTTGATCCATGGCATCTCGGCGCACATGGCGAATCGCCACGCGCCCTTCTTCGGCCATCTTCTTGATGATCTTCGTGAACTCGACGCGGCGTTCCTGGCTGAGTTCGGGAAAGAAGATGCGGATGACCTTGCCCTGGATGGCGGGGTTCATGCCGAGATTGGCTTTTTGAATCGCCTTTTCAATCGCGTGAACATTGGACGCGTCCCAGGGTTGAATGCTCAAAGCGCGCGGTTCGGGCGTGGTGATGGTGGCAATGTCCCGCAAGCGCATGTTCGCGCCGTAAACGTCCACTTGAATATTCTCGATGAGCGACGCGGAGGCCTTGCCGGTGCGCACGCCGGCGAATTCGTTCACTACGACCTGCTCGGTCTTTTCCATCTTTTCTTCCGCCTCGAGTAGAATGTCGTCCAGTGCCATAGGTTCGGGAACGGTAGCAAAGCGGTGTGGAATGTATAGCGGCAAAAACTCGACCGGCTCTGCTCCGAAAGTAAGTCGGCTTAGCGTCGGGCCGGTGTGTGCGACGCTCGGGATCCACTAATTTTTGT
>DASUGI010000078.1:0-111353 GCA_036274115.1 Verrucomicrobiia bacterium
AGCAACCGTGTTTGAAGTTCTGGGCCGCCAGGAAAACAACGGCCCAGCTGCTTATCTGATCAGCCACTGGTCCCAACTTCCCGCCGCAAGCCGGCCCGCAGCGATTTCGCTGCTTTTGGCCAGGGACGAATCGTCACGCGCTCTGTTGAAGGCCATCGAACAAGGAACTATCCGACCGACGGAGATCCCGCTGGAGCAGAAACAGTCCCTGCTGCAAAGGGCAGCTCCTCAGACCCGCGAACTCGCCGAAAAAGTTTTCCCCATCAGGACAGAAAGCCGAAGTCATGTTCTGCAACAGTATCAGGCAGTCGCTTCCCTCACCGGCTCAGTTGCGAAAGGGAAGGAGGTATTCACCACCAGCTGCTCCAGCTGCCATTTGCTCGACGGCATCGGGCATGACGTCGGACCTGACCTCGCGCCATTGCGAAATAAGGATGCCGACTACTTCATCAAGAACATTCTCGATCCCAACGCTGCCGTGGAGCCGCGTTTCGTGGGCTACGAAATCTTCCTCAAGGACGGGCGATCGTTGTCGGGAATCATCAAATCCGAAACCGCCAGCGCAATCACTCTCGTGGCGGGCAGTGGCATCACCGAAGTTTTAAAGCCCGCCGAGGTGGAACAAATCCAGGCATCGTCGCTGTCATTGATGCCCGAAGGGTTGGAGCAGTCGATAACCCCGCAAGTCATGGCCGACCTGATCGCCTTTCTCCGAAATACCGCCCCCGGCAAGAGTAGTGGAACATTGGCGAACACGCTGGTGCGCGATCCCGCAGCCATGGCGCGCATCATTCTCGATGGCTCCCAACCCAATGAAGTCCGGGAAGCCTTGATCGGCGCGAACCCGCAGTTTGCTGCCGAGTTCATTGCGGAGATGACCCGTGATCTGACGCCGGGAACCCCCGAAGAGTACATCCGAATTCCCTGGATCTGGCGCGTGGCGATCGCCGCGGGCAAGCGTAATGACGCGGGAGAAATCAAACGAGTGCTGGTGGTTGCGACGCCCTCGCTGACGTCACCCTTGCGCGACTGGGAGGCCGTGGTCATTGGCGGCGGCATCATCAATGGCTTGAGTCTCAAAGGACATTGGCCGGCCGAGCGAATTACGGAGAGCATCGGCGATGACCCTGAACTGGCAAAACGATGGGCGCGTTCGCTCGACCTCGCGACGGCGATGGCCGGCGATGCCAAAGTGCCGACCGGAACTCGATACGACGCACTCCGCATGCTGGGAGTTTTGCCGTGGGATCAAAGCGGCGAGCCTTTGACCAGATATCTTGCCAAAGGAACGCACGCCGAACTGCAGCAAGGTGCCATTAGCGGGCTCGCCGACGTTCGTTCGCCGAAAGTCGGACCGGCTCTCGCATCGGGGCTGTCTTACTTTTCACAATCGAATCGTGATCTTGCGCTGGACGCGCTGCTGCGCGACGAAAGTCGCATGGCCGTGCTCGTCAACGAAATCGCCGCGGGGCGCGTTGCCCGAGCGGAACTCAACCGCTCCCAAATTGGACGCCTTAACCGCGCCACCGATCCCACCCTGGCCCGGCGTATTCGGGAACTTGCGCTGCAATAGTCCCTCCCCAACTCGCCGGTCGTATTTTAAGGGCGCATGCTCTCGTTCAACAGGTACGGAATTGTGAGCGGCCCCTGCGGAAGCACCGCCGCCCGCGCCGCCGGCCCAAGTTCGTCAAGCGTTCGCTGCACTTCCGCGGCAATATCCTTGCACGGCATCAGGTGAGCGGACTGGATTACCTCGTCAGCCAGCGAACTGTAAACAAGCACCCTGGCCTTGCGTTGGATGAGCGCCTGAATCTGCGCCTGCCATTGTTCGGGTCGACTGAAACCGGGCGTGGCCAACAAGCCGAGAATCTCTTCCGAACTCGAGCAACTCCGCAGTAACTGGTCCATGGGACTGTTGGCCGGAACGCCTTCGCGGCATTCGGCAGCCAGGATCAACGTTCCGCCTGGCTTCAGAATGCGAACGCCGGCCGACAGTCCTTTGATGCCCTGGTAAAGATTCTGGTCCAACGGATACCCACTGTTGGTAGTCACGACGACGTCGAAAGGTTCAGCCACAGCCTGCATCGCAGCGGATTTGACAAACTCAACTCCCACCTGGTGGGCCGCGATCAAGTCACCGGCAAACACTCCCGTGATTTGTCGCGAATCGTTCAGCGCCACGTTCAGCAGAAAACTCGGGCCGACACTCAGAGCGATGTCGCGCATCTCTTCCCAAATCGGATTCCCTACCGTGATGCCGAAAGCGGAGTTCGGATGTCCGATGTTGCGAGCGCCATGATTGCTCATCACCGTTTGGCCATGCGCCACGCCCGGCATAATGCCCTTTGGTCCTCCACTGAACCCCGCGAAGAAATGCGGTTCGATGAAACCAGTGATGATTCGAACATCGGCCTCCACCACGTGGCGGTTAATCAACGCTGGAACACCTTCGCGCGTCGTTCCGACCCGGATGTGCGCATCCAGGTTTTCCGGTTCGTGATTCAGCACCCGATAGTTGGCCACGACCTCAGGAGTGAGCAACTTCTCCAACTCGGCGCGCGTGTTCGAACGATGCGTGCCAAGCGCGTTGAGCAATGTGATATTCTCGCGAGGCACTACCGATGATATGTGTTCCAGCAACCACGGAATCAAAACATGATTCGGCGTGGCGCGAGTGATGTCGGTAAATACGATTGTTACGCGACTTGAAGGTTGAAGCTGCTCCCGCAGAGGTTTCGCGGCGATGGGATTCGTCAGCGCCTCGATGACGGCAGCGCGCTCATCGGACAGTCCCGGCTTGTGCGTTGGCTCGATTACGGTGGTGCAACTGTCAGGGAACGGAACTTCCAGATGGCCCTCGCCGTACGCCAGTTTGACTCTCATGCGGCAACGACAAAATCACCGGCCCTTGGCCAACGCTCCAGCCGCAGCTTTCTGAAATTCACGTCGCACCTCACTGGCATCGCTGTTCGGGAAGTTGGCTCGTTGCACCATCAGGACGTAGGCGACGCCTTTGATCGGATCAATCCACGCCTGCGTGCCCCAGGCTCCGCCGTGCCCGTAGCTCCCCGCCGACAGCATCTCCGCCACTCCTTCGTGCGGCGTGCGCAGAACGCACGTGCCGATGCCCCAGCCGTAATTCTTACCGCGATTTCCGTAAGTGTCATTTTGGAAGAAACCTGTCGGCATGTCGCCCGTCTGCGGAGTGGAAAGGAACTTCAACGCCGCAGCGCTCAAATAGCGACGCCCCTCAAGCGTGCCGCCGTTAAGCAACATCTGGCAGAATCGCGCGTAATCCGGCGCGGTGGAGTAAAGCCCGCCGTTGCCCTGAGGCGGACGGCCGCGCGGACCAAACTCCGGTCGCGGCGGCACCGGATCGAGCAGGCCGGAATCCCGGTTCTTCGAATAAGCCGTGGCGAGTCGCGCACGCTGGTCGCTGGTTGGATAGAAAGTCGTGTTGGTCATACCCAGCGGATCAAAGAGTCGTTTTTGCAGAAACACGTCAAAGGTCATACCGCTCACGACTTCAACGATGCGTCCGGCGGCGTTGATTCCGCTCTGGCAATATTGCCATTTCGCTCCGGGTTCGTATTGCATCGGCGCGGCCAGCCACAGCGGAACGAGATCCGCCAGCGTTTTGGCCTGTCGCGCCGCGTCGCCGCGCGCCTCCCCGAGGCCGGATGTGTGCGTGAGGATCTGCGAGATCGTCAGGTTCGCTGGTTTGCCGGAAGGAGTCTTCAGATTGGCAAACTCGGGAAGGTACTTCGCGACTGGATCAGTCACGCTGAGTTTGCCTTCGTCCTGAAGCATCAGAACCGCCACGCCCGTGACCGGTTTGGTCATCGACGCTATCCAAAACAACGTATCCGGCGTCATTGGGCGCTTTGTGGCAACGTCCGCGAAACCGGTGTTCTCGAAATGCAATGTTTTGTCTTTCGCCATTACCACGGTAACCGCGCCGGCGATTTCGTTGCTTTGAATCGCCCTCTGCATCGCCTCACCAACGCCGGGGAGTTTAGGAGCGTCAGCGAACGCGGCGACAGCGGCAAGAGTAAGGCTGGCAGAAAGAAAGGCGTGCTTCATGCCGACAGATTAACTTCGATTCCGCCTCCGAAGCAAGTCATCCGCGAACAGCTTAAGAATTCGTCAACTCTGGCGATGGCGCGGTCGGTTGCAAGCGCTGGACGATTGCGAGTTTGATGGCGATGGCGAACCCACCGAAGAGTAATGTCAGCAGCGTATTCGCCAGGGGCAGCTTCGGCGCGTGCATGACTTCGGCCAGCTTGCCATACCATCGACACTCATCCTCGTAGCCTCCGGTCCAAAACACATTGACACTCCAACTCACGTTGGTGTTTCCACCACTGCTGCTCTGGTAATAGAAGACCAATCCAAGCAAGGCCATTTGCACCAGCAGGAGCAACCACCATTTGCTCAGATAACCAAGGCTGGCGCCAACTCCGGCTCGAAACGAGCGCCAGAAACCGCCCTCCATTGCAAACCCCGCGGGCAACACTGCAGCCGTCGCGAAATTCCACATCACCCCGAAAGCGGCCATTGGTAACAACGCCCAGCCACCCATCAATGGCATTAACTGGAGCAGCATTGAGGTAACAACCATCACAATGACCCAACCAATGAACTCCAAACCCATTATTCGTGAGAATCGCTTCGGGACTTCGGAAAGCGCGCGCACCGGATCGCTGTTTCCGGTTCGCACGAAATCCAGCAACGCAGCGGTCATCCAGGTTGCATACGCAATGGCCAAAGCAATGTGGAGAACGAACATCAACGAAATCGGAAAGCTCACGCTGATGAACCTGAGCGGCAGTGACGACTTGAGCGTTGTACCGAGGAATTGGGCCGCGCTGATCCACTCCAGCAGTTTGCCAACAACCAGGGTGAGCGCAAACGGCAAGAGCAGATCCTTATTGCGAAGTAATGCTCCCGCCGCTTCCGGCATCAACACGAGCGCCGTCAATCCGACTGCAAGCGCCATGACGATCAACAACACGATGCCAAGACCCAATCCGCCGGTTACTCGAAGCGACGATATCAAATCCACCAACAACACAATGGCCAGGCCAATCAAGGCCACCAACCTCAGCGTTCTTACTGTCACCTTTCTCATGTCAGTGCAAGTTCGCCACTACTTGGGTTTGCGTCCGGCTGGCGGCGGAAACGGCAGCGTGTCCGGCAACACGCGCACGCCAGTGGTGAACTTGAGCGGGAACGAACCGACGTTCGGAAACGTCAACTCCACGAAAAACGCAGACCAACCATTGGTTGGCGTTTCAATCTTGCCGACCAATGTGCCGTCGCTTTGGGGCCGGATTACTGAACTGGTCCAACTGGGCCCAATCGTGTCGAGCCGGAAGTCGCGTGCCTTGGGGTTATTCGCCTGCCACAGCTTCACTTCCATTGGCTGGTCCTCGACTGTAACTTGAATCGAGTTGTCCGAGGCAAACTTCCAATTGAATCGCGGCAGCTTTGCGCCGCGCACCACGGCTTGATAGCAGGCGCCTAAGGTTTGCGCCGCGTCGGAGTTCCTCAACGAGTGGTCCGCATTCGGCACGTAACGGAGATACGTCGGCCCGCGCAGGTCGTTGAAATAAAACTGCGACGAGTCGGGCAGGAAGAACTGGTCGCCGCAGGCATTGATGAGGAATTTCGGAATGGTAAGCCGGTCGCGATACTCGTACGGGTCTTCAATCTCGCACAAAGCCCGGTATTCCTTCGTGCCGGTCCAATCCATGATTCCCTGCTCGGTGTAATCATTCACGGCCGGCGCCCAGAAGCCGTAAGCCTGATAGTGATGCTTGAAGGACGGTTCCAGGTTGAGCATGTCGATGACGATGGGAATGATCGCGACGACTCGTCGGTCCACAATCGCCGTGGTCCACGTGGTCCAACCGCGTTTCGATGCCCCGGCCACAACGAACGAATCAATCTTGGTCCCGCCACCTTCCTGGGAAGCACAGAACCCCGTGACCGCGTCCAGCGCGCGCACCGCACTCTTGGTCATCGGTAATCGCGCCGGCCATTTTTCGTCGCCGGTGCGAAGGAACTTGTCCCAGGTGTAAGCGATCAAGGAATCTTCCGAACGCCCCTTGGATTCTCCCGCAAACACCAGCGGCTGATTGGGCACACCCCGCAACTCGGCCACGACGGTCTTGGTCGCCTGAGCAATGTGCAGGAGATTGCCATCCATCGACTTTGGCGCGGGCCGCTCCAGAGACCCGCCCGTGATGAACAGCAACCCGGTGGAACTTTGCACCTCGTCCGGTTTCACAATCGTCAGCCAATGCCTCCAGACGGGCTGATTGACTTCGTTGGTGGTGAGCCACGCTTGCGAGTGCATCTCCAGGACGAACGTGGTGTAACCGGTCGCGGGAATCGTGTTCACGAGCCGGTAACTGAAGTTTGTGTCCGGCGCGGCCACGTAGCGATCCAGCGCTGTGAGCTTCGCGGCGGCTGCGGGATAGACCAGCAGACCGGTTATCACCAGGACCAGCAGCCGACCGAGAGCATTGGCGGGTTTCAAATTCAGAGCTTTCAAGTCCGCATAAAGAGCCGCGACGGACCGACGGTGTCAACCACGATGTGAATGGGTGCGACTGGAACTGAGGGCAGTAGCGCAGAGTTGCACTCTGCCGTATCGCGGATTTTCAATCCGCTACCCCCCACCAACTTCAACACGCTTGGCAGAATTCACGCCATGCCGAATGCAATTCGGCGATACAGCAGAATTCAATTCTGCGCTACCACGGAACATCGCTCCTCTCACCCGTGAACTTAGATTTGAAAGCTGACTTCCTCACGGAATTACGCTGTCATTTGGAGAACGCGCAGTTAAAACCCAGCTATGACCGGAACCACTTTTGAAACCCAGATGCAGGTGCGCCCCGACGACATGGACATGAACCAGCATGTTCATTCCAGTCGCTACCTCGATTACGTGCTCGCGGCGCGTTACGACCAGATGGCGCGCTGCTACCAAATGCCGATGGAAGAATTCATTCAGCTCGGCTTCGGGTGGGTCATCCGGACGGCGCACGTCGAATACAAGCGCCCGCTGGGCCTGGGCGAATGGTTCAAGGTGCAAACGCACATCGCCGAGATCTTCAAGGATGGCGTGAAGGTGGAGTTTTCCATCCTGAAGCAAAAGACGGGCAAACTCGTCAGTGATGGCTGGTTTCACTACACGATGGTCAATCTTAAGACCGGTCGCGCGGAGGCGATTCCCGATTGGATCGTGGCGAAGTATTCCATCTGAACGACTGCGCCATGAACATTCTCGGCATCGAAATCGGCGGAACGAAACTGCAGCTCGTTCTAGGCAACGAGACCGGGAGCATTCGTGAGCGACGCAAATTGAAGGTTGATCCGAAGAGTGGTGCGGCGGGGATTCGCGATCAGATTGCTCGCAGCATTCCGGAATTACTTGCGCTGGGCTCAATTGACGCTGTCGGCGTTGGCTTCGGTGGGCCGGTGGATTGGCGCACGGGAAAGATCTGCCGCTCTCATCAGATTGCCGGGTGGTCGGAGTTTGATCTCAGCGGTTGGTTGCAGGAACAGGTGAACGCACCAGTGCATGTGGATAACGACGCCAACGTGGCGGCGCTCGGTGAAGCGCGATGCGGTGCGGGTGTTGGATTGAATCCGGTTTTCTACGTCACGCTGGGCAGTGGCGTGGGCGGCGGCCTGGTCGCTGAGGACAGAATCTACCACGGTACAACTCCCGGTGAGTCGGAGATTGGCCATGTGCGCCTGGACCGAAAGGGAACGACAGTCGAGTCCCGCTGCTCCGGTTGGGCAGTTGATGCGCGGCTTCGTGAGCTGAAAACTATTGAGCCCAACGGTGTGCTTGCCCGGTTAATTGGCAGCGACCATGGCGGCGAAGCAAAGCACCTGGCTGCAGCCTTAGCTCAAGGCGATCAAGCAGCGCAGCGCCTCTTGACTGAAATCTGCGAAGACTCGGCGTTTGGCCTCTCGCACGTCGTTCACCTGTTTCATCCGCAGGTCATTGTTCTCGGCGGTGGATTGTCCGGCGTCGGCGAGCCGTTACGCGCCGGAGTCGAGAGCGCACTCGGCGCTTTCATCATGGAAGCATTCGCACCCGGGCCAAACGTCGTTCTTTCCAGGCTGGGTGAAGACGCCGTCCCGATTGGCGCGCTTTGTCTGGCCAGCGTGAGCCATCCGGCTTAACGACTCGACACTGCCAGATACATCCAACTTTTTGATAACTTTCTTCTAGGCCAACGTCATTCTAACTGCGTACCTTTTAAAACCCATACGTTGAATGAGAAGTTGCCAACAGACATTTAAATCATTGCTATTTGCCGTTCTTTTCTCCCCAACGATACCAGCCCTAACTGCAGCCGAAGCCTGGAAACAGGACCGTTTTCTTATCACCTTTTGGTGTCCTCCACCGGCCACGGACACAAACCTCGCTCGCGTGGCACAGGAAGGTTTCAACCTGACCTGGACTCCCGTGGAAGGCCTCGACGTCGCCGCACGACACGGCCTCCGCGCCATGTTGACCAGCGAACTGCTCAAACCGGAAACGTTGAGCGACGCCACCAAGCGGGCGGAACTCGATGCCTTGATTGACCGAGTCAAAAAGCACCCGGCACTTGAAGCGTATTACCTTACGGACGAACCCGGCTCGGGAGCGTTTCCCGCTTTGGGCAAGCTCGTCGCCTACCTGCGCGAGCGCGACCCGGCGCATTTCGCCTACATCAATCTGTATCCCACCTACGCAAACGAGCAGCAACTCGGCGTGAGCGCCGACGCGGCGGACCGCGCGAAGGTCGGTTATCCCACTGATTTCGCGGGAGTCAACACCAGCGACAAAACGGTGCTCCGTTATCGCGAACACGTGAAGCAATTCATCGAGATCGTGAAGCCCGACCTGATCAGTTACGACCATTACCATTTCCTCAAAGGCGCCAAAGACGGTTCGCCGACCGACGGCAAACAATACTTCCTGAACCTGGGATTGATTCGGCTCGCCGCGCTCGAAGCCAAGCGGCCTTTCCTCAACATCATTCAGGCGAACACCATCGAGAAACACTGGCGATTGCCCAACGGAAACGAGCTGCGTTGGCTCGTTTTCACCACGATGGCTTATGGCGGACGCGGCATCAGCTATTTCACCTATTGGGGGCCGCCGGCTTACAACGGTCTTTACATGGACGGAAATCCAATGCCGCTGCTGACGAATGTCGTCGCACTCAACAAGGAAATCGCCGCGTTCGGTCCAGCGCTGATGGAGTGGGACTCGCTCGGCGCTTATCAAACTGCTCCCCTTCCCTACGGCGCGGAAGCCATTCCAACCAACTGCCCGGTCCAGATCACCAGCGAAGGCGAATTTGTTGTCGGCTTGTTCGGCACGGCAAACAAACCAACGGCTTTCATGATCGTGAACCGAAACTACCGCGACGCCGCCCAGGCCACCGCGACCATTTCATTTGCCGGCAAACATATTCAAGAACGCGACCGGAACTCCGGCACATGGCTGCCGCCCAGAAAGCTGAAGGATGATCGCCCCACCAAAATGCGAGTGAAACTCGCGCCCGGCGATGGCCGTTTGTTCCGCATCACACAATGAGTTTTCCCAGAATGAAACCAACAACTCGCCGCCAATTCCTGCGACAAACCGCAACTGCCGTCAGCGCGGCGGTGATTGCGCCAACCATCATTCCCGCCTCTGCACTGGGGCGAGGGGGCGCACGCGCGCCGAGCGAACGCATCACCATGGGCTTCATTGGCGTGGGCGGACAAGGCAGCGGACACTTGCTCGGCGGCGCGTGGACCTATGTGCCCGGCGGCTACTCCGCGCGGCGCGATGTTCAGGTGCTCGCCGTCTGCGACGCGTGGAAGGATCGTCGCGACAACGCCACCCGGCGGGTTAATGAGAACTACGCTGAGATTTTTGGCAAAGGCAACTATCGCTCCTGCGAAGCTTATCGAGATTATCGCGACGTGCTCGCCCGCGAAGACATTGATGCCGTGCTCATCGCGTCGCCGGTCCACTGGCACGGTGTGATGGCCATTCAAGCGGCGAAGGCTGGAAAAGATATTTACTGCGAAAAGCCGGTCGCCATTACCATTCGCGAAAGCCAGGTGATCAAGGAAACGGTGTTGCGCTACGCCCGCGTTTTCCAGGCCGGCACGCAACAACGCTCCGAATATGGCGGCAAATTCCGTCGCGCTTGCGAACTGGTTCGCAACGGTGCCATTGGCGAACTCAAGGAAGTTTACGCCTGTCGGCCCGGCGGCTCGTTCGAATGGAAGCGTTACGGCCCACCAAAACCTGTGCCGCCCGAACTGGATTGGGATCTCGCTCTTGGTCCAGCGCCGTGGCAGGAATATGGTGGCGTGGCGAATGCTCACATGTTCTGCGGCATCGGTGACATCAATTGGGGGCCACACCATTACGACATCATTCAATGGGCGCTGGACGCGGATCGTTCCGGGCCCGTCGAGATGTTTTTCGAAAAGGATGTGCTCCAATATCGCTATGCCAACGGTGTCGTCGTTCACGCACAACATTTCCCCGGCGATTCGACGGGCTCGACCGGCGGTGCCCGCTTCGTGGGCACGAGGGGTTGGATTGCGGTGGATCGTGAAAACCTTATCGCTCACGACCCGGCCGTTCTGAAAATGCCGCTCGATCCCAAAGGTCCGCGCCTTTATCGCAGCGACAGTCACTCCGGCAACTTCCTCGATTGCGTGCGCACCCGTCAGTCGCCCATTTGCGATGTTGAGACGGCGCATCGCTCCATCAGTGCCGTGTTGCTCGGCGGTATCGCCCTCCAACTCCAGCGCCCGTTGAAATGGGATCCGCAACAGGAACAATTCGCGAAAGATGACGAGGCAAATCGTCTGCTGAGCACCACGTTCCGCACTCCCTGGGTCATTTAACTTCGATTGAAATGAAACTTCACATTCTTGGGGCGCTTCTCATCACTTGCTTCGTAGCCGGCGATCTGGCGGCGCAGACCGCGGACGAAACTCGACTGATTCAAGTCCTGCAATCCAACGCGCCCGTTCCTGAAAAGGAAGACGCCTGCCGCAAGCTAAAGCTGACTGGCACTACGAAGTCAGTCCCGGCCCTCGTAGCGCTGTTGACCCACGAACATCTCTATCAGTCCGCCTGCGATGTGCTGGAGACCATGCCTGCACCAGAAGCTGGCAACGCCTTGCGGGCCGCGCTCAAAACAACATCCGGCAACGCCAAGGCGGCAGTCATTCACGCGTTGGGCGAAAAACGCTACCAACCCGCCACCGGCGATCTAGCGCAACTTTTGACCGACTCCGATTCTCTCGTTGCAACTGCCGCTGCTCGAGCCCTCGGCCAAACCGGAAGCAACGATGCCATCCGGGAATTGCAGCAAGCACTCGGGAAAGCCACTGGACCTCTGCGCAGCGCAACGGTGGACGCGTTGCTGAATGGCGCGTCGCAATTGCTGGCCGCTGGCAAGGGAGCGGAAGCGCGCAAAATCTATCAGCAATTCGACAACGCCACGGAGAAGGAAGGCGTTCGCACCGCGGCTTACGCGGGACTCATTCGCGCCGCCGAAGCCAACGAAGCACTGAAACTGGTCAGTGATGGGATTGCAGGGACAGATTCAGCCCATCAATCAGCCGCGCTCCGGCTGGCGGTTGAAATTCAAGACCCCAAAGCAACCGCTGCGTTTACGAATCTCCTGACCACCACGTCACCACCGGTGCAGGCCGCATTGGTCAGGTTGCTCCAATTACGCGGTGACGTGGCTGCCGCACCAGCGGTTCTTGCCATGGCAAAAAGCCTTGAGCCGAACGTGCGAGTGGCGGCACTGACCGCACTCGGAACGCTGGGCGATGTTTCCTCAATCTCGCTGCTCGCCGATGCTGCGGCATCGCCGGAAGCGACGGAACAAAAGGCAGCCCGAGTGGCGCTAACGGAGCTAAGGCGCGGTGAAATTGCCGAGGCAATGATCGCACAGTTGTCGTCGGCGAATCCAGCAGTTCAGGTCGAATTGATCCGAGCCCTCGCAGCGCGAATGGATAAATCTTCTGCGCCGCGCCTGCTGGAGTTGGCGAGCACGGGGAACGCCCAAACACGCAGAACGGCGTTGCGTGGACTCGACCAACTCGCTGATGGCTCGCACTTACCCACGCTCGTCAAGTTATTGGAAGACGCCAAGGATGACCCGTCGCGCGCAGAAATACAAAGTGTCTTTGAATCTCTCGCGGACCGGACGCCCACCGGACAAAAGCTCAACGTCTCTTCAATTGCTCAGGCATTGAACCACATCAACGTGCCGACACGCGTCGCCTTGTTGCAAGTGAGTGCGTTTTTTGCCGATGCTCGTTTGCGCGATGGCCTTCGCGCGGCGCTGAAAGATACTAACGAAGTTGTCCGAACCAGCGCTGCCCGGGCGCTGTGCAATTCGCGCGATCCGCAACTGATGCCCGAGCTTCTGGAACTCGCCAAATCAGCACCCGAACCAGGTCTCCGCGCATTGGCACTGGAAGGCTACGTTCGACTCATTGGAGAGAACGATGCGAACTTCCCAAGCACTCGACGAGTGCAGCTACTTAAGTCCGCCTACGCGCTCGCCGCTCGACCGGAAGACAAGCGATTGATCCTGTCTTCGCTGGCAACGGCGCCCAATCTCGAGTCGCTGCAACTCGCGCGAACTGCTTGCGGCGAACCGGGCATCAAAGCGGAAGCCGAAGTCGCGTGCGCACGAATCGCCAAAGCGCTGTTGGCTGCGGAACCAACCGCCGCAACCACAGCCTTGCAGAACCTCGCCACCAATGGCAGCACGGCCAATGTTCAAGCCGAGGCAAAATCCATCCTGAAGCAGTTTGATTCGGGCTGGCTCGCCAGCGGACCTTACCGTCGCCGCGGCAAGGAAGCCATGGACCTCTTCGACATCGTGTTCCCACCAGAGCGGCGCAATCCCGGCACCAACGTCATCGTCTGGTGGCGAGCACCCGGCACTGCGGACCTCTCCCGACGTGGCGAAGTGGATTTGCTCGGGATCGCCGGTGGCGATCAATGCGCTGTGTATTTGAAGACTCGCGTCTTTGCTCCAGCGGCTCAGGATGCGCTTTTTGAAATCGGCTCGGATGATGGAATCAAGCTCTGGCTGAACGGCGAATTGATTCACACCAACAATGCCGTTCGCGGTTTAACCCCCGGTCAGGATCGAGCCAGGGGCAAGCTCCGCGAAGGCTGGAACGATTTGTTTGCGAAAGTCACGCAATCCACTGCCGGATGCGGGATGGCTGTGACAATCAAGAACGCCAGCGGTTCGGAAATCAACGGGCTTCGATTCGATCCGCACGGCGGCGAGTCAGAGTCGGCGTTCAAGAAAATCCAGTTGTCTGCCGACTTCTACGCGGAAGGCGCTTACTACGGAGACTTTAATCGCGACGGTAAATTGGATGTGGTTGCCGGCCCGTTCTGGTTTGCCGGACCTGACTTTCAACAAAAGAATGAAATCCGTCCGCCCGCCAAGTTTGATCCGCACGGTTACTCGGATAATTTCCTGACCTACACTGCGGACTTCAACGGCGATGGCTGGACGGACGTGTTCTACGTGCCGTTCCCCGGGGCTGAAGGTTATTGGTATGAAAATCCGCAGAACAAATCCGGCCACTGGCAGAAGCATCTTGCCTATTCCATGGTCGGAAACGAGTCGCCCGGCCTCGCCGACGTGACTGGCGATGGTCGTCCTGATTTGATCCTCAACAACGAGGGTCATCTGGGCTACGCGACGTTTGACCCGGCAAAGCCGAATGAACCCTGGAAATTCCGCGCCGTGTCGCCGAAGGATTCGCGATTTCAGCGCTTCACCCATGGCATCGGCGCTGGCGACATCAACGGTGACGGCCGGATGGATTTGGTCGAAGCGGCTGGCTGGTGGGAAAGACCAGCCGATGTAAATACTGACTCGCCCTGGAAGTTTCACCCCTACAAGTTCGCCGAGGCCGCCGCGCAAATGCTCGTCACCGACGTGGATGGGGACGGCCTCAATGACGTCATCAACTCATGGCACTGCCATCTTTATGGTCTGGTCTGGAATCGCCAATCCCGCTCGGCCAACGGCGACATCACGTGGCAACAGCACGTCATTATGTCGCCCACTCCCGATACGAGCCTCGACGCGGTGCGCTTCAGTCAGCTTCACGCCATGGAATTGGTAGACATGAATGGCGACGGCTTAAAGGACATCCTGACGGGCAAACGCTTTTGGGCGCATGGTCCTGTGGGCGACGTCGAACCGGACGCGCCCGCCGTGGTTTATTGGTTTGAACTCAAGCGCACGGACGGGAAAGTCAGCTTCATCCCGCACCCAATCGACAATGACTCCGGTATCGGAACGCAAGTCACGGCCACTGACCTAAACGGTGATAAACGTCCTGACGTGATTGTGGCCAACAAGAAGGGGATATTTCTGCACCTGAGCGACAGGGGCCAACCGTAGCGCAGATTACAATCTGCCGTATCGCCGAATTGCATTCGGCTGCCGCCCGTCACACCAATGCACGTGAGACGTCACAGGGCTACGGATGACGCTCGAAGCTCTATCGGCAGCTCACAGGGCGAGTGCCTGCGGATTGAAAATCCGCGATACAGCAGATTGCAAATCTGCGCGACACAGCACCGAACGCGCACTTTGGTCGGACCAGTTTATTTTTGTCGTGCTTTTGCCGACGGTTCTCCCCTACCCTGCCACCGTTCTAACGCTTAGCGAAGATGTCTCCGTTCCAAATCATTTTCACGCCGACCAGCGCCGCTGAACTGGCGCGCATGCCCAAGGAATTGCAACTTCACATTCTCGGCGAGTTTCGCGGACTGCCTCAGCAGGTCATCGGCACGGAACTGGATGACTTCGGCAAACTGGAACGCGGCGGACGCATCCTGCACCGCTTCCGCATTGGCGACTTCCGCGTTTACTTTGAGCGGCACGAACTCGGCGTGCTGGTGCATCGCATCTTAAGCCGCAACACGCTCAAAGATTTCCTCTATCGCTCCGGCCTCAAGGTGGAGGAAGACCAGGCGCTTCAGCAGAATCCGAAGTTCTGGGAGATGATTGAAGCGGCGCGGACGGCGAAGTAGGGCGCATCTGAATCACGTTGATTCACCATTGGGGCGGTCATTTCCCGGAGGACAAATCAAAGCATTTCAGCCGTCCCTTCGGGACTTGTGGATTTGGGGGGATGCAACCCGGCGCTGAAGCGCCGGGCTATTCTCAGATGTCCCTACTACGGGACGTGATTCTGGGCGCAGACCAGCGGCGGCATTCAATGAAGTGAATGGATAACCAAGGACGCAAGAACCGCGAGATCGGAAATCGCAATTGCCTACCCTACATATTCACCCAACTCCACATTCCCATGCGCCAGATCAATGAAGTGCTTCGGCTGTCATGTTGATACGGGTTGGACGGCGAAATAAGTCGATCAGAAACAAGCGGTGCCGTTGGATTGATCAAACGCGAAATCATTACCTCGCATCTTCATCAGCATCCAAACGGCTACGCGCGCGCATTGGATCGAATGGTGAAAACGGTGAATGCGCATGTTCACGAACACCGCCTTCGTCAGGCCCAACCACTTCGACGCGAACCAGGGTGACGTCATCACGACATTGATCAATGAAATACCCGGCGGCTTCTTCCTCCGACTCTGCCGAAAGCTCGTCGTAATACATCTTCCCTTGATGCTTCCAATGCATTCCAAAGATGTAGGTTTGCCACATACCTGACCCACCAGGCAGCCCCGCGCGGAACTAGTTTACATCTTCACCCAACTCGACGTTCCAATACGCCAGATCAATGAAGTGCTTCCAGCTATCGTGCTGGTAAAGGCTGAAATTGATCTGCACGAACGGACGCCACTTCGGCCGCTTCGGCTTCTTGATGAGATGCATGCCGGCTTCCTGCGGCGTGCGATTCGCCTTGCGCGTATTGCACTCGATGCAGGAGCAGACAATGTTCTCCCACGTCGTCGGGCCACCACGGTCGCGCGGGATCACGTGGTCGAGATTCAAGTCTTTCCGGTCGAAGACATGGCCGCAGTACTGGCACGTGTTGCGGTCGCGCTCGAAAATGTTGTGGCGCGTGAACTTCACTTCCTTCTTCGGCAGCCGGTCGTAAGCCAGCAACAGAATCACCCGCGGCAGGCGGATGCGAAACGAAATGGTGTGAACCGACTCGGGATGCGGCGATTGTTGCGAGAAGTCGTGCCAGGCCTCGAAATTGTAGGTTTGAAACGAGCCGTCGGCGTTGTCGAGCACCACCTGGGCGTGACCTTGAAACAGCAGCGTGAGCGCGCGGCGGGCAGTGCAGACATTCACGGCCTGCCACAGCCGGTTCAACACGAGCACATGTTGGTTCAGAATTGAGTTCATCACAGACCCCAATCGTGCCAAACGCTAACAAGACCGCGTGGCCGTGTCAATTTCCGCACCCAAATCATTGCCAAGGCGACGCGGTGGCGACTAAAATGTGCGCATGAGTCGTTTAACCACTTTGCTCGCCGCGCTGCTCCTCGCAGTGTCGCTCAGCGTTCGCGCGCAGAGTTCGGAGGAGCAATACGTCCGCATCTACAATCTGATTCAGCAGGCCGATGCGTTGAACGGCAATGGCCAATTCACCCAAGCCCTTCCCAAATATCTCGAAGCGCAATCGGCGCTCCAGCGCATCCAGAAGTTCAATCCCACCTGGAATCCCAAGGTCGTCAGTTACCGGCTCAGCTACATCGCCGAGAAAATTGAAGCGGGTCCGAGCACGGCGTCGTCCCCTGCGCCTGTAAAGAAAGCCCTTCCTCCGTCAAACGCTCCAGCTGCTACTGCAGCCGCAAGTGTAAAGCCTGAAGATGCACCAACTCCCGCTCCACCATCCCTCAACCCCGATGTCGCAGATTTGCAAAATACGATAGCTCGATTGCAGGCGGACAAGGCCCTGCTCGAAGCGAAACTAAAGGAGGCTCTCGCGACCCAACCCGCCGCCGCCGACCCACGAGAGCTGGCGAAAGCACAGGACAGAATTCAATCCCTGCTTAAGGAAAACACTCTTCTTAAAACCAGCCTCGACGCGGAGAAGGCCAAACCCGGGAACGCCGCGGATGCGAAGCAGATTGAGGAATTGAAGAACCTGCTGGCTCAAGCCAACGAGAAACTGACCAACCAGTCCGCGCGCGCTAACGTGTTGTTGGCGGAACAACAGGAGTTGCAGAGACGCCTCGATGCGGCGATCAGTCAATCCACCACGGAGAAAGCCACTTTGCAGGAACGCATCAACCAACTCACGATCAGTGCCGCCGCCGCTGAGGCCCTTCGCGAAGAGAATGCCATATTGAAGCAACAATTGACCCAAAGCAAAGCCGCCGTTCCCACCGCGGATGAAACGAAACGTGCGACTGAGGCAGAAGCCCGCATTGCCGCACTCCAATCGGATGCCCAGGTTCTGCGCCTCGAAAAGCAGGCGCTTGAAACTCGCCTCACGAAGTCCGTTGCCTCCGCCTCGACTAACAGTGCCAGCAAGGAACTCGTCGCCAAAGTCGATCAACTCACCAAAGAGGTGACCGGCTTGCGTGCCCAAGTGGAGGTGTTTGAAGCGCGTGCTGTTCCTTACTCCCCCGAAGAACTCGCGTTATTTCAAACCGAAAGTTCCAAAGCCATTGCCTACACCCCCGACCCAAAACGAAAAGTCGCCCGAACCTTATCCGCAAGCAGCGCCGCTCTCGCCGCTGAAGCGCAGCGTAACTTTGCCGCCAGGGATTACGCCAAGGCAGAGCAGCACTATCTCGACATTCTGCGCCAGGAGGAGGGTAATACGACCGCGCTCGCGAATCTGGCGACCATTCAGATGGAGGCCGGGAAACTGGATGCGGCCGAAAAGAGTATCCAACAAGCGTTGGCAGCGGAGCCGAACGACGGCTACAACCTCGCCACGCTCGGCAAGATTAAGTACCAGGCAGAAAAGTACGATGAAGCTCTTGAGGCGCTGAGCCGCGCCGCCAAAGCGATTCCGCAGAACGCCGAGATTCAAAACTATCTGGGCGTCACGCTAAGCCAGAAAGGCCTGCGCGGTCCGGCGGAAACAGCGTTGCGCAAAGCCATCCAGATCGATTCCACCTATGGCAGCGCGCACAACAATCTGGCGGTGATTTACGCCACGCAAACACCGCCGTTAATTGAACTCGCGCGGTGGCATTACCAGAAAGCGCTGGCCGCCGGTCATCCCAAAAACGAGGAATTGGAAAAGCTGTTCAGCAAAAAGGAATCAGCCGCAAAATGATTCGCGCTGAACAAACTGAACTGGTTCGTTTTGGTATCCGCAGCTGACGATGCTCCGACAATCCTTCCATGAGTTGACCATCAGCACTCGCGGGCGCGGGCTTTACGACTTCACTGACGAAGTAGAATCGTGGATTGCCGCAAACAAGTTTACTGATGGCCTGATTACGCTTCACCTGCGTCATACGTCGGCTTCATTGCTCATCCAGGAGAATGCGGACCCGGATGTGCGGGGTGACCTCGAACGCTTTTTCAAACGGCTCGTCCCGGACGGAGATTCCCTCTTCATTCATACCTGCGAAGGGGACGACGACATGCCGGCACATGTTCGCACGGCGCTGACGACCGTAAATCTTGGCATTCCGTTGCGCGGTGGGCGACTGGTCCTGGGCACCTGGCAGGGAATCTATCTCTGGGAACACCGTAAAGCACCGCATTCGCGCCGGGTCGTGGCACACTTCGTCGGTGAATAATTCTCGCCAACTCCGGTTGCCAATGGCACGTTGCGCGCGCTGATGAATACGTTGAATGTCTTTTCTCGCGTTGCCGGGACAGTGCTTTTTTCTGTTTTGATTTCCAGTCAGGCCGAGAACGCCACGAATCGTTTTGGGTTCACCGGCCCCGAGATTTTCCCCATCGACAGCCAAATCGGTTTGCTCCATGCCGCGGACATTGATGGCGACGGTTTGAAGGACCTGGTGCTCGTCAACAATTCGCGCTCGAAAATCAACTTGCTCTACAACCGTACCGGCAAGACGAATGCTCCCGCCAAATCGAGCACGAAACGAGAATTGAACGAGCTTCCCCCGGACGCGCGCTTCCAGGTGGACTCGATTCCCTCGGAGAAGCGCATCAGCGGCATGGTGGTTACGGACTTGAACGGGGATGAACGCCCGGACATCGCTTACTACGGTGAACCCAAAGAGTTGATCGTCATTTACAACCAGGGCAGCAACACCTGGAGCGCGCCGAAACGGTGGGCGATTGAGGATGGCCAATTGAGTCAAAACGCTCTCACGTCGGGCGATCTCAATGGGGATGGGCGGCCCGACCTGGTCTTGTTGGCGGAAAATCACGCCTATCTCATCACTCAAAATGCCGAGCACACGCTGGGCGAAGCCGAAAAAATTCCGCTCTCCAGCCTCGTCCGCTCCGTGCAGGTGATCGACATCGACGGCGACAGTCGGAAAGATCTGTTATTCGTGAACTTCGACAGTCCGACTCCGTTCCGTTTCCGGCTGCAACAGCCCGATGGGCAACTGGGTCCGGAAATCTATTTCAAGCTGCCGCCGATTCATTCCTATTGGGGCGACCAGCTTGAGGGAGGCCATCAAACTTACCTCGCCTCGGTGACCGCAAATTCGGGACGCGCCCAAATCTCTCAATTCAAGCGCACGCAAGCGGAAGCCCTCTCCGAAGATTTCAAGCAAGGACAATTCCAGGTCCTCGCACTCGGCCGGACGGATAAATCCAAACGCGGCTTGCGATGGGCCGACGTGAATAACGATGGTCGCACCGACCTGCTGGTAGCCGAACCCGAGCGGGGACAAATCTCCCTGTATCTGCAAAAAGCCGATGGCTCGTTGGCATCACCAAAGGCCTTTCCAACTCTTGCCGGCGTCAGCGAAATTGCGGTGGCGGACTGGGATGGCGATGGTCGGCCGGAAATCTTTCTGTTGAGTTCCGATGAAAGGCAAGTCGGGGTCACGCGCTTTGATGACAAGGAACGGCTCGCGTTTCCCGAATTAATCCCACTCGAGGGCCGGCCGCTCTCACTGGCCGTCGGCGCGCTGGAGCCAAAAGCCAAACCCACGCTCGCCGTGGTAGTGCTCGATGCCAACGACCGTCGGTTGCTCGTCACTCGCACCGCCGACGGCAAGACCAAGACGCAAAAGTTAAGCGAGAGTTTTAAGTCCAACCCGGCAACGCTACTGTTTCACGATTTGGACCAGGATGGGCTTAACGATTTAATTGCCCTGGTGCCGTATGAAAAGGTGAAAGTGCTGCTGCAGGTCGCCGGCAAGGACTTCAATGAGCAAGACATCGCCCCGCCCGGAGGCGTGGTCGAACAACCCTGGTTGAGCGTGGCCGACGTCGATGGCGATGGGAAGCCCGAGTTACTGATGACTCAGAAAAATTTCATTCGCGCCGTCGTCCTGAAGTCGGATACGGAATCGCTCAAGACTGACAAGCCGAGCTGGGTTTTTCACGTCAAGGAGCAGATTAACGGTGCCGCCAGCAATTCCCGGCTCATCGGCGCGGCTGCGGTTCCCCGCGGCACAAACGCCGTCCCCGCCCTTTTCTTACTCGACGCGGAGCGCAAGGCGCTGACCCTTTGCGTGCGTGACCCGGCAGGGGTGTGGCAGGTCGAACGCAACGTGACGTTACCCGTCACCGAGTTCAACAGCCTGCAAGCGGTCGCCTGGGGCGGCCAAGCGGCAAACAGTGTGGCGTTTCTGGGTCTCAATGCGATCGCGTGGATGCCGCTCTCGGGTGACATCTGGGAATTTACGACGCTTGACGGCTACGAAACTCCAATTAAAGACGGTTATCTGAATGACGTGGTTTCCGGCGACCTCGATAATGATGGCCGCAAAGACCTCGTGTTTATGGAAACCTCGAGAAACCATCTCGACCTGGTGATTTTCGACCAGAACCACAAGTTGGTTCCGGGAGACCGCTGGCAGGTGTTCGAGCAGAAGACATTTCGCGGCCGGGGTGGTGAAGCGCCAGAACCGCGCGAAGCCGTCGTCGCCGACCTCACCGGCGATGGCAGGAATGATCTCGCTGTCGTCGTGCATGATCGCATCCTGCTTTACCCGCAGGAATAAATCGCGGTTGCAATTTTTCCATGGCTGAAGAATCTGTAGCGCGATGATTTTGTACAATTTGTTTCCGTTGCTGGCCGGACCGTTTGCCCAATGGGATCAGCACTTCGCGCGAGCGAAGGAGATGGGATTTGATTGGGTTTACCTCAACCCCATCCAAAAGCTCGGCGTCTCGCGGAGCCTCTACTCAATCGAAGATTATTTTCAGATCAATTCCGCTTTCGCCAATCCCGGGGACCATCGAACGCTGTTCGACCAGGCGCGGGACATGATTCGTCAAGGCAAGCAGCGCGGCCTCAAAGTGATGACGGACCTGGTCATCAATCATTGCGCCTACGATTCTCCCCTGACCCGCGAGCATCCGAATTGGTTTCTGCGAGAGCCGAACGGACGCATTGCCAATGCCTCCTGCCAACACGGCAGTGAACGCGTGGTATGGGCCGACCTTGCTCAATTCGATCACGAACGGTCCACCGACAAAGAAGGCCTGTTCCAGTATTGCGTGCGGGTGGTCGAACACCTGCTGGCACTTGGTTTCGAGGGTTTCCGGTGTGACGCGGCTTACATGGTGCCGCAGGGCTTCTGGCAACGGTTGATCCGGGATGTAAAGTCGCGCCATCCGGAAGCGTGTTTTGTGGCGGAAACCCTGGGCTGTTCTCCCGATCAGACTCGGGACACCGCGCGCGCCGGATTCGATTACGTGTTCAACAGTTCCAAATGGTGGGACATGCACGGCTGGTGGTTGATCGAGCAATACAACTTGATTCGCGAAACGGCGCCTTCCATCAGTTTTCCAGAGAGCCATGATACCCCGCGTCTGGCTGAAGAAACCAACGGCAATCTCGATGCCCTGAAACAACGTTACCTGCTTTCGGCGCTGTTCTCAGCCGGAGTCATGATGCCGATGGGGTTTGAGTACGCTTTTCGCAAGCCATTGCACGTCGTGAATACCACACCCAACGATTGGCAAGTCAATGGCACTGATCTTCGCCCTTTCATCACGAGGGTCAACGACATCAAGCGCCGCTATCCGGTATTCCGCGATGAAAGCCTGGTCAACGTATTCCCCTGCAACAACCCGAACGTCCTGTTGATGTGGAAAGCCTCGACGAAGCACAAGGGTGAAGCCTTGTTGATCCTCAACAAGGATCCAGAGCGGCATCAGGATTTTTACACCGACACCTTTCGCCATTTCGTTCAAGCCGGCGCTCCGCTCCAGGATGTTTCGCCCGAGTTTCGACTGGAGTACATCCACGAGCCATTTCACTACTCATTGCGGCCGGGCCAGGGGATTGTGCTGGTCACCCAACGGGACTGAAGACCAAACAAAAAAGGCCGCGCAACCTTGATTGCGCGGCCATCAATAATCGTCGTTAATCGCGACGGCGGCGGAGGATTACGGCTCCAAGCCCCGCCAAAGCGAACAGTGAGAGCGAGGAAGGCTCAGGTACGATGGTAACCTCAATGTGATACCCAAATTGGTTGGGGTTGTCCGAGAAGCCGTACAAACCTTCGGGCGTCGCGGAAGATTTGATATAGAAAGTATCAGGGCTCGTCCCCACCGTCGGATTGCTAAACGCGACGATTCCGTTGCGCGTGCTGGTCCCTGACGTCATCGTAAACTGCTGCGTGATGAATATGTTTTGAGGAACATTAATATTCAACGCGCTGATGTCATACGAGTCAGTTAAGTAGAATCCCGCCGGCAACGGATCGCCGGAGTAATCCAGGTTGAGAGTGGCGGTTCCCAACAAAGGCAGATTGCTTAAAAGCCCGCCAGCGTAGGGAGTGGTATTGTCATAGAACTTAATCACCATCGTTCCGGCGAGAATCGAACCAGTATTTCCAGCGCTCGTGGAATTGAAGAGTGAAAAACCAACCGTGCTTAGCTTTCCGCCCTGGGTCATGTTTAACGCATCGCCAAAGATCGGATTATTCGCCATGGGTTCGGAGTAGCCCGCGGTAGCGGTCGTATCCAGGTTTTCGTAAGCTACAAATTGAGCTTCAGCAGCTACGGCCAGGAACGCGCTCGAAATGAGAGCCAGGGGGAGTTTGATGGCAGGAATCATAAATAGTACGGCAGTTTTTAGTTGCAGGAACAACTGGGAGCGAACTTCTGAATTCGCGAGCCCCTTATAGGTTAACGGGCCATTCGAAGTCAAGGGAATACTCGCTGCTCACGGAGTCAAACGCGCGCTTCCGCGCACAAACACGTCCCGCTTAGAGCCATGGCGCTCGTGCACTGCCGCTATTTTGCGCGAATATAATCATAAACGTTTACATAATCGCGACCCGGACAATTCCATGAGTAGTCGCAACGCATACCATTTTCCATCAGTTGGCGGAAGTAGTGCGGATAGGTATACCACATTCCTATGGCGCGCTGCAGGGCCGAATCGATTCCCGCTTCATTGAAATCGTTGAACGTATAGCCGTTCCGTTCGTGATAGGGCTGGTCCGCATAATCCGCGTCAAACACCGTATCCGCCAACCCGCCCGTGGCGCGCACCACTGGAACCGTGCCATAACGCAGGCCGATCATTTGCGTGAGACCACACGGCTCGAAAAGGCTGGGCACGATAATCAGGTCCGCGCCCGCGTAAATAAGATGCGCGAGATCCTCGTTAAAGCCGATCTCGAGGTGACAGTCCGGACTATCATTATGATAGTGCTTCAACCCCCGAAATTGCGCGGCAATGCGCTCATCCGTCGCCGTGCCCAGCAGCACAAACTGGCAGCCATTCCCGAGACAATAATGCGAAGCGTGAGCGACGAGAGACAAACCCTTCTGGTAATCCAGCCGGCCCACAAAGCAAACGATCGGTTTGTAAGCGTCGCGCAACCAGAAGCGCTGGCGTAATGCGGCCTTGTTCGCGTACTTCTCGTCGAGGCAGCCCGCGTGGTAATTGCGGGGAATGTGCCAGTCGATTTCCGGATTCCACACTTCGTAATCAAGCCCATTCAAAATTCCGCCCAGTTTGTTCTGGTGGATGTGGAGGGTATGGCCGAGGCCGTAGTTTTGGGATGAATAGAGTATCTCTCCGCGATAGCGTGGCGATACCGTGGTTACGAAGTTGGAGTACACGATGCCGCCTTTCATCAGGTTGAGGGCCCCGGAATTGAAATTGTCCTGCAGGCGGTCCTGATGGAAAAAATACTCGTGGCGGTGGAGGCCGGTGGCCCGCAGGATGTGCTCGCGAGTGATGCCCTGATGCTGGAGGTTGTGCAACGTGTAGCAGGCGCGCGGATGCGTGATGCCCAGGTATTGATACATTTCGTAAAGCAGCACCGGCACCAATCCCGTTTGCCAATCGTGGCAATGAATGACTTCCGGGTGCTTTCCCGTCTTCAGCATGAACTCCAGCGCCGCCCGGCAGAAGAAGGCGAAACGCTGGTCATCATCGGCCTGACCGTAGAAGGTACGGCGATTGAAAAAGTTGTTGTCGGAATGCGGATCGATAAAAAAGCACTTCCGACCATGAACAAACCCAAAAAGGACCGTCGTATGAATGACCCGTTCATACCACGGCACCCACAAATCCTGATACACCACGTGCAGATTATGAATCTGGTCGTAGCGGAGGCAATCGTATTTCGGAAGGATGATTTCAACCGCGTGCCCGCGAATCTCCAATTCGCGGCTCAACCCGAACACCACGTCGCCCAATCCCCCGACCTTTGCGACCGGGGCGCATTCGGAGGCGACTTGGACGACGTACATGAATCAAATCCCAGGGTGGCACTTCAAGGATCGAACCCATGCAAGTCTGAAACCCGGGTGAGTGCGGATGATGTCATTTCGATTGCGCTTTTGAATTTCCCGGCAGCCTGGACTTCGCCAGATCGAGCAGATGATACGCTTGCTCCACATCATCGAAGGAGCGATGCACCCAGCGGCTGCCCCAATAGAAATTACAGCTCGTCTCCGCGGTCAGCAGGTGATCGTAAGCACGCACAACGAGGGCGCGGACTTCGTCCGCATTCGCAACCCGGTCCTTTTGTTCGTCAAACCATTGCTTCACCTGCCAATAGTAGGCACTGGCGTTCTTCAGTTCATCAAAGCCCTTTTTCTGAAGCAGCGAGCCCGTCCACTGTGTAAAGTCGCCGCCCCAGTGATGCTCGGTGTTCCATGCGCCCCGATGAACTTCGATCTCTTCGGTCGGCGGATAGCGCCGAAGATACTCACTGATGTGAATCGGCGTGAACCCCAGCGTGCCGGCACGGTAGCGGTCCAGAATCGGTTTGTAGAAAAATCCCCAGAAACCGGACTCAACCTGAGTGGCGCGAAACCAGCCGCCGTTCTCTCCATCGGTCCAGGTGGTAACCAACGCCGGGAAGTTGCAGTGTTTGGTGCGCTCGTATACTTCGTGTTGAAACCAACCGGGATCGAGCCCCGACAGTTGCGCGTTGGAGAGTTCACGGTCACGGGGCACCACCACGATCTCCGCCCCGCCGTAACGCGCCAGGTAAGGGCGGTAACGCAACTCCTCCCACCTCATCTCGCGCCTGGGCTTGAGGTACATCGAATCCACCAGGACGTATTTGAAGCCGTGCCGGGCGAGCATGGGAATCATTTCCATACAGAAACCCATTTCCGGGGGCCAAAAGCCGTTGAAGGTGTCGCGGCCCAGAAGATGGCGACCCAGCCCTTTCCACCAATCCGTTTGGGCATCCCAATCGGCCGGCGGAATGAGCGGATAAACCGGGTGATACAATCCACTGCCCACAAACTCAATATTCGAGCATCGGTAGCGGTGGATGAAGTCGGCGATATCCACCACGTCCCCGAAGGTTTCGCGAATGCCAGGATCTTCCAGTTGTTTGAGCAACGTCCCGGAGAAACTCATGTGCAACCGCGCCACATCCCAGTATTGATCGAGCATTCGCGTGACGCGGTCGTAGCACCACAGGATCTGCCGGGCTTCCCAGCGTTCGCCTGAATTGTGGAGGGCCACCAGGTTTCCCAGTGGCTGATGCATGTGGAGACCGAGCGCGTGAAAGACTTCAGGCATAACATTGCTCCGATATTGGGTGCCAAATGCTTGAGGCAGTCTAAGCCCTCCGTCGCAAATGGGAAACGTTTTTGCGGGAATGGTCAGTCGCAGGAAACGATGCGATCACACTGTCGCGCCAATACGGCCAGGCCACCTTCGTTCCAAATCACGCGATCGGCGCGAGCCATCTTTTCCTCGATCGGCATTTGCGCAGCAATGCGCTGGTCAATCTGCTCCGGGGTCCATCCGCGGCGCGCGAGGCGCTGCCGCTGAGTACGAGCTGAGCAGGCGATGCAAACAACGGTGTCAAATTCCGACTCCACGCGGGTTTCAAACAGCAGGGGGATGATCACTGCGGCCTGCGCGCGTTGGGCCTTTTTCCAGTCCGTCAGTTGCGCCTGCCAGAGTTGCTGGATGCGCGGATGAAGAATCGCTTCCAGCTTTTTTCGGGCGGTCTCATTTTGAAAAACCACCTCGGCCAGGGCTTGACGGTTCAGCTCACCCGGGGCATCAAACACCGTCGAACCGAATACGCCGCGGATCTCCTCCAAAGCGGGTTCTCCCGGGCGGACGACCTGGCGAGCCAAATCATCGGTGTCCACCACGGCCACACCACGTTCGGCCAGGAGTTCCGCCACCGTGGACTTACCCATGCCCACACCACCGGTCAAACCAAGAGTCCTCATGCAAAATAAAACCGCGGCCTACCATTGAGGTTGGCCGCGGTGGAATTCATTGTCTGCCGTCAGGGAACGGGAACAATGGCACGATAGAACCGGACTGAATTGGTTCCAGTATCCGTATACTGGATCACCCCGCCCGCAGCAACATTCGTTGAAATATTCTCCCAACCGGGTGGCGCCAGACTCGCGGTGCCCTGGAGCACATATTGCTGATTGGTCTGGCCCAAAACCTGGATGAGCAAACTTCCACCCGGCTGACGCGTAATTTGAAGCGTGGCTGGCGTCGATGCATTAATCGGCACTCCCAGTGGCAAACTTAGATTGTCGATAAACGCCGCATCCAGTCCGGCACTGTTGTTGCCGTCCTTGACGTAGCGCCATTCCAACGTGTGAAGCCCTGCGGAAAGATTAAATGGATAATTAAACCAGCCGACCTCGCCGGACCATTGGGCCACCAGGTTGCCGTCCACGTAGAATTTCAAGAAGTCCCAACCGGCCTCGGAACTCACCTTGAAGTAGAAGGACGCCGTGCCGCCACCGAAATTGGTGGTGAGCACCAGGGAACTGGTCTGATTGTTGGTGATCGGTCCGGACCGGGCGGAGAAGCTCCCGGCCAGAACCGTGTTGGTCTGCACCTGCCAGGGAATATTTCCGGCAGAAGACCAACCCAGTTGCGAGAGATTTCCGGTTTCGAAGTCGTCAGAATAGGTCAAGGCCGCGAAATTGGCGGTCAGGCTGAGGTTGGAAGTCACCACAATCGCCAGCGGATTGTCGGTGGCGGCGACGTCGCCGGTCCAACCGGTGAATCCAAAGAATTCATTTGGGGTAGCCGTGATTACCGCAGTCGAGTTGCTGAGGACATCGATTGAGGTGGGCGCGGCGGTGCCACCGGCACTTTGACTTACTGTCACCCGATAAACCGTCCCCGGAGTGAACGCGTGATGGAGGAAGGCGGCGCCAGACACGCCATCATAACCATCAATGACGATGAAGTAGCTTTGATTGGACCGCACCGCCAGAGTCAACGAACTGAAACCTCCGGGAGCTCCGACATAGGCGTCGTCATTGCCTGCCAGATTCGTAAGGTTCGCCACATGGTTGCCTTGGTACACCGCGAGAAGCGTATCAAAAGTGGAGTTGGTCGTACTGAGCCACAGGAGACCATCGGCCGAAGGAGTGAACCACCACCAGATTGATTTACCACCCATGTTGCCAACGTGGTTGGGTTCGCCAAATTCTTTGGTCGCCTTGCGGTTGTTGGCGCTGGTGACGTCAGCGCTATTGGTCAGCGCCAGCGCATTGCCAAGGAAATCATTTACCGGTCCTAAATCGCGGTACGTTACCTGGAGCGATACCGGCACCGAGGTGTTTCCGGCAAAATCAGTGGCTCGCACCATGATAACATTTTGTCCCGGCTGAAGGGTGACATTCCTGCTCCAGTTGGTACTCAGCGGACCTCGGAGGAACTCTGAAGCTGACACGGTGATCGTCTCCGGCTGTCCCATGCCCGGAGTGGGGATCAAGGTGACGGTAATCTTATCAATTCCGGAAGGATTCGGACCGACATCATTCGCGGTGCCCTGGAGCACAATCCGGTTCGTCGTCACCAAAACCCCGCTCTGCGGTGTGGTCACGGCCACGATCGGCGCATTGGTGTCAGCCAGGCTGCCCGGACCAATGTCCAGCACCACGTTACCCACGCTGTTCTTATTCCTTCCTGCCACAACGATTCGATAGCCCACGCCCGCCTGGGCGTCATAGGTAACAAAGGCTCCGGGACGCGTCGCAGTACCCACTGCGGAGACCACTGGCTGCAAGGTGTTGATCGTGCTGGAGCCCGGCAGATTCGTGTAAACGGCCACCACGGTCTGGAAGCCACTTCCTCCGGTATCAATCAGGATATTGGTCGCGACTGGCGAAGTAAAGTTCCACCATAAGGACGCGGCCACGCTGCTGACACCGGCATGAGCCATTTCATTGGTCTCCATCGTGGCTCGCTTGTTACTGGTGAAATAATTCGTTCCCCCAGCAGGGACCTTGGTCGCATTCGTAAAGTAGTCGTTCGGCGGGAGCGGGATGATCACGTAGGTGACCGAATTGGAACTGTTGGTCTTGCCAAGTGCCGAAACCACAACAGGGATCGTGACGGAGTCCGGGGGTGGCACGAGGAACGTTGAACTGTAGGTGCCGTCATTGGCAAATTTATCAGGCGCAACGCCGTCATTGCGGAACACCAGGTTGGTTTCACCAATGGTGGCTACAATGGTAGCATTCGTAACCGGAAACGCGTCCGCCACGTTCACGAAAATGGCATTGGTATCTCCTGCAAAAAGAACGGTCGACGAGGGTGGCGTGATCCTCACCTCGAGGATTCCGTCAGGCTCGCCGATCACCACATCGGGTGGCAGGTCAAATGCCTCAACGATTCCAACCGTCGTGTCGCTGGTAGGACATTCGGCAGAATAGCCCATGCCACGTTTGGCAAAGCCGAGCCAGATTTCGTTGTAAAGGCTGCCACCAGTGTTGATCTCGTCCGCTTGAATGATGGCATCGCGCGCCTCGAGGAAAGTGGCGTTTGCCGGCGCCAACTTCAACCCGTCGGTGACCAACTGGAGCGCGATTTGATTGCCGTTCGTCCAACCCAGCTTTTGAACCAGATTCGCCCGGACCTCCCAAAGCGTCACGCACCAGACTTCGCCCTGGTTATGGACCTCGTTAGCCGACCCACCGCCAACGATCGGATTTATAGGAATACCTGCATGCGGATCCGCCTGCGTCGGATCGATGTCTTTGAAGGTCAGCGGATTCTTGGACAGGTCCGTGGTGTACGGGTAGCGCCGAATCCCAAAGTAATAGTTTTCGAAAAGTCCGAAGAAATCGTACGTCACGTATCCACCCGAGGGGTAAGTCCCGTTCAGCGTGTCAGAGGGTTCGCTAAGAAGCGACAACGCGTAGAAATCCGACCAGCCTTCTCCCATCCCACCGGTTTGCAATTCGGTGATACCAGCCCCACCTCCCAGCAAACGATCGGACGTGCCATGCGTCAGTTCGTGGAATACGACCTCCCGATCCAGCGAGCCATCCCGGTCCGGGGTCGGTCCGTCGAAAACAAACATTGAGATCACTCCGGGAATGCCATCCGGTGCGGGCGAATAGGTGGCATTGTTCGCATACCCCAGAGTGGCGCCGGCCTGCACGAGGCAAATCATTGCATCGTTACCCAATCCGCCGCGATTAAAGTTCGTGGTTTGAAAATTCCCAGCGCTCTCGGTAAAGCCCAACTGGTAAAGACGGTCATGATAGTAGTTCGCGTCGTGAAACAGTTGCACGGTGGAGGCGGCCTGGTAACTGAGCGGCGCTCCCGTAAGATTCAATGGGAAATTGAAAACCCGGCCAGCACCTCCAGTGGGCCGCGCCACATCGGGCAACTGATTGTAGTCCCGATCCAAAAAGGCGTCAGCATTGTTGCCGATCGTGTTGTTGTTGGTGTTATTGTCATTGATCCAGCCCGCAGGCGAAGCGTTCGTGTCCAGAGCGCCATTGGAATACAGCACTAAAACCCGATTGGTCGTCGGAGGTTGATTGGTCGAAGGGGTCGGCCAACCAGGCGAGAACGGGGACGGGCTGTCGTTCGTGTATACATTGAAGCTTGCGGCTTTAAGATGGACGTTCAGGCTGCGGCGCAGCAGCACTTCACGCGTTTCGGCATCGACCAGAACCATGTAACGATTCAGCTGAGGACGCGCGGTGAAGATCACCCGCCAGCAGAGCCGCATGGAATCGCGTCCCAAGGGAAGCCAGACGAGTTCCGTCCAGGCCGGTCCCGTAAGTCCTTCCCCCTGGAGAATCTGCTTCTTTTCAGCCCCTTCAGGTTGCTGCGCCGTCTCAATCAGCGATTCCTCAATCTGGCCGCCAACGTTCTGTGCTGCCGAAACAACGGCCTGAACCGCCGAAACCGACGGTCCGGACCTCCAGTCGGGAACGCCTCGGTCCGCGGCGCTGACCGCCTCAGGAACAAAGTGGCTTTGCAGATTCACCAACTCGCCATTGCCGGTGACGTTGGCAACGAACAAGCCATCGAACACCGGGATCTCGCCAACGGTCTGTTCCCAAACAACGGTGCGGAGGCCACTCTGCGGCGTGACCGAATCGCGTTTCACTCTCGCGGAATCAAGAGCCTGGGCATCGTGGCCAAACAAGGCAGCGTATTCGTTTACAAACGCCTTCACGACACGGTGGCTGTCATTGGCCGGCAGGGCGCTGAGTTGAGCGGCACTCAGTCCTTTGCCTGCACTGTTTGGGCCGCTCAGAAAACCACGGCGCGCGGATATCAAACGAGGTACACCAAGAAGCTTGTCCCGCTCCACCTTGGCCCCAGGGACCAGTTCTTTCAGGCGAGCCTCAGCCTGAATCCGGTTGGCCTCTGCGGCAGACGGTGCCGCCATCGGCGACGACGACGAGGGCAACGACGAAGTTGCTACCGTGGCGCGGACGTCGTAATCCGCCAACCCTGTCGGCTCGGACGGCTTGATTACTCCATAACTTGGGGTGGCGATCAGCGCGCCACAAACGAAAATGATAGATCGGAACATTTGCTTGATACGGGTACGATGTATACCCAACGAAGTGTTTTCGGCCGACCGGGAACTCATCGCGTTGGGAGCGTTGCATGCATTTCCAGTCCTCCAGCTGCAGTTGGCAGCCGCAGTAAGTTGTTTCCGGTTAAAATTCATCATAGGCAATTGGGTTGCGGTTCAACATTGCAAGCGTTGCCTGACTTGCTCCCATTTAACAAACAAGAAATCGTGCATCGGTCTGCTTTTCGGATCCTTACGGTTCTGAAAGGAACGTCAACGGCAGTTTCCATCGCCGCCATATGCCAGCTCAAATCGCGCATACCTTTGCAGACCGACTCCGTTTACGGACCGCCAAAAATCAGACACCTCAATCAGCCACCTCAAGGTTGCTAGTAGCTGACACGATAGAACTTGCGGACGGCACCCGGCACTGCATTGGTATCCCAAACCGTGGCGGTAACCTTTGTTGGTCCGTTGTTCGTGTATCTGGTCAGGGTCTGCCACCCACTCAATGAGTCGTTGGTCGTGTATTCGACCTTGTACGCAACATTCGGCAGCGCCTGCCAGGAAATGGTGAAGGCCTGCGGCACTGGCATCGTCCCCGTCAACACCAGGCTGTCAAACGGCGTAGGATCCGAGAAATTGGGAACGCCATCTCCATCAGAATCGATGATTTGACTATTGCGCAAGGCGCGGTTCACTTTCGCTGTCTGGCCGTTGATGATCACATCGGTCGAACTGTTTGGACCGGCAAAGCCGGGCACCCAACGCAAGCGACCGCCGAACTGCCCATCCAGATATTCTTCGGGCAACTGAGGCACTCCGTTGGACTGCGGCGGGGTCACCCCGAGCCGCGCCGCGGCGTAGTAGATGGTGAGGTTGGGATCGATCTGCAACTCGTTCGCATAGTTGGCGCCCAGGCTGCTAAGGTCCAGCATGTCCGTGTAAAGGCCATTTTGACTGCCGGTCCCACTGAAGGTGAAGTAGGGATCCAAACCGATAGCGGACAGGACCAACTCGCCTATCGCGACGTTGTTGGCGTAACCTGCCGGGCTGGCTCCGCGATCCTCGCCCGCCCAGGTATGGATCGGATACGCAAAGTCCGGAGCCTCGCTGGTGAAGCTCGACCCAAGCAAATCTCCCGTTTGCGGCTTAATCAATAGGTTAAAGCCGTGATCCACGACAAAAAGGTTGGAACTTTCGCCAGTATCGAAGAGTGAACCGGTGACATTAAAATTGAGGGTTCCCCCGACGAACAGGGCGTAATTGTCAAACTTCAGCGTGTTGGCGAAGAAATCAGTGTTAAAGCCCGACGAACTGGAGCCGCCCTCCAGTTTACCGTCCAGGAACTGAAGCGTCATCGAGTCAACGGCGAGCAAAGTACCGTTGTTCTGGAAGTAGTCGCTGTTTACAACCAGTACCCAGGCATCGACCGTCCCGGTGTTCGTGTTAACAAAGCTGGAGTACGGCACCAGCCGGTCATCCCCGAAATGGCCCTCGTTAAAGATGAAGAAGTAGCCCGCATTAGTGAAGAAAAGGACGTTTGGCGCGGCCGTTTGATTCCAGTTCTGAAAGCTGCCGAGCTGCAGAGTGATATCACCGTTGAAGCTCAAGTGTTGTGCATCAATGGACAGGTTTTCTCCGATGTTCAGGTTGTCATCCACCACCAGGTTCGTGCTGTGGGTGACCATCCGCTGGACGACGACGGGTTGAGTGGTTGTGAGTGCCGTGGCATCGACCATCAAAGTTTGGAGTCCCATGATCACGGTATTGGTGAGGGGCAAAAGCTCCGCGACGATATTCGTAAAGCCACTGTTCGTGGCGTAACTGACCGTTCCCCAACCGGCCGACAGCTGCACATCGATATTTCCATTGATGGGACTTCGCAGAGTGACGCCGTTCAAACCGCTCGCTCCCGCAGTGACGCCCGTAAAAGGAAAGGTTGATGCTTGATCCAACAGATTGGCGGCCGCCTGGTTGATGGTGGTGGCCGTGGTGATCTCAGTGGCGGGAGTTGTCACCGCATCCCTCCAGGTGCGCAGTTCGCCGTTAACCGTGATCGTTTGTCCGTCGGTTGTACCGGCGGTATTGGTGATCAGCACCGTTGCCACTACGTTGGTCCCTTCGGTTACAACGTTCGTGAAGGAGTAGTTGTTGGTGATTATCACCGTCGCCGTGTTGTTCCAGACCGCGCTCCACGCTTGAATGGTTCCCGTGAGGCGAGCAACCGTGTCGCGGGCCATGCTTTGAACCCTCAGGCTTCCATTCGTCGATGCCAGATTGAAATCAAGATTCTGGCAGTCAATCACGGCATTGCTGCTCGAGATCAGGTTCGGGGTGTTGATGGTGATCGAGCCTTCCGCACGGATTCGCGTCTCACTCAGATTCAGGTTGTCGGCGTTAATGCGAACTCTGCCCGGAATGTTGGTATAGGTGCCCGCGGGAATCAGCGGCGGGGTCGAAACGAGATTATTAGCCGTGGCTCCGTAAGCGGCGTATTCGCCCGCTTCCACCACCGTATTTGTCACGGAATCGAACCCAATGTCAGTGCTGGTCAGAATCGCACTGGAACTCAGGAAGAAGTTAGCTTCCGGATAACCGTGATTGCCGGACCCTCCGCCGATAAACCCGATTCGATCCATCAGGTAGTTGCGCGGGCGGTTGCCGACCGGCGGGCATCCAATCTGGTTGGCCGAGAAACCGCGGTTGGTGCTGGAAGCCAATTCATCCGACAGCCAGATATACGCGGGTTCGGGAAGACCCGTTACGGCGTTGGGTAGGTCGACCGCGATAATTGCTTCAATCGTCTGAAAGTTATTGGTTGGAATTTGTGACGGCGTGAACCCCATTGCCACGCTGCCGTTGGCGCCAACAAACACGGCGCCTTTGGTCAGGTTGGTGATCAGCGTAATCGTCCGGGTGACGATTTGGGTCACATTCGTCGACGGTCCGGTGAAATTGGTGAGGACGATATCCACCGCTCCAATCGGATTGATGTAAGAGTCCGCGAACGGACCAAAGAGCGCGATGGTTGGCGGTGCTGGCGAACCCTGCGGAGGTTGGATTCCGCCTCGCGATTGCGCTATCGTTCCGTTCCAAAGAATGCCGCTGGTCAGAGGATAATTCTGGCTGTAGCCGGCTTGGGCCCAGTACAGATCGCTGATTCCGAGGTCGGGAGTAAATTCATTGCGGCCAACTGTGGTTGACGTGCCCGCTGGCGAAGCCCAAACCGGGGTCACTTCCAAACCGCTGCGCGAAAGGTTTACATTCTTTCCGTCCAATCGAATCTCTCCATTGGGCCCGGAAAGCATGGATGCCGGCCTTCTCCCGCCACCGACAATGTTCGTCGCGGAAATCCACAAATAACTCGGTAACACGGGCGACTGGGCACAGGGCGCCAAGAGTACCACGGGAGAGTCAAGAGCCTGAATCAATCCATTCGGGCCGTTGAAATAGTTGGCGGCCATGGTCCGCAGGCCATTCGCCGTGTTAACGGTGTCGAATCGAAAACCAACCGATCCCTGCAAGGTACCGTTGTTGGTAAAGTTCCTCGTATTGGAGGTATCAAACGGCTTGCTCGTGGCGATTTGGAACGTACCGATGTTAACGAAATTCGTCGCGTCAACCTGCGGCGGGAACGTGACCAGGCCGCTGTTGAAGTACGTCGCGTCGGTAGCCCGCGACAGCAGCGGCGCGACCAACGCTACGAGGACCAGACTGCAGAGCCGTTTCATAGATGCAAAACTACTTTTCACTTGTTATATCACGGGGTAATTGAAATGGAATAGGGCCGATCAATGTAACGACTTGCAGAATCCATCAACCGGATGCTGAAGTCAAATTCCCCCTCCTCCGTTGGCGTGCCGCTGATTTCACCCGTCACCGGATTCATCACCAGGCCCAAAGGCAACCCGGGAGACCCCGGCGACAAACTCCAGCTGAATGGCGCGGTACCACCATTGACCGTAAACGAATTGGTATAAGGAACGTCCACTTGACCACCCGGCAGCGCGGGACCATTCGGCGTGATCTGAATGAAGATCTGGTTCTCGATATTGTCGATGGTCGTGCCGTTGGGAAACACGATCGGGGCGTTGGTGGTGCCATCAAAAATTCCCCAGATAAACCAAATCACCTGGCCGGCTTCATCCAGAAAGTCCGGTGCCGAGTTTTGATAAATCGGACCCACCTTGTTATAGGTAATCACGGTGCCAGGCTCCAAAGTACCCGGCCCAGCCAGGCCGTTCCCGGAATTTGACTCGTCAAACGCAATCTGGTTGCGAGCTATCGGTCCGGGAGAATTGTTCGGATCGCTCGGCCCCGGCGAAGTATCCACTGCGGTAATCAGAAAGTCCGGAGTCGTCAGCACGCGGGTCACCGTTTGCTTCGACAGGGTGTTGTTGGTCAGGTTAACGACGGCATAGGTATTGGTCACCGGGTAGAAGAAACGACCGAGCAGTGAATCATAGTCGCGTCTTTCGAACCGCACGCGCTCGATTCCTTGACGGAGCCCGACAGTGTTTTCCGGACAGACCACCGGACGGACAACATAGATGTACTGGTTGAAGGTGTAGGTTCCGGTCTGGGTGAAGGATTGCACGCCCACGTTCGTCACCGCAGGATCGTTCGTTGCCACCACCGTGAAGTTCGAAACCACCGTCGGAACAATCAATTGCGTGGCTACAATGGAGACGTCGCACAGGCCGGCCGGAAGAATGTAATAGTCACCAAAAACGCCGTTCGTGGTGAACGACGCAGCCGTGATGTTCGTGCAAACGGTTCCCGGCGGCACAAAGGCGCCGCAGGCGGTAGTAACATTCGTGGTCCAGACGGTGACGAGTCCACTTCCCGAGCTATGCCCGGGCACCAACGGGATTTGCGAGTTGGACACCAATTGATTGTTCGGCGTGAGATACACGTTGAGGAACTGATGCGTCCAGTACGTCAGAACGTTGGTGCTGCGGAGGATATTAGACACGAGCGTCGCGGGCGTTCCGGCCGGGCTGAAGGGCAAATTGGTAAAGAAGAAAACCGGGGTCGTCGTTACCACGTTGGTAAAAATGGGCGTGCTCGACGCAATTTGCAGGTTGGGGAACAGCGCCTGCAACGGCCCCGGTCCGTTGGTCAAAGCGAGAATCGCAAACTCCGTCAAATTGGACGTGAACAACAACTGAGGAGCCGTATTGGTAATGAACGTAAACGTATTGGTCCCCGCGGCTTCAATATTGTAGTTGTTCGTCCTCAAAAGGTAGCGAATCCCGCCGACGTCATCGCGCGTCAATCCCATATGGAAGTTGCCGTAAGACGCGGGGAATGAGGCAATGGCTGAAAGTTGATTTGCCAGAGGATCAACCGGGAATTCAGCCGCATCGGCTGACGGAGTCGGGTTGTCGCTACAGTCCTCCAAAACAAAGTAGCTGAACAGATTTCCATTCACATAGCTGGAACTCTGCAACTGGGTCGGGCCGGTCGGCACCGGGTCAAAATTCCGCTTCATCACATCATACACCTGACCCTCCGGGCATTGAGTACCTGGCTGTAGCCACCGATTATGCAAGCACCAAACCCATCGCTCCGGCTCGGCCAGACCCATCTGTTCGGCCAACACTTCCATGGTTAAGGATTTGATGTCCACCAGCCCAAGAGCCTCCGCCTGATAGTTGACGCGCATTGATTCCAGCGGAAACTCATCCAATTGGACACTGTAGGAGGAAACGTTGGTCAGTTGGTTGTAAACGGCAAACGCGCTGTCGATTGCGTCGATGCCCAAACCACCAAAGTACTGACCGAAATTATCATCGCACGAGTAGTACAACACCGGTTTGGTCCACCGATACTCTTCAGCCAGGTTCTTCGGGGCACCGATATCGCCCGGCAGGTCGTACGCAATCGTCGGGATTTGAAAGGCCTCGTTGACCGGCCCCAGGAGGGCGAAACCCGCCACCATCGGGACCAGCCCGATCAATCCGACTGAAAACACAATTCGCTTCAAAATTCGCACCATAAAATCTTGAGTTAGCGCAGCCGCACAATTCGATAAAAGCCGGCACTGCCATTGCCGATGTAAAGTGAATCACTCGATCCGGTCGCAAAGCGCAGCCCGCCCAGGTTGGACCACGGACCGGTGGCTTTAGTTGCCGATTGCACCTGATAAACCAGGCCCACCTCCGTGGGCCAATCCAGGAACAAGCCCTGGCTGGTGGATTGCAATCGCGCCCGCAACACACTCGCGGCGTTCAGGGGGTTCGTCCCGGCCAGGAACTCATCGCGGTTGGAGGCTCCGTCACCGTCCGAGTCGAGATACGGCGAAGGCCATGAGAAAATGTCAGAGCCAAAATGCAACGTCATCCATTCCTGGGGAATCCCGCCCCAGGTGGCACCCGCCGCGTAGGTCGTATTGGTTGTCGCCTCCGACAATGGCGAACGCCGTCCATCGGCCAGCACATACGCCAGTCGATAACTATGCGTGCTTGCCGGGGCCAGATTTCCCGCAGTCCAATAATTGGCCGCTAGAGTGGCCGTGGGGATCACCGCGCCATCCGCGTACACTTCGTAGTTGGACACACTCAGCCCCTGCACCGGCGACCAGGCAACGCCCAGCGTGTTCGAACTCAACACGGTGACCACCGGCGCGCCCGGTGGCAGCAAGGGCTGGCTGATGTTCACGTAGCGCTGCGCCTTCAAGTCAAAAACTCCTGCCCCGCCCACAAAACTGCTCCAGACGACCATAAACCGCGTCGCTCCGTCCGAACTGATCACCGGATGAATTTGTTGACTGAGCGTGGTGGTGTTCACGCGGAATTCATTCTCAAGAAGCGAGCCATCTCCGCGAAGATACTGCCCGTAAATGCCTTCACGGGAACCGTCCTGCGACAAGCTGGTCCAGGTGACCAGATAATCCGTTCCCACGCGCGCAATTTTGGGACTGAATTGATCGCCATAAAGCCGCGCATTGATGCGTCGCGTTACACCACCAAAGGCATTGGCACTGAAAGGACGGGCAATAATATCCCAGCCGTTACTTCGAGTTTGCAGGTCACGCTCCATCCACGCTACGGCGAAACCGCCGTCAGCCGAACCGGCAACGCTGGGATACGCACAAACGTTCGTGCCACTGTTCACCAGAAACGCGCCGCCCACGGGCGCACCAGCGGCCGTATAAATCCTTCCGTAAAGGTCGACGCTGTTTTCAAACCGCTCCTGTTCGGAAACCCACACCAGCACAAACCGCCCATCACTGAGCGGCGCGAGGGACGCGGCCCGCTGATTGAAGGCCGTGACATCATTCGCCCTGGTTTCACCGCCGACCTTCGCGCCGGCGGGTGTCATGATTTGAAAATAAATGTCCCTCAAACTATTTGAGCTGACCTGATTGAAACTGGACCAGGCGACCACGGTGTTTCCGTTCGCCAAAGTCGCCGCCGCCAATTCCATCTGATAGGCGTTGGTCGCCGTATTTACCATGATGTCGTCGGTGACGAAGGTTCCCGCTCCTGAAAGGAACCGTGCATAAACGTGCTGGAAACCCTGCTTGCCACCCTGCCAGACAAACATCGCCCCGCCATCGTTCAGCAAGGACACACCAGGCCGCTCCTGATCGTCCGCACCAGTTTGATTCACGCGAAACACGCTATACGACCCGCTCAAGCTGCTGTCCAACCGCCGCGCACTCAACCCAAGGCCGGACCCATCGGTCACGTTGTCCTGCCACACGACGTATCCGCCAGATGGTCGAATGCTGACGGCCGGATAAACCTGCTCTCCGGCCAGCGTCCCAGCCACGCCAAATTCCGTTCCTTCAGCGACAAAATTTCCTTGCGCTGATGCCATGGGCGCGGACAGGACCGCAAGCCCGCACAGAGCCCAAACGATTCGAGTCATTGAAAGTGTGGCCATAAACTCTTTGCCGGAAATTGATGAGGCCGGAAATCGTCGCTGACGATCTCCATGCGCCGGCGCTGCCGCCTCTGAATTAACTTTTGTCACAACGTCTAAATCAAGCTTTGCTGCCGCTCTTGCGGCGCCTGCAATTCCGCCAACATTCCCCGAAACCCCCAGTCCGTGTACAACTCCTTCAGGCGCGCCACGGACATCGGCTTCACCACCAGGTTTTCCGGCACAAACTCAAATCCCGCCACCCGCTTTAACGCCACGAGGCTCTGATTGCGGCGCACATCCTTTTCCGCCATCCGCAATCCTTCACGCACTCGCTCCGACTTCACTTCCGGCAGCCGGGCATAAATCCCGTCCACCGACCCGAACAAATTCAACAAACCTGCCGCCGTCTTCGCACCGACGCCCGGAACACCGGGAATCCCATCTACCGCGTCTCCCAACAAACTCAACCAATCCAAAACCTGAGATGGCTCCACTCCCGTCTTACTCCGCACTTCCGCCACGCCCCAGATCCGCTCCGACTTATCATTCGGATTCAACAGCCCGATCCAGCCTCGCCCGGCCCGACCTTCCAGCCCCGTGCCGGTGCCGGCCCCGCCCGACTCCAGCGTCACCAACTGCAAAAAATCTTTATCGGCACTCGCGATAACTACTTCCCAACCGGCTTTCTCCGCTTCGCGCGCGACGCAGCCAATCCAGTCATCCGCTTCAACGCCCTCGACACATACGGAGGGAACTCCCGCCGCGCTCAAAAACTCCATCATCCCATCGATCTGCTCCGCCAATTCCGCCGGCATCTCCGGCCGGTGCGCCTTGTATTCCGGCAAGGCCGCCAGCCGATCACAGTCCATCCCCCCGTCCCAAACCACCACCACGTGCGTCGGCTGCAACCCCGCTCGCAACTTGGCGAGCATCTTCACAAACCCGTAAATCCCGTTTACCGCTTTTCCCGACGGCGACCGCAAATTGCGAATCGCATAAAACGCCCGATACGCATACGCATGCCCGTCCACCACCAACAACCGGTGCTTTCGCACGCCAGATCACTTTCCTCCCTGCGCCGCAAATGGCATTTCATCATCCAAATGCGTGCGGTTTCCAGCTGGATCAATGATCGTCGGCGTCACGAAAATCACAAGGTTCTTCTTACCGGTCTGGCTCGATTCGCTGGTGAACAATTTGCCCACCCACGGCAGATCACCGAGCACCGGCACTTTGTCTTTGATCTTCACGACCGTTTCGGCAATCAGCCCACCCAGCACCACCGTCTGACCATCCCAAACGATGCAGCTCGTCACCACCTGGCGCAACCGGATGATCGGCAGCGGCAGCACGGAAGCCAGCGTCTGACCCGTGCCCGTCACCGCCACCGGCACAAACGTCGCCGCCGTTTGCAGGTCGTAACCCACAAACTCCGTCAGCGTCGGAATGATGGTCATCTGAATCGTGTAGCCGTCGCTCGAGACACTCGGAATCACATCCAGCGTCGGACCGAACGGCAACAACTGCGTATCCGGCGTCTGGAACGTCGCCGCCGGCGCCTGATTCACTGTTCCCGTGCCGGTCGTCGCCGTTGCCGCTCCCTGCTGGCCTTGATTCTGTTGGATGCCCGTAACGATCGTCTTCAGTTCAACCACCTGAATCTGCGCCTGCCGGCCGCTCAGCGTCGTCACTTCGCCTTCGCTCAACAAATCAATCCCATCCCGTTGATCGATCGCCCGCACCACCACCCGGAATTGCGGATCCGTCAGAATGCCCGTGAAGGTCATCAGCGCCGGCGTGATTGAATTATCCCGGCCATAGCTGTTCCTCAAGCCCGAGGTGACCAAGCCGTCCGTCGAGGACGGCAGGATGGTGGTGCCTGCCGCCACGTTACCCGGAAAGACCGTTGCCGGTGGATTCGCCCCGTTTAGCGAAGGTTGCGTGCCACCCGTTAGAACTGAGTTATCTCCCACGATCGTATTCCCTAAAAACCAATCAAAACCCAACGCCTTGTTGTCGCCCTGGGAAATCTCCGTGAACTTCGCCTTAATGTTCACCTGCGGCGGCGCCACATTCAGGGTCTGAATCACCTGCTCGATGATATCCAGTTCATCCATGGTCGCACGCACCAGGAGAATACCTTTGCGGTCGTTGAAGAAAATGCTCTTGCCTTGAAGCGGGTCCAGATTCACGCCCAAAGTCAGAAAGAACTGGCGCACCGCCGCGGCCACGGCTTCCATATTATTCGTCCGCACGGTGATTCCCGGGATGCCCACCCCTTGCTGTCCTTGCGCGCCGGCTCCGCCGCCACCGCCACCGCCACCGCCCTGAATCTGACCCACCAATGACACGCGGGGGATCGTCAGCAATCCTGTCCCCTGACCGCCAGCACCACCGCCGCCACCGCCGCCACCGCCACCGCCGCCACCACCGCTGGTCTGAATATCAAACGCAAACCCGGTCACGCTCTCCAATCCTTGAATGAACGTATTCGGATCAACATTGAACTCCCGCATGAACAGCGGCGTCGGCTCCTGGCCCTTCAGTGAAATCACCACCGCGTAATCCTCATAGGATACCTTCAATGGCTTTTCCGCCACTTTCACAATGGCATCCAGCACATCCGCCAATCGCACATCCTGCAAGGGGGGATTGAGCTTGATCGCAATCGCGCCCACGTCCACCGCCTCGACCGGCGGCGCGGCCACAGGCAACCCGGTGGCCGGATCCACAAAAGTTTGGGTTGGTGCAGTCGGCGGAGCGGAATTCGGATTTACGATAATGTTGATGCCCTTCTTCTCCGGGTCGCGTTTGCGCGCTTCATCGCTCAAACTCCGCACCACTTCACTCAACGGCAATCCGTCGAATTGCACCGTATCAAAGCGGATCAGCCCCAACTTGGCGACGATCGCCTGACGTCCTCTCCCCGTGTAGATTGAATTGGTGGCGGCATACGGATTCGGAACCGGCAGCAGCGCCGCCTTGGTGGGAGCCTCCCAAGCCTGGGAAACTTTCAACATCGCGTCGCGATTTGCGGATTCATGCTTTTGACTGCTGATCCGGAAACGCGCCTGCTTCACCAGATCCATGTAAAAGTAGGCGCCCCGATTCTGGGGGTCCAAACGCACGGCCTCCGCCAATTTTGCGTCTGCCTCATCCAGCTTGCCGGCCTCCAATAAAATCGCCGCATCGTGCACCAGCGTATTGGCATCAACCTTGTTGGTCTTCGCCGCCTGCACCTGCGCCAACGCCTCCCGGCTGGGCATCAACCCGGCATTCTCCGCCAGCAATTTGTCGTTGGCTTTCTTCAGCTCCAGCGCCATTGGATTCTTCGGGTCCACCTTCAACACGCGGTTGAGCTGTGTTTCCACTTCGCGCAAATCTCCCCGCCGGCTGGCTTGATCCGCCAATTGCAGGCGCACGTTGGCTAATCCTTGAATCGCGTCGGCGCTTTCCGCGGGGGCATTGCCGGCACCGATCTTATCGGACAGTTCCACCGCATTGTCGTACAGCGTCGCCGCCGTGGGCAAATCACGCCGGCTCAAGGCGAGCTGTGCCTCCGTCAGCTTCTGCCGCAACAAAAGAAGATTGGCGGTGCGGTAAACCGCCTCGTCGGTGGCCGCTTGTGTTGCTGCTGGCTGCGCCAGGGATACAGTGGTGGCCGCCATCAGAATGGCCAGACCGAAGGTGACTACTGATTTTGTCATGGGATGACTTCTGTTTCGTACTGCTGAATTTTAAGTCGTTCTCGTTAGGGTACTGGAATCGGCGTTTTCTTCTGGTTCGATTTTGCCAAAACTACAACTTCGTTCTTCGTGATAGCAACGATATTGTAATCCTCGTTGCCAAAGCGCAGCGTGTTGCCCACGCGCTGATTGGTCCATGTCTTCCGCTCCGGATCATACTTCAAGTCCACGGTATAACCATCAATGCGCTTGTAAGGCTTGTCCCTGGTAATCACCGCTTCTTCACCCCCGTCGGTCAACTCCAGAACCAATTCGGTCGGATTATCCGGCGGCCCATTCACCTGGCGCAACAGGAACGCATCGTTCTTGTTGTTCAGTGTCGCGTAATACTGCTTCTTGCGCCGCTTCGAAGCTTCCGCCGCCGCCTCCCGCTCCACCCCGATGATGTACCGCGTCGGAGTGGTCCCTTCGCCCGCGTTGATTGAATCAAGGGTAATGGTTAGATAGAGCGGCGTGTGTTCCGTCACGGTCAATGCCTTCGGTCCAATTTCATCTCCGGTCGCCACCTTGATGACCCGGCCATCCGGAGCTTTCTGCCAGAACACCGGATTAAACGCCTTGTGCCGCGAACTCAGATCCACCGTCACGCCGGCCTGCACTCGCTGCAACACCAACTGTTGCGTTGATAGATTCAGTGGCTCGAGCGGTTTGCCCGGCTGATTGATAATCGAATCGCTTTGATTTTTGAGATTGTCCCGCTCACTGCCAATCACCACCGGCAACGAAGCCGCACTGATCACCAGAATCAGCAGCACGCCACCCAGAACAATCTTCTCGTAATGTTTCTTCAGAATGTCCATGGCCTACGTTTTAGGAAGCAGCTTCACCACGTGCAAAAGCATCGTCACCTTCAATTGCTTTTCCGTCAGGAACGGTTGCGGCCCGGTCCGTGCCGCCGCCGCCACCATGGGCAGCGGCGTGGGCGTGGGTTGCACCGGTTGAGGATAGGTCGGAATGCCGCGGTTTCCATAACGACTCCGGTAAGCCTCTCCTTCGCCACCCACTCCGTATCGGGAACGATACGTCTCGGGAACCGACGGCTGCGGGATCATCGGCACCGGCACGGGTGACATGGTCACGGCGTCCGTCACGGCGGTGGTCGTAGTAGCCACTTCCAGATTCACTCCCTTGACGATCAGTCCGTACTCCGAGTTGGCAAGACCAGCCAACACGGCGGCCAACTCGGGCGTGAAACAGCGGAAGGTAATTTCGTACGGGACGCTGATCGCCAGCTCATTCGTCAGGCCGGGCAGATCCAGATAATCGGTAGCCGGGCCGGTCTTGTCATCTTCACCCACACGCAACCGGCGAATGCTGTCCAGCGCATTGACCTTGGCCGCGTTCAACACGCCGCAAATCACCTTCACTTCACCCAACTGCGCGGCCAGTGGGACCAAAGTACCCTCGGCAAACGTCACGCGGCCCGCTTGCGCGTCAAAACTGAACCGGTATTTCGGCGGCAGAATCACACTGTTGTTCGTCGCCTCCCGCTGCAACTCCACGATCGTCTGCTGCAACGCGGCGCTGAATTCGCTGGCGGTCAGATTCGTTCCCGGAGGCAGCGAGGGAATGGGTCGCAAGCGTGCCGTGAACTTGCTCTTGAACTGCTGCACTTCCTGCTGCTGTTCCTGCGCCATCTTGATGTTGTCCACCTTTTTCCCGTCGCCCGGGTTCGGTCGCAGCTGCGTCAGGCGCTTTAACTCCTCGTACTGCTGGTACAACTCCTCCCGCCGCGCGTTGTTCGCACTCCAACCACTCCAGCTGTACCAGCCCGCCGCGCCCAGCAGACCCAGAGCGATTACCGCCCCGATGACGAAAACCAAATTGCGCTTGATCCAATCCATTTCAGTTCAAAAAGAAAACCCGTTCATTGTCCCGCCGCGAACTTCAGTGGCTTCTTCAACACCAGGTTGATGCCAAACGTAAAAGTGCCGGTCGTTGGGTCATCCGTGATTTGCGCGTCCAGACGCACATCACTAAACAGCGGGCTTTGCTTCAATTCGTGGTCAAAGGTATAAACCGTCTGATTGTTCGCCCCGGGATTCAACGGGTTGCGATCCACCGCGCGACAGCTGAGCTTGATCACCGCCACCTGATTTGAATTACTCGGCAAGGCGGTATTCGCTCCTCCCGGCACCGCATTGGGATCCGCGGCAGGTGGTGGGGCCTCCGCCGCGGGCAGCGGCGCTTGCGGCATGTAGCGGCGGCGGTAAATCTCGTCCATTTCCGGACTCCCGTAACGTTGGGGCATTGGCGACCCCACGCTGCTGCCTTGCGCCCCACTGAAATCCACCATGCTCGCTCCGATCGGACTGAATGAATTCATCGATTCAATCCAGATACCCGTATCGGCGCCGCCCAACTTCAGCCTCGTGGTCTCTTCCGTACGCATCAACGCGTCACGCAACTCCTTGGCGATATCCACCCACGCATAACGCTCCTCCAACAACCCGGCCTCCACCTCCAGATCCCCCAGCGCCTTCTTCAAGTCCCCATGCGCGCGCTTGAACCGCTGCTCCTGACCCTGCAACCGCTGAATCGTCGGCGTAATTTTCTCCAACTCCTCCTGATGCGTCACCGCCAACTTGTTGAACAAATAACCCACGGCCAACGCCATCAACGCCAGACTCGCAATCGTCGCGATAAAATAAGGCTTCTTCGCATTGAAACTCTGCCAGCGCAGCGTGCTCTCCGGCATCAGATTCAGTTCCACCGGACAATTCGCCAGGTTACGCAAGCCCAACCCCACCACCTCACCCAAACCATGTGCCACCTTCGCCAACTCCTCCAACGGCACCCCCGGATCAATCTGCACACTGCGGAACGGATTAAAGTACTCGACCGGAACGTTAAGCTTTTCCGCAAAAAACTGCGCCGTGTAAGGCATGATGCTCGCACCGCCGCTCAGGAACAATCGCGCCGGCGCCCCACCCCCCTGCTGGCCGCGATAAAACTGCATCGTCTGATTCACCTGAATGTGCAGCCGCGTCATGAACTGCCGCGCAATCTTCGAAATCGCCGCCTGATGCTGATTCTCCGGCTCCTCATACGCGCCACCCAGACTCACGAAACCTTCATCGCGCTTGATTTTCTCAGCCACATCGAACTTGAGCTTCGATTCATTGGCAAAGTCCTGCGTGATGGAGTTGGCCCCCAGATTGATGCTGCGCGCAAAGACTTTTCCTTTCTCGAAGAAAAGCAGGTTGCTCGTCTTGGCGCCGATATCGAGGAGCATCGTGCAATCCTCGAGATCGCCGTAGTTGTAGCGAAACGCGTTGCACAGCGCCGCCGGTGAAACGTCGCAAATCTGAAGACTCAGCCCGCAAGCTTCCGTCGTTCGGAACAGACCCTCGACGATGTCCGACTTGATTGCGACCAACAGAACCTCAAGTTCACCCCCCGCCGTCGTCCCCAAAATCTGATAATCCCACACCACCTCCTCGAGCGGGAAAGGGACGTTGGACTTCGCCTCGTACTCGATGATTTGAGTGACTTTACTTGGATCTACGGGCGGCAATTTGACGAACTTGGAGAACACGTGGAAGCCCGGCGCACAAACGTTGATCTCCTTGGCCTTGATCCCGTGTTCGGCAATGGTTTCCTGCAGCGTCTTGAGAATCAGCGCTTCCCGCTTGGTTTCCTGAGAACCTTCCAATCCAAGGGGTTTGATAGCGTATTGCTGAAGCACCAGCCCTCCGGCCTCGTCCACGACGAATTCGGCGACCTTGAGGCTGCCGGCCCCGAAATCCACCGCCAAAAATGAATTACCTTTCGCCATCGCTTTTTACCCCGTGAGATACTTCCCACAGGTTCTCATTGGTAAATCCCGTGCTTCTCTCACGGGGTAAACTCTACCGGGTTATGCGCCACCTCAACTTTTCTACACAGAGGAGCGCGCGTGGAGTTATCCCAAAACGCGGAAACGGTCAAATACAAAAACTTTTCAGCAAGCTCTCCCGTCACCCATTCGTCTCAAAAAAACTCACCTGAGTGACGTTGCAATTCATCGCACCGCAGGCTAGGCCAGCGAAATGGAAAGAAGAATTCTGATTGTGGATGATGAACAGGACTTTTCCGAGCTGGTGCAATACCGCCTCAACGACTGCGGCTACCGTTTCCGCACGCCACCAACAGCACCGACGCCCTGGGACGACCCGCCCGACCTCATTCTCCTGGATTTGCGGCTCCTCGACCTCGATGGCCTGAGGTGTGCGAAATCTTCACCCGACACCCAGCCACCCTGAACATCCCGGTCATCATGATCAGCGCCCTCGGCACTGACGTCACCCGCTACAGCGCTCAAGTCGCAGGGGCGAAGGAATTTTTCTCCAAGCCTGTGGATTTTGAAAGCTGAAGACTGCAATCGACGTCATCTTCAAGACCCAAGTCTAGACAAGGTGAAATCAAGTGGGCAAATCACGCCCGAAAACCGAAAGCCCTTCTCAATGCCAATGCCGAAGAATCCAGTGCCACAAAGGATCGCCCCAGTAAGCAACCGCCAAAGCAAAACCCAATGCAATCGCAAGCGTGCCGCCAAGAAACGCCCATCGGCTATCGAATAGTCCCCAACTGATTCTCGCGCCCAACAGTCCGCCGACTATCAACCCGCACCAGCAGTGAACCCAGAAGTGTCGACCTCGTGTGTCGTCGTCACCTTTCATAGCGCACTACTCATCCCTTCGCATAATGCCCCAGCACCTGCCGCAGCTGCTGTTGCGTAAACGGCTTACTCAAGAACGTGCTCGCCCCCAAATTCATCGCCTTCGTGATGTATTTATCCGCGCCGCGCGAAGAAATCACCACCACTGGCACATGCGACCACGCGGGATTCCCGCGCACTTCGGAAATGAGTTCGTAACCGTTCAGTCGCGGCATCTCCAAGTCGGTGAATATCAAATCAAAATCCTGCTCGCGCAATTTCTCCAACGCCACCAGGCCGTCGCTCGCCACGGTCACCTGGCAGCCCAGGTCTTTGAAATAGCGCTCCTGCACCTTGCGCACACTGAGCGAGTCATCCACCACCAAAACCCGAGTCCGCGAACCGGCGACCGTGCGAGACGGCGCTTTCGCCGATTCCCAGATTCGCCGATTCTCCCCTCCCTGCCCCTCGCCCCACTTCAGCAACGTCGGCAAATTGAGAATCGGAATCACGCGCCCTTCCGCATCCACGGACGCCCCGTTCAGCAACGGATGCTGCGCCATCACCGCATCCAACTGCTTCACCACAATCTCCTGCCGGCGCAGCACCACATCCACCACGACAATCGCCCGGCGATCACCCACACTGGCGATCAACCCCTTGTCCGAATTCTCATTGCCCGGCACGCCAAACAACCGCGACAACCGCAACACGGGCAGCAAATCAAACTTCGGACCTTCGTCCTCCTCCGTCGCCGCGTCCGGATTCTCGGTTCCTAATTCCAGATCGCGCCGCTCCACCGGGTACTGCTCCAATGGGTTGAGAGGTTCCCCATCTCCCCGTTTCCCCGCCTCGCCGTCTCCCCGTTTCACAATCTTCTCCGACTCGAGAATCAACCCGGCCTCCACGAAGTTCAACGGGAACGCATACTGCGTCCCACCCAACTCCGCCAAAATCGCCTCCGAGATCGACAGCGTCAGCGGCAGTCGCAACGTCCACGTCGCGCCCTCGCCCGCCACATACTTCAATTCCACTGACCCGTTCAAATTCTCCACTTCCTTGCGCACCACATCCAGGCCGATGCCGCGCCCCGACACCGTCGTCACCTTCGACGCCGTGCTGAAGCCCGGCTTGAAAATAAACTCCGCCACCTGCTCGGGCGACAACTCCGGCGACCCCTTCTCCAACCAACCCTTCTCAATCGCGCGCTCGCGCACCGCCGCCGCATCCACCCCGCCACCGTCGTCGGACAACTGCAACACAATCTGGTTGCTCAACTGCGCCGCGCTGAATCGCACCTTGCCCTGCGCCGGCTTCTTGCGCTTCTGGCGCGTCGCCGCGTTCTCAATCCCGTGCGCCACGGCATTGCGCAACAGGTGCAACAACGGCGCATAAACTTTATCCACCACCACCTTGTCCAACGTCGCTTCGCCACCCGTCAATACCAGTTCCGCTTCCTTCTTCTCCACATCCAGGGCATCGCGGAACGCCCGTTGCAATCGCGGGAACAACGTCTTGATCGGCACGAGTCCGAGACTCGTCACCTTGCTCTGCAACTCCTGCGACGTATGCGTGAAGTGCGCGTTCTCCGCCGCAAATGAATCCAGACACGACGCCACGTCGCCGTTCAATTGCTCGATGTCGTGACTGATTTCCACCAACGACCGCGCGAGGACGTTGAACTGATCGTACCGATCAAACTCCAATTCGCTGAACTCCGATGCACCGGCAGATCGGAAAGTCGCCGCGTCGCCCGTTCCCCGTTTCGCCGTTTCACCCTTTCCTGCCTTCTCCGCTTCTGCCTCCGCCGCCGCCTGCTGCATCAAGTTAAACTCAAACTGCTCCTGGAAATTCATCACCGAGCCCGTCAACGCACCATTGCGCTCCGCCAACGCCCGATGCAACGCCGCCAGTTGCTCGATCTTGCGCGCCAAACGCGCCCGATCGATCACCATCTCCGAGATCAAATTCATCAACTGATAGAGCCGCGACGTTTCAATGCGAATCGTCTGCGCCTCCTCATCCTCGATCTCGGCCAACGATTTACGGGTCAACAACTCAGTGATCGAGTCCGACGCACCGGCGAGCCGGCGAGTCGGCAAATCGGCGACACCCTCCGTTTCGCCCGTTCCCCGTTTCGCCGTTTCCCCGGTTCCCTCCACCGCCAGTCCCGCAATCGTCACACTCCAATCATGCCGCCACGGCGTAGCGGTGTTCCTTGCCAACCCAACCAAATACCGGCGCAATTGATCCACGGCTCCCAGCAGGAACGTGAACACCGCTTTCGATCCTTTCGCCCCCTTGCCCGCCAACTCTTCCAGGAACGACTCCACCTCGTGCACGCTCTTGGCCACCGCGGTCAATCCAATCGAATTGCCCGCGCCCTTGATCGTATGGAAACCACGTTGTGCCGCCCACACCTGTTCGATGGGCTTCTCTCCCTTTTCCCAACGCAACACTGCCTGCTCGATAATTCCAATCTGATCGCGCGTGTCGTTGATGAAGAATCCCGCCATCTCCGGATCCAACGCCGCCGCCGGTGCCGGCGCACTGGCCGCCGCAGCATTCGCGGCCTGGGCAAAACCGAGTTCCAGCGCCTCGCGCAACCGACCTTCGTCGAACGGCAAGTGCAGCGACTTCGCAATCGTCGCTCCCAGATGCGCGCACGCCTCGAACGTTTCGCGATTTCGCGCCAAAGCCTCGTCCACCGCGACGATACACCGCGCCTCCGCCGCCTTCGCCGGGGCGGAAACCGTATCCAACCCAAACGTCCCGGCCGTTCCCTTGATCGTATGGAACAAACGCCGCGTCTTCTCCCACGGCTCTTTCGCCGCGAGATTGCCCGCCAATGCCGTAAGACTGGCCGTCAACTCCGTGAGATAACCCGCTACCTCCTGACTGAGCAGCTCCAGTAAATCCGCATCCGCGCCCGGCTTGAATTCTTCCGCCGACTTTGCCTCTGGCGTGACTGATTGCTCGGCCGGCGCCACCGTCTCCGGCAACGCCGCAAAAATCGCCTCAGCACTCAATGCCTCCGCGGCGGCTGGCTCGGTCGGCGTCGGCGTTGTAACTTCTGCCACGTTCGACGCCGCCACCGGTTCCGTCGGCATCTCCGGTGGCAACGCTGAAGGCGTCGCGGCGGGCGTCTGCTCGGCCTTCTTGCCGCGACGTTTCAACGCCGGCGGCGCCACGCGCACAATCGGTGGAGGTGCTACCGCCCCTGGCAACCCAGCCGCTTCCGCCTTCGCGACCGGTCCCGCCGTCGCGGCATCTTTCGCTTCGGACTTCGGAGGCAATTCTGTTTTCTCAGCAGAAGTCTGCGACGGAGCGGAGGCCGCGACATTTTCGATCGTCGATGCCGCAGGCGCGGCTTCACTTTTCGCGGCTTCTTCTGGAGCCGGCGCAGGCGCAGCCGGGGCGGCATCGCGACGACGCAACGTCGGCGGCACCACCTGCAATGGTTTCGGGGTTGCTGGAGCGTCCGCCTGAACAGCGGGTGACGGGTGTTGGGTGTCAGGTGTCGTGAGCCCCTTCACGTCACTCGTCACTCGTCCCGCGTCACTTCCGGGGTCACCTTCCCCACGTGCTCGCAACGTCGGCGGCACCACGCGCACCGGCAATGGAGCACCAGACTTTGCGACCGGTTGCGCACCCTGGACATCCAAAAGTGAATCGGCGAGAGAGCGAGACGGAGAATCGGCGACGTCGCCGTCTCTTTTGCTTAAGGTCTCGGGGCTTGGCTCTGGGCTCTGGGCTACCCCCAGACCCGAGACGCCAGAACCCAGACTCTCCTCTGACAGCTCCAGATCGTTCAGACGCACGTACTGCGCGCCCGCCACTTCCGCAGCCACCGCCGGCAAATAACCCGGCCAACGCTCTTCCATCATCGGACGCAAGCCCTGATAGACATCCCACGCCTGGCCCAGCATATCCATGCACGTGAACTGATTCATCACGAACCAATCCTGCATGTGATCCAAAATGAATTGAAAAACCTCGTTGGCCTTCTCCCGCTCGTTGTGCACCCACGAACCCGCCAACTCGAGCAACTTTTCGAAGTCCGCCCCCAGGCAGGACAAGCCCCACGCCTCCACCGTCGCCGCCAACCCCTTCAACGTGTGACACTGCCGCAACGCCTCGTCCAGGGCCTCCTGCGTAGAGAGTGAATCGGCGAGAGGGCGAGACGGAGAATCGGCGACGTCGCCGTCTCCCCGATTCGCCGATTCTCCGTTTCCTCCCTGGAGCAACTGCGCCACATATTGCTGCGTCAGACTGTGGAAGCGTTCCACGTCCGACGTAAAGATCTCCTGAATATCACTGATCTTAAATTTTTCCATGACGTTAGGAGTGGAAGCGGCGAATCGGCGAATGGGCGAATCGACGAGACGACCCGTACTCCGCAGTAGCTCTGCTACGGAGGGTGGACGAAGGAGCGACAGTCGCCGTTTCGCCGTCTCCCCGTTTCGCCGTTTCGTCTCCTGCTGCGTGCATTTGATTTGTATTCCGGGTTATCGCACGGGGTGAATGTCAATTGTCCGCTTGCTCGTAAACCACTGAATTGTCCGTCACCTCAAATTGCGCCAGACGCTTGTTCAGTTCCGCTGACAGCGCCAGCAATTGCTCGCTCGTCGAGCGGGTTTCTCGCACCTTCACCGCCGCGTCGGCCACCACCTGATTGATGGTTTCTACCGTCGCCAACATCTCTTGCGTCCTCGTCGCCTGCTGACTGGCGGATTGATTAATCTGCGAAACCAACTCGGATGACTCGGTGCTCACATTCACTATGTTCTCCAGTGTGCCTCCGGCCGATTGGGCCGCTTTCGCGCCCGCTTCCACTTCCTGCGTTTGCGTTTCCATTTGTGCCACGGCTTCGCCGGTTTCCTTTTGTATGTCGCTCACCAGTTTCTCAATCTGGTTGGTCAAGGTCTTGGTGCGATCGGCCAGGCTGCGCACTTGTTCGGCCACGATGGTAAACCCTCGGCCTTGTTCTCCGGCCCGCGCCGCTTCGATGGAGGCGTTGAGCGCCAACATGTCCGTCTTGGCGGATATGTCGCCGATGACTTTCACGATGCCGGAGATTTCCATCGAGCGGTCTCCCAGCCGCTTGATCTTCTTGGCGTTGGCTTGCGTGTTTTCCCGTATCTTCTCCATGCCTTTGATGACTTCACGCACGGCTTTCGCCCCTTGCTCGGCGGCTTTGCGCCCGTTCTCGGCGGCTTGCGTCGCGGCCTGACAGTTCTCCAGCACTTTCTGCGCTTTGCCGTTCAAGTCGCGTACGCCTTCGCTGGTGTTGAGGATTTCCTGCGTTTGCTTTTGTTCGCCCTTTTCCAATTCCGCTGCCACGGTGCTGATGCCCGTGGAGGCGGCGGCCACTTGGTCGGACGCGCTCTTCGCGTTGGCGATGATTCCTCCCACGTTTTCCAACATCAAATTCAACGCGTCGCATACGTTGCCCAGCACGCCTTCGCTCACCCGGGCGCGCACTCCCAGCTTGCCGTCGGAGGCGTCGCTCACCACTACCAGCAATTCCTGGATGTTGGCCTGGAGCCGCTTGTTCTCGGCTTCAATGCCGGCCTGGGCCTTCTGCCGGGTGGCGATCATGGTGTTGAATCCATTGGCCAGCGCGCCGATCTCGTCGTCGGCCAGCACGGGGGCGCGCACGTTGGTGTCGCCCCGGGCGATGCGCGCGGTGGCTTGCATGAGGCCGGTGAGGGGCCGCACGATGCTGCGCGCTACGAAGAAGGCGGCGGTGACTCCGGCGCCGAGGGCGAGTACGATGCCCAGCAGCGTCAACCAGCGCGTGGTGCGATAGGAACTGGCGCGGTTACCCAGCAACACGTCCAGTTCGTCCGCGGAGGCTTTCCACAGTTTATACGCAGCGGCGCGGGCATTCTGACCGGCCGTCACAAACGCGTCGGCGCCCACGCTGCCGGGGCTGGCGGCCGCGGTGGTGAGTAGCGCGAGGAAGTCGCGATTGGCGGTATTGTAGGTTTGCAGCGGTTCAGAAAGGTTGCGCTGCAACGTGGGGCTCGGGCCGAAGCATTTTGCGTCGTAGGTGAGGGATTTGTTGACGCCGGCATTGATGCGGTCCACGTCGGCGTCCTTCAACAGCGCGGCGTAGGCGGTGAATTGGGCGAGTTCCTTGGGGGTGACGCTGTTTTTTTCTTTGCGGAGGACTTCGTTGCCGTAGGTGATGATGGTGGCCAGGCGTTCCTGGGTTTGTGGCAGCGCGAGCAGGGTGATGTCCATCAAATAGTAGGAATCGAGGTCGGGATCGAGGATGAGGTTGGAGGTGTCGCCCGCATGGTCGATCATGCCGCGCACGGCTGCGATGAGTTGTTTGTGTTGTTCGACGGAGTCGCCCGAGGTGGCGGCGCTGGCTTTGAGTTTTTGCCAGTTGGCTTTGAGGTGGCGCGGCTCGAGGCCATCGCGCTTGGCGGCGCTGAGGCCTTTTTCGGTGAACTGAAGGTCGTTACCGTATTTGGCGGCGGCGGCTTCGAGATCGACGAAGATCTGGTCGATTTGGACCTGCTTTTCGAGCATCATGGCTTTGGCGGCCTGGTCGCCGCGCGCGACGGCGCTGGCGTACCATTGGTGCTGCGGTAGGGCGTCGAGCAAAGCCTGCAGGGGCCGCTGGAAGGCGTTACCCTTCTTTTCCTGGACGGCAAAGTTGATGTCTTTGTTGACGCCTTTGATGGTGGCGAAGAACGTCACAGCGACGAGCGGCAGGGCGATCCCGCAGACCATCAGCACGAGCTTGTGCGTCACTTTGAGTTTCTTGAGCATAATCGTTTTGGGTTAGGGCTTACGGCGGTTGATTAAAGGGTTTTAGGGTCCGAGTTCCGGGTTTCAGGTTTCACGTTCTGAGTTTGCGGTTCAGCGGCGCTTGAACCTGGAGCTTGCAACTTGGAAGTCGGAACGGCTGGTCCTGCCTCCGTCAGTTTGAGGCTCTGACTGAGGCAGGCCTCCAGGCGGTCGAGATGAATGACGTGAAAGCGGCCGTAGTCGGTGTGGGCTTCGACATCGAGCGCGGGAAGGAGCGCGGCGTTTTCCAATGGTGTAAACGTGCTGGCATCGGCTTCCACGGTGTCGATCTTTTGTCCGCTGGTGGCAAAACGGAGGTTGCCGCGTTCGACGATGACGGCACGATCGTCGCGACCGGGAGCAGCAGGCGTTTCCTTCGCGCCAACGAACGGCGAGAGGTCCAGGTACGGCAGCACCTGACCGCGCAGGTTGAACAAACCGTGCACAAACTGCGGTGTCAACGGGATCGGCGTCGGCACCACGAGATGGTGCTCGACGATTTCGCGCACATAGGTCAGCTCGATTGCGACCCGGCGCTCGCCAACGTTGAAGACGCAGTAGGAGGTCATAGGTGCACAAGAATCGGTGAGTCCGAGAAACGGCGAGTCGGCGACTGTCGCCGTTTCTCCGCTTCGCTGGTTCCCCGTTTCGCTGATGTTTCCTTCTTCATGGCACGAAAGCTTTGATGGCTTCCGCCAACGACTCCGGCGTGAACGGCTTGGTCACAAACCGGTTCGCGCCTTGTTTCTCCGCCCAGAACTTGTCGCTGTCCTGGTTTTTGGAAGTGACCATGATCACCGGCGTCTTCGCCAACTCCGGGTCCTTTTTGATCTTCCGACAGGTGTTAAACCCGTCGAGCTTGGGCATCACGACATCCAACAGGATGAGCGCAGGTTTGATGGATTTTGCCTTGGCAATGCAGGTTTCACCGTCGGCGACCGTCTCGGCCACGTGCCCCAGACTTTGCACCACGCTGGCCATCAACGCGGCTTCGCTCGGCGTGTCATCGGCAATCAATATGGTTGGCATAATTGTTTTGGGTTGAGGATTCAGAATTTCACTTATGCGGCCTGCAACAGGCTGGCCGGCCAGTAATCAAAAATTTCAAGGCACAGGAATCGGTGCAGAATGCGCTGAGCCGTATCCACGTCCACGCGCATTCCTTCGGCAATCTTCGCTAGTGAGTTGGTCGGGCTGATCAATCCGGCAAACGCCAACTCTTCATCGCTCAAAGGAATCTGTTGAATGCGTTCGTAGCCTTTGCGCGTGTAAGCGGGTATACCGGTGGGCTCTCCCCAGGCCATCGCACTGCGAAAATCATTGCCCACATATCGCAACGTCTCCATCGCCCATTCACTCATCGTGCCGTTAAACGGGGATAGACCCGCCGTCAGCGGGGGCAGCGTCGCGTTGGCTTCAAACTTGAAGTGCGCTCGCGGTGCGGTCCACAGATGCGCAAACAATCGAAGCCCCTGTTGCTGACACAAATTAAACGCGTCCATCGCCGACATCAGCCCTTGCTCCGCAAATTGCATGAAGATGGGTGAACCGGTCTCGGCCTGGTGACGTCCGGTCTTCGCCGCAATCGCCGTTTGCTCCGCCGTGAGCTTGAAGTTGCTGCCACGCAGATACGCCGCCGCATCGCGCAGTGTCACCAGCACGGGCCGTCCGGAGACCACGTAGAGTTCCAGGGGCTTGGCGCCGAAGTTCACTCGCAGACAGCCAGTGAGTTGGTCCTGTTCCAACGCCAGCAATACCGAGATGAGCGAAAATTGACTCGTGTCGCCCGCCAGGCCGAAGTCTGCCTTCACGGCGGAGATCGGCGCGGCGGCCATCGCTTTGGTGAGCATGGCGGTGTGGCCACTCCGGGTCTTGCCACCGGCTGCCGCCGCGCTGCGGGGCGCCGAGGCTACTTCGCGCAGGCTGTGCGCTACCGTGGCACAGAGCAGTTCCGGCGTGAAGGGTTTGGCAATCGCTTTGATGACGTTTTCGAATTGTTCCTGCGTGCGCTTGATGTCGGCCGCACTGCTGCTCATGAGCACCACGGGCAGGCCCGCCGTCCTGGTGTCGCCTTGCAAACGTCGGCAGACTTCGTCGCCTTTCATGTCCGGCAACACGAAGTCCAGCAAGATCAGGTCGGGCAGTTCTCGCGCCGCCAGCGTCAGGCCTTCGGTGCCGTCTTTGGCCAGCACGATCTGGTATTCGGCGGATTGCTTGGCCAGACAGCGCTGGATGAATTCGCGCAGGGTCAGGCTGTCGTCGATGGCGAGAATTTTTTGCTTCATGGCTGGGGAAGGAAACGGCGAATCTGCGAATCGGCGAAGGGGCGAATTGGCGAAGGGGCAACAGTCGTCCACCCTCCGTAGCAGAGCCACTGCGAAGGACGGGCCGTTTCGCCGTCTCGCCGTTTCGCCGTTTCGTCTCGTCTATTGTAATTCGGTTTCATGATTATCTCAGGTGGCCAGCGGGGCCGCTTCGTCGATGCGTTGGGCGGCATTCAGCAGCAGTCCTTGCCAGCCGACGTTGATGGTGCGGGGCGGGGGCTGGGTGACTTGCTGTTCTTTGATGCGACCGCCTTTCCAGCGCAGGATTTGTTCGACGGCGGCTTCCCCGACGCATTCCGGGCTTTCGGCGTGAATGATTTCGCCGTTTTCAAAATAGATCTTGCCGATTCCTTTGGGGGAAACGACTTGAAGGACGAGGGTGGCGCTGGCCAGGCACTTGAGTTGGATGATGTCCAGGACGGAGAGGCACGTGAGTGACACGGCAAAGGAGCCGTCGGGATTCTGGAGGGCGGTGCCGTGGTCGATGCTTTCGTAGTGGGCGCGGACGAGTTGGACGATTTCCGCGGTGTCCACCGGCTTTTGCCGGTAGAGCAGGACGCCCAGTTCCCGGGTTTGTTCTTCCTGCTGGGGCAGGGCGGCGGAGGTGACCATCATGACGCGCGCGTCCGGAAAGAGGGTGCGCACGTCGCACAGAAAATCGATCCCGTCGCCGTCGGGCAGATTGACGTCGAGGATGAAGAAGTGAATTTTGAATTCCGAGAGGAGCAGTTGCGCCTCTGCCACGCTGCGGGCGGTGAGGATCTCGGCGTCGGGCAAGCCGGTGCGCAGGGCCTTGGTGACAATTGTCGTGAGACAAATGTCGTCGTCGAGGACGAGCACGCAGAATTTTTCAGTTTTTGTCACGGCTTTGAGACAGGTTTCCCGCTCCCGCCCCGCGGGACGGCCCATTAATCCGACACCGCGGGATACAACTTGTACGGCTTCGCTGTCTCAAAGCACGCGCTTTGCCATGCCCCGGGGATTGTCCCAGTACGCCGCAGAGAATGGCGCGCGACGAGTGAAGTGCTCCGACTCCGGGGAGGGATTGAGCGGTTCCGCCCGCCAGCAGCGCGCGCGGGGTGTTGGGGATTTTAAGTTCGGAAAAGGCCGGATTGAACGGCATATGGACACTTAGTCATGGAACTGGGCAGTTCGATGAGGGAAGTCCAAATGGGTTACTGCAGGGTCTGCTCAGGCTGGCCGACATCCAAATCGATCAGAATGTCGCGTGGCTCGGCGCCTTTGCTCGGGCCGACGATGCCGCGGTTCTCCAACTCGTCCATGATGCGCGCGGCCCGCCCATAGCCCAATCGCAACCGGCGTTGCAGGAGCGACACGCTGGCCTTTTGTTCGCTGCGGATGACTTCGATGCATTGCTGCACGATCTCCTCGTCTTCATCAATGCCGCTCTCGTCGCCAAAGCTGCTGGTCGGTTTCGAAAGTTGTTGATGAATCTCCATCTCGTAGCTGGGCTTCGCCTGTTTCGCGATGAAGTCCACCACGCTTTGAATCTCGTGATCGGTGATCAACGCGCCCTGCGCTCGAATCAATTTCGCCGAACCGGGCGGCAGGTAAAGCATGTCGCCTTTGCCAAGGAGTTTGTCCGCCCCCATGGCGTCGAGAATGGTGCGCGAGTCCACTTTGGCCGCGACTTGAAAGGCGATGCGCGCGGGGATGTTGGCTTTAATGACACCCGTGATGACGTCCACGGACGGGCGTTGGGTGGCGACGATGCAATGGATTCCCGCGGCGCGCGCCATTTGGGTGATGCGGGCAATGGCCATTTCGACGTCGGCGGGCGCGACCAACATGAGGTCGGCCAACTCGTCGATGATCACGACGATGTAACTGAGTTTCTCGGGAATGACGATGTCTTCCTCGCGCGGCACCACAATCTCTTCGTCCACCTCCACAGCAAAACCTTCCGCACCCGGCTCCACCTTTTCCTTCTTCGACTTGAGGGGCAACTCCAGTTCCTGTTGCGGCAGAGGCTTGTTCTTGGGACGCGAGTTGAACGTGCCAATGTTGCGGACGCCGACCCGCGCAAAAATCTGGTAACGCTTCTCCATCTCATTGACGACCCAACGCAAGGCGAGAATCACCTTCTTCGGATCGGTCACCACCGGCACAACCAGATGCGGCAAGACGTTGTATTGCTGCAACTCCACCACCTTCGGATCGATCATCACGAAGCGCAGTTGGTCCGGCGTGAACTTGTAGAGCAGCGATGCGATGATGGCATTGATGCAAACGGATTTGCCCGAGCCGGTGCTACCCGCGATCAGCAAATGCGGCATCTCCGCGAGATCGCCCACAATCGGATGACCGTAAACGTCCTTACCCAGCGCAATCGGAATCTTGGCCTTGCTCGCGCGCCATTCATCGGCTTCGAACAAGTCACGCATGATGACCTTGGTCTTAACCGGGTTCGGCACTTCGACGCCTACGGAACTTTTGCCCGGCACGGGCGCAAGAATGTGAATGCGTTCGGCCTTAAGCGCGGCGGCGAGGTTGTTGTTGAGCGCCTGAATTTTTTCCAGCTTCACGCCCGGCGCCGGATGCAATTCGTAGCGAGTGATCGTCGGGCCTTTGGTGATGTCGCCGAGTTCAACCGGAATATCGAACTGCGCCAGGGTTTGCTGCATCAGCCGGGCGTTGGCCAATAGTTCTTCTTTGGACTCCGTGGGCTTCGCGTTGAGATCAGGCAGTTGTAAAAACTCGAGCGTGGGCAACTGGTAATTGCCGATGATCGGCGTGGAGGCGACGGTAATCGGCTTCTTGACCTTCTTGGGCCGTGCGGGTGTGATCCCGGTAATGTTGATCTGCGGCTCCGGCTTGGGCTGAGCGGGTTTCGTATCCGCATCCGCCGCGGGTTTGCTTTCACCCTCAACTGTGGACAGCGATTTCTCTTCAGATTTTGTTTCCGCTGATTTCTTCTCTTCCGTCTTCCCAAGAATATCTGCCGTGGTGGCGGCGCCGAGTTCGCGCGGAGAGATAACCTCGCCTTCGTCCGCAGGAAGAATCTCCTTGGCCGGCTCGGCAGCAGGCTTCCTGGCGCGGGTTGGTTTGAGCTGTGGAACACTGAGATCGCGAACATTGGGCTCCGGCACGGGCTTCATGTCCTGACCGAGACCCGACCGGGCAACTTCCTGTTCCAATTCCTTCTTTTTCTTTTCGAGTTCGCGGGCACGACGCTCAAGTACCGCTTCCTCCGGATCGGCGGCAGGTTTGGATTTCGTCGAGATGGCTGGTAAAGGTTCGCTGTCAAGCCAGCCACGCAGCCACAGACCGAGTCGGAAATTTGTCAGGCACAGAACGGCAATCAAACTCAACGTCGCATAGACGATGATGGCCCCCACTCTGCCAAGCATCCAAAGCGCATACTCGAAGGTCACAAATCCCAGGGCGCCACCCGCGCTGTTTGTTGCCAGCCGCACATGAATCTGCCCGGTCAGCTTCGCATCCCACATGATGTGCAGTAAACCCGTCAGCGATACCAACAACATCGCCGCCCAAAGAATGCTCCATTTGGAACGCTCCCGCAGGTAGCCGAGGAAATTGAACAAGTAGGCCACGCCAAAAGCGGCGAACAAGACGGGCACGATGTAAGCCGTCACGCCAAACGCAATAAAGAAAATCCAGGCAAAGTGCGCTCCGAGCCAGCCAATCCAATTGTGCAGCGGCTTGTTGGGCGACGTCGTCAACCCTGAGATGTCATTGCGATCAAACGAGAGCTGCGCAAACAAAAGCAACGCCGCCGCCGCCAGCAACACAATGCCGATGACGTCTGCAAAGCCGTGATGCGATTCTGAAGAGCCTTTCCTTGCCACGTCCGGAGTTTAACTTACCAGCCAGCGGGTTCAATGGTGAAAAAGTTTGTCTCGCATCGCTTTTCCCAAGTCTAAAAGTCGCGCACCATGAGCCTGTAATAGCGCCTCGGATAATTTGTAGCAGTCCTGTCGATAAGTGTGAAAGGCCCGTCCGCAGTGATCTCTGCGTTTGTCACACTTGTCCCACGTCCCACCGGCAGGTTTGTCGCCTGCATCAAAAAGTAATGAGATTCTGCGCTAGCATCGAACCGCACCTCAAAGTGACCGTTGGTGTTCATTGCGAAGCTGGTAATCAGCGGCAGAGTGATGAAGCTGGTATTTCCACCATAGTTCGTCCCGGCGGCATTTGTGGACACGCATCGGAAGTGATAGATCGTTCCCGGAGTCAAGTTCGTGACCCGCGATCCCATGTACGTCAGACTATACTCACTGCCAGCTTCCATAACGACCGTGCTCATCCCGTAATTGGTTGTCCTGCCGTATTCGAAGAACAGAGCCGCCGCCAGACCGTTTGGTTGCACCAAGGCATTCAGCGTGGCTGCGTTGGTCGAGACATCGCCTGCGATGGCTGTGCAAATCAGAGTGCCTTCTGCAACGCTCGGATTCGATGGGCCCGCCAGAAAGCTCGCAGCAACCTCCGTGTCCAGCAAGAAACCCCGGTAAATTCGCAATTCCGAGAAGCGCCCCTTGAAAAGTGGATCGAAATTGAATTGGGATCTTCCCAGCCAGTTATTGAGGTCGGTGATCTGGCTGAGAGGAACCGTTGCAGCACCCGCATCCAAAGCGACTCCATTGAGGTAAAGCTTCGTTAAACCCAAGCTTGGACTGTAGGTCAGAGCGACGTGCGCTTCAGTGTTGGTCGGCAGGGGCGACCGCCAATCCAGCCACGGACTCTCCCCAGCTACATTGTTCGTGGAGATCGTGGCACGGATCCAGTTCGGAAGTGCATTCAAACCGCCTCCCGTTGCCGGGGTTAAAAACAGATAGGACTTGCCTTGGCCTTGCGCTTGACTGCCGAAATCGAATATCCGTTGCCAGTACGGCGCTGCCCCAGCCTGCCATGTCACCCAAGCCTCAACAGAGACCTCGTCAAGGCTCGAAATGATGCCGGAGGGCAATTGGACGTAATCGTTGTTGCCATCAAAAATCAGCGCTCCTGCTCCGTCAAAGACCGCACCACCCATGACGACGCCGTGAGCGTTGCCGGCTACATCGTTCGCATTCGTCTCGAACGTATATCGGTGAAACAGGGTCGCCGCCGTAGCGGTTTGCAAGAGCAGGAATCCAATTGCGGCGATAACCCCAAGCCGTGTCTTCATTGCGACCTTCACTGCCAGATGATGCGGTGTAGGTGCGCGAAGCTTATACCCGTGTCACTTCAGAGCCAAGCTTCTTGTCGGACTACCAGTACCGAGCCAGTCACTCGCCCCCAGCGGTTGCCTGGATGACCGCCGAGACCACACGTTCCACCGTAATGCCTTTCATGCAGCGAAAATCGATCGGGCACTCACGCAGAAAACACGGTGAGCACACAGCGTTTGATTTCAACAACCGATGTTGCGGGTCTCCCGGTAAACCCGGACCAGTTAGCTCCGGCGATGTGCTACCGAACGGCACGACCACCGGTGTGCCTAACGCGGCGGCTAAATGCATCGGCCCGGTGTCGTTGGTGAGCAACACATCACAAAGTTTCAATCCGGCCATCAAGTCGCGCAGACTGGTCTTTCCAGCGAGCGAAACCACGTGGCCCTTGCCTGCCGGGATGGGCAACAAGGTCACAAGCTGTTCGGCAAGCGAAACGTCCCCGGTGCCACCAAAAATCAGGAATTGGCAACTGATTTTGCCGTAGAGCTCGTTCGCGACCTGGGCGAACCGTTCAAGCGGCCACCGCTTGGCCGGGCCGTACTCCGCGCCCGGGTTCAGGCCAATAAGGTAATCCGTAGCAGCCGATTGCGGCAGCGACCAGGCCGTCCTCAACACCTCGTTGGGAGGCATGTAGAGCGCCGGGGGGACGGGTTCAGGGTTCGCGCCCAATGCACTAACCAAATGCAAGTACTCGTGCACGTGATGCGCGGTGGCGGGCAAATTCTGTGAGACGGATGCGCGGGGTTGAACAATCAATCGCCGAATCTCCCCAGGGGTGCGTTTGCGCATTGGCACGTGACCACTCCGGCTGGGAACTTGATGGGTAAGAAACAGATTGCGCCATGGACGCGCGTACCCGACGCGTCGGGGTATTCCCGCGAAATAGACTTCGAGCGCGCTTCGAGGAGAGTTGGGAAAGAGCACTGCCAGATCGAAATTGCCACTGCGAAGTTTGTCGCTGACGGTCAACAGCCCTTCGCCGACAGCAACCCCGATAGTTTCATTCACCGCCGGGTGATGGAGATAAAGGTCGCGCAATTTCTCGGGCGTGAGCAGCGTGATTCGCGCATCAGGAAACTTTTCCCGCAAACGGATCAACGCTGGCGTGGTCATCACCGCATCGCCCAGCCAGTTGACTCCACGCACCAGAATGCGCTCGGGCGGTTGCTGGAAGCTCACGGCCATGATCGACTGCCTCAGCGGAAACAAATCTTCCGCACGACATCGCGGAAACCATCCGCACCTTTCACGATATTGATCTCCACTCGCATGAACAGGATGGGGAGGTCGCGCCGATCCAGCTTGGGAAAACGCACAGCATCCTTTTGTGTGGTAATGATGAGTTCAGCCTGTCGCTTCTTACCGCGATTGATGGCATTCAAAATCTCTTGCTGACTGAATCGGTGATGATCGGCAAAGCGCTTGGAGTAGACCAATTCCGCACCCAGCGTTATCAAGCTCTGTTCAAAGCTCTCCGGCTGCGCGATCCCACTGAGCGAACCGACTTTGCGACCTTTAATTATCTCCAGCGTTTTGCGCTCTCCGCTGAAAACGTCTTCCAGATACATCGGACTATGCACACACTCGATGATCGTAGCCGTCGGGTTCAAGGCCATGATGCGCAGCCGCAGGTCATCCGTCTTGCCATCGCTCTTGGTGATGAAGATGGTGTTCGCTCTCGCCAAATGCGACGGCGGCTCGCGCAACGTGCCGCGCGGCAACATGTGTTCATTCCCAAACGGCTGTTGTCGGTCAATCAACACCACATCGTGCCTTCGCCCGCGCAAATCCCAGTATTGGTATCCATCGTCCAGCAAGAGTGTGTCGCAACCAAACTTCTCAATTGCATAACGTCCGCTCTTGACGCGGTCTTTATCTACCAGCACAACCACATCTTTCAAATTGGACGCCAGCATGTGCGGCTCGTCGCCGGCCATCTCAGAATCCAGCAGCAGCGATTTGCCATCGGAGACAATGCGCGGAGGCGTGGTGTCTTCGCGGAAAAGAATTTTGTTCTTAAGCCAGACGTGGAACGGTTGTGGCTTGGAGCGATAACCGCGCGAAAGGATGGCCACGTTACGCCCGGCATCGCGTAACTCGCGGGCAAACTTTTCGACCACGGGAGTTTTGCCCGTGCCCCCCACGGTCAAATTGCCGACCGCGATGACCTGAACGCCCAAGGTGGTATCACGGAGAATGCGAACGTTGTAGAGGAAACGCCGAATCTTGATCAACAGGCCAAACACCTTGGACAAGGCGAACAATAGTCCGCGAACAATGGTCGCACGCGTGCCGCGACGTTCGTCGAAGATGACTTCGAGAACGAACGTTTCAAGATTTTCAGCCCAGGCACGGAATAACTCGCGCATTCAGCGGTCATGTTGCCAACCAGCGTTGACCAGAGCAAGGAACGGCTAGTTCCGGTAGTGGTAACTGTACCACTACCCTAGTTCCGTGCTTTGCGCTCGGCGGCTGCCGCGGCCGCCAAACCACACGCAACCGCGATCGTTTCCAACTGTTCGAGGAAAATTTCGCGGTTCGCTTCGGGCAATACTTTCAAGATGTCCACTTGCAGGGACAACGCGATGGCGCGCGCCTGTTCGTACTTCGTCTTTCCGCGGCGACTGACGCCCAGCCGATTGGCTCTCCGATCCGCCTCGTGTGTTTCCCTTTCGATCAATCCCGCCTTTTCCATCCGGTTGACCAGCGATGCTACCGTGTTCGGATCGCTACTGATCAACGACGCGAGCCGACGCTGCGTGATGCCGTGTTGTTCCATCAAGGTGCGCAGCACGGTGAATTGATCGGGCGTCAACGCCAAATGGGCCAGCCGGCGCCGGAACGCCTGGTTCAATCCGTACCACGCCTGCCGCAACAACATGGGCAGCCGACGGCGCTTGGGAGAATCAATCGGCAATAATCCTGTCCGCTTGCTTGCTTTGGCCATGGATAAAGCTCTCGCCCCATGAGATAACCCCAGAGCCACAGCTCAGCAAACCGCAGGAGCATATCTCATGGGGCGAGTGACGGATCATACGTATAGGTATTATTCATTTGCAAATAAATTGATGTACACCATTATCTGGGTCGTCACAAAAGGGTAGAGGCGTCGCCGGGCACAATCGCGTCGCCGGGAATTTCCATTGCCATGAAAGCAAAACTGACCGTCACCAAATTGGTATTGTCACTCAGTCTTCTTGGATTCGCCTGCGCCGCCGCACCCGTCAGCGGCTGGCTCGCCTGGCGCGGCCCGGAACAAGATGGCACCTCACGCGAAACCGGCCTGCCGGACAAGGTGGACCCCAAAAACCCACTGTGGCGCGCCGAGTTTCCGGGCGCATCCACACCCGTCATCGCCAACGGAAAACTCTACATCGTGGGTTACCTCGGAGAGGGCCCGGATTTGCAGGAAGGCATTGGCTGCTTCGACGCCGAAACCGGCAAACAACTCTGGAGCCATCGCTACAATGATTTTCTCAGTGATATCATTTACGGTCGTTACGCCAGTTCGAGCCCGGCGGTTGATCCGGAGACCGGCAACGTTTACCTGCAAGGCACGCAGGGTATCCTCGCCGGCTTTACGGCCGATGGAAAACTGCTTTGGAAAAAATCCCTGATGGAGGAGTTCGGTCGGCTCACCTTTCCGAACGCTCGAACCGCCTCGCCCGTCATCGAAGGCGACCTCGTCATCACCCGCGGCATCACCGCCAATTGGGGCGCGCAGGGCCCGGCCGCTGACCGCTTTTACGCCTTCGACAAAAAGACCGGCGACCTGGTTTGGTCGTCCAGCCCGAGCGACCGCCCCAAGGATAATTCCTTCTCGCATCCCTACATCACCACCCGCGGAGGGAAGCGCGTTCTGTTCTCGGCTCTCGGCGATGGCAGTGTCGCCGCCGTCAATGCGCGCACCGGCGAAGCGCTTTGGCGGGTGCCACTGTTTCGGGCCGGCATCAACGCGACCGTGCTGGTTCACAACAATGACAAGCTCATCGCCATTTTCGGCGTGCCCTACGAGCCCGGCCAGTTGGTCGCAATGCGCATTCCTGACGTGACGCCAACCAATGGTGTCCCCATCGTGATCAACCGCAAGGACGTTGAGCTTTGGGCGGCGGAGATTTCCACTTCGACGAGTTCGCCAATCCTGGTGGACGACATGGTTTATGTCGTCGCGGAAAAAGGCGATTTGTGCGCGGTGAATGCGAACACGGGCGAGGTGAAATGGAAACTGAAGATTGGTATCGAACAACGCAACGCTTCGCCTTTCTACGCGGACGGCAAGCTCTATGTGCCCATGCTCGAGAATCCGGGCGGCAAAGGCGAAGGCGACGCGACAGATGCCGGCGCTAAAGGGGCGTTTTACATCATCAAGCCCGGCGACCAGCCGGAAATGCTCCAGCACGCCGAAGTGGATGGCCGCTGCTTCGGAACGCCGGTCGCTTACAACGGCAAACTGTATTTGCAGACGCAAAAGTATCTTTATTGCTGGGGCAAGAAAGGCAACAACCCGGGTTTGCCCAGGGAAAAGGTGGCGGAAAAGCTGCCCGCGCCCGGCCCGGCAAAATCGCTGCAGATTATTCCTTCAGAAGTCACGTTGCGTCCCGGCCAGAGCGCCACGTTCCGCGCGCGCAAACTCGATGCAAACGGTTTTGTCGTTGAAGATGTGCCTGACATGAAATCCCTGAAGTGGGCAAGCTACATTCCGCCCACGGCCCGCGTGCGTTCCACCATGAATGGCAAGTTTGACGCAGACGGCAAGCTCGTGGCCGATTCCGCCACCAAACCCTCAGCCGGTGCGTACGAAGCGACCCTCGGCGACCTGAAAGGCTACATCCGCGCGCGTGCCCTGCCCTATTTGCCCCTGAGTCAGGATTTCGAATCGATTGAACTCAACGAGACCAACATGGTTGAAGAAGCCGCTTTTGCTTATCCGCCGCTGCCGTGGATTGGTGCGCGATTCAAATTCGAAGTGCGCGACAAGGACGGCACCAAATGCATGACCAAGACGATCGATAACAGATTCTTCCAACGCGCCACGGTCTTCCTCGGCGCACCGGACGCGAAGAATTACACCATGGAAGCCGACGTGATGAGCGACGGCAATCGCCGCAAGATGTCCGAAGTGGGCGTGATCAACCAGCGTTACGCCATCGTGCTCAAGGGCAACGACCAGAAGCTCGAAGTGAGTTCCAATTTCGAACGGTTGCGCGAGGCGGTGGAATTCAAGTGGCAACCCAAGACCTGGTATCACCTCAAAACGCGGGTGGACATCGCACAGGATGGCACTGGCACTGTGCGGGGCAAGGCATGGAAGAAAGGCGATCCTGAACCCGACGCCTGGACCATTGAAGTGAAACACAAGACTGCCCACCAGGAAGGTTCACCCGGCTTGTTCGGTTTCTCGCCGCAGGATGAACGGGTCTACATCGACAACATCAAAGTCACGGCAAACTGAGTTCCGTTTCTTAATCTTAATCTTTTCTTAATCTTAATCTCCCCATGAAAACGCGCTTCGATCATGAAAAGCTTACGGTCTATCAACGCTCTCATCTCTTAATCTTAATCTTTTTCTTAATCTTAATCTCGCCCGCGATGGCCTCCGATTGGCCGCAATGGGGCGGGCAAAACATGCGCAACATGTATTCCCCCGCGCGCGGACTCCCTGACGCCTTCGGCAAGATCGAATTCAAGCCCGGCACCGAAGACGTCAACACCAACGGGGTGAAGAATCTCAAGTGGGTGCAGAAGATCGGTTCGCAGAGCTATGGCAACGTCACGGTAGCCGGCGGAAAGGTTTTCATCGGCACCAACAACGAGCCACCGCGCGATCCCAAGCACGAAGGTGACCGCAGCATCCTCCTTTGCTTCGATGAAAAGACCGGCAAGTTTCTGTGGCAACAAGTCGTGCCTAAACTGGCTTCCGGCAAAGTAAACGATTGGGAAAGCCTCGGCATTCTGGCCTCGCCCACCGTTGAAGGCGACCGCGTGTATCTGGTCACCAGTCGTTGCGAAGTAATGTGCCTGGACGTGAACGGTATGGCCAACGGCAACGATGGCCCGTTCAAGGATGAGGCGAAATACGTCGTCAAGGACGTGCTCCTCGACCGCGGCAAGCCCACCGAGCGCAAAGCTCCGCCCATCGAACCCGGCCCGCAAGACGGTGATATCATCTGGGTCTATGACATGATGGACGAACTCGGCGTGTTCCCGCACAACGCCGCCAATTGTTCGGTGCTCGTCGTGGACGACATCGTTTATGCGTGCACCTCGAACGGTCAGGACTGGACGCACTCAAACATTCCGTCGCCCAACTCACCCAGCTTCATCGCGTTGGACAAGAAGACCGGAAAATTTTTGGGCGAAGACGACGCCAAAATCGGTCCGCATATTTATCACGGCCAATGGGGTTCCGGAACGCTCGCTGAAGTGAACGGCAAAAAGCAAATCGTTTTCGGTGGCGGCGATGGCTGGTGCTATGCCTTCGACGCGAAACCGGAGAATCCGGGCGATGAGGGCAAACTGAAAACCGTCTGGAAATACGATTGCAACCCGCCCGAATACAAAAAGGACAAGGACGGCAGACCCATCAAGTACCCAGCCGCGGAAGGCCCAAGTGAAATCAACGCCACACCGGTGTTTTACAAGAACCGCATTTACGTCGCCACCGGTCAGGACCCCGAACATGGCGAGGGCATTGGAATTCTTACGTGCATCGATGCAACGAAAACCGGCGACGTGACCAAGTCCGCCAGGATCTGGGAATATCGCGGCATCCACCGCAGCATCTCCACGGTGTCGCTGGATCCAACAACCGGCCTGCTGTTCGTCGGTGATTTCTCCGGCTTCGTGCACTGCCTGGATGCTGAAACCGGCAAAGTCCAGTGGACGCACGACATGAAAGCGCACATGTGGGGCTCAACCCTGGTGGCCGACGGCAAAGTCTATGTCGGTGACGAGGACGGCGATTTCGTGGTGCTCGCGGCGGCGAAGGACAAGAAAGTCATCAGCGAAACCAACGTCGGCGCGGCGATCTATGGCACGCCCGTCGTCGCCAACGGCACGGTCTTTCTCCAATCCAACACGCATCTTTTCGCGTTCAGCGATCCGACCAAAGCCGGCGCAACCAAAGACGAGCCGCAGAAGGTGGATATTAAGTTGCAGAAGTGATCAGCCTCGTCAGCGATGGAAACCATTATCGGAAAAACCAAGCTTCGACTTGTGACCGGCGACATCGCTGAGCAGGACACTGATGCGGTTGTAACAGCGGCCCACTGGCGACTGAATAAAGGGTCTGGAACAGACGGCACGATTCACACTAAGGGCGGACCGGCGATTTACGAGGAGTGCAAAACAATTGGCGGCTGTCCCATCGGTGATGCTGTCATTACCACTGGTGGAAACCTGAAGGCGAAGCATGTCATTCATGCTGTTGGTCCAGTATGGCGCGGTGGAGACGAGGACGAGCCGAAATTATTGGCGAGTGCGTATCGGAGAAGCTTAGAGGTTGCGGCTCAAAACAACCTCAAGAGCATTTCCATTCCTTCAATTTCAACGGGGGCGTTCGTTTATCCAATTAAGCTCGCAGCGCCGATCGCCGTAAAAACGGTTGTCGAATTCCTTGAACAACGGACCCACAGCCTGGAAGAAGTGCGGCTAGTCCTTTACCAGCGCGAAGATGACCAGGCTTATATAACCTTCGCCGACGCGTTGCAACGGTTGCTTTTGGCGAAGGTCAAAATATGAGAGCAAGTCTTCACGGCAGAAGGAGCACGCCCATGCGATTCAAAATTCATAATACATGACTTCGTTACCCACGTCCCGCTTCACCACCACACAATGGCTCATCTGCCTTATCGCAGCCATCGGCTTTCTATTCGACACCTACGAACTGCTCATGACCCCGCTGGTGGGCGTGCCCGCCATCGCCGAACTGCTGCAAGTCCCGCCCAACAATCCGCTCGTCACCGAATGGATGGGCCGGATGCTCTGGATGTCCGCGCTCTGCGGTGGCGTGTTCGGGTTGCTGGGTGGCTGGCTGATCGATAGTTTCGGGCGCAAGCGCATCATGGTTGCGAGTATCCTGGTTTACTCGCTATCACCCGTTGCCGCCGGACTCAGCACCACCCTGGGTTGGTTCGTTTTTTTCCGCTGCACCACATTCATCGGAGTATGCGTTGAATTCGTCGCGGCCATCACGTGGCTGGCCGAATTGTTCCCTGATCCGAAGCGAAAGAAAATCGTGCTCGGCAGCACGCAGGCCTTTGCCTCCGTTGGCGGCTTGCTGGTAACCGGCGTGAATGCCTGGATCGTTGCGAATGCAAACACCTTGCCTGCCCTGCCCTTGCCGGAGATTTTCAATGCGCACGCCACCTGGCGCTACGCGTTGTTCACTGGTCTCGCGCCCGCCATCCTTATCGCCTTCCTGCTGCCGTTTGTGCCCGAATCCCAAATCTGGCGGGAGCGCCGCCAGGCCGGCACCCTCAAGCGCCCGAGCTTTGGCGAATTGTTCGCCCCGCAACTTCGCCGCGTGACGCTCGTCACGGCGTTGCTCTCGGCCTGTGCCTATGCTGCTGCGTTTGGGGCATTGCAACTCACACCTCTGCGCGTCGCACCGGGTTTGCCCGAACTGGCCGAGCAACGGAAGGCGCTTGCTCCGTTGCGCGCTGAAGCGACTCAGCTCAACACCAACCTCCTTGCCGTGATGCCGGCATTTCACCAGGCCGAGAAAGACGTGCCCGGATTTGCCGCGCTCGCCGCCGAACGCGCGCAGATTCGCATCGCTCAACGGGTCGCGCGCAAGGCAGACAACAAGGAGCAACTCGCCACACTCGCGGCAAAATTCAGCGCACTGGAAACCAATCTCACCCACCTCACCGAGTCCAAACCTGAGGCCAAGAAAGTTCTGCTCGAACGCGAACGGTTGATGAAATTGATCGGCGACAATCGCGAAGCGCAAGAGCCGTTCGATAACGCCGTCAAAGCCCGCGGCAACACACTCCAGTTCTATCAGGAAATGGGAGGACTGCTCGGTCGAATCCTCCTCGCCGTCCTGCTCGTGACGGCGATAGCACATCGAGCGTTGTTGCGATTGTTCGTCGTCCCCGGAATCGCACTGTTTCCGGTCACGTATTGGATGCTCTATCACCAATCCGCCGGCGCGATGCAGTGGGGCATTTTTCTTTGCGGCCTGATGGTTGTCTCGCAATTCAGTTACTTTGGCGAGTATCTGCCCAAAGTTTTTCCTCTGCACCTGCGCGGCACGGGCGGCAGTTTTGCGACCAACGTCGGCGGGCGCATGGTCGGAACTTCCGCTGCATTTCTCACGACGAACATCATTGCGCCCATGATCAGCGGCAAAACAACTTTCGACCAGGTGGCCATCGCCGCCGGGATCGTCGGCACGGCCGTGTTTGCCATCGCGTTACTCGCGACCGTTTTCCTGCCCGAACCGAAGGAGCAAACAAATGAGCAGTGAGATGAACGCTCGCCCTCACCCCGACCCGCTCCCCCGGGGAGAGGGAACAGCGATGCGACTCGCTTCTGAATCTGATCGACTCACTTGCAATAGCCGCCCTTTCGTCCGCACCGAAGACTGTCGAACAACCCGCAGCCGCCACGTCACCTGCAAGCGGCGAACGTTTCCCCCTCTCCTGGGGGAGAGGGCCGGGGTGAGGGCGGTGGTCACTTTCTCCAACTAATCTATTTATCCTATGCCCATCTCAGACTCTGACATCCAGAAAGCCCAAGCCCAACTCGACGCGCACACGCGCGAAATCATCGCGTGGCATTTCTCACCAGAAAGCGGTTGTCCCTACTGGCTCGATTGGGCGAAGAAGAATTTCAATCCGCGCAAGGAAGTGAATTCCTTTGCCGATCTCATCGCGAAGTTTCCACACTTTCAGGATGAATCGTTGCGCGACATGCAGCCCGAGGTCTGGGTGCCGGCGCAGTTTAAGGGCAAGCCTTTCAATATCTTCGAGACCGGCGGCACGACCGGCATGCCGAAACAACGCATCGGCTGGAACGACTACAAGGTGGACTACTCTGAGTTCAGCGAGAAAATCTCCGACGAACATTTTCCGCGGAATCATTACTGGCTGATGATGGGCCCGACCGGCCCGCGCCGCCTGCGCCTCGCCATCGAACATCTCGCCAACGTGCGCGGCAGTTCCTGCTACTTCATCGATCTCGACCCGCGTTTCGTAAAGAAAGTCATCTCGGAAAAGAAATTCGACGTTGCTCGCGCCTACATGGATCACGTCGTGGATCAGGCCGTAACGATTCTCAAGCATCGCAAAGTTTCCGGCCTGTTCACCACGCCGAAACTGCTCGAAGCGCTCGCGGAGAAGATCGATATCTACGAAGCTGGCATCCGTGGCGTGTTCTGCGGCGGCACAACCATGGCCCCGCAATACGTGCGCTTCATCGTCGAAGAAGTGCTTGAGGGTCGCATCGGATTTTATCCCACCTACGGCAATACACTCATGGGTCTGGCCGCGAGCGTGCCGCTGAAGCCAGAGGACAAATTCTCCATCACCTACTACGCGCCACAACCGCGTGCGGTGTTGCGCGTGGTGAATCCGAAAGAGACGCATCAACTTGTGGACTACAACGCCTGGGGACGCGTCGAACTCACCACCCTCACGAAGGAATTCTTCATGCCCCGCTTCCTCGAACGCGACGAAGCCATCCGCCGCGCCCCGCGCGAACCCTATGCCTGGGACGGCGTGGCCGAAGTCCGTCCGTTCGGTGCGATGGAGAAGAACATCGTGGAAGGTGTGTATTGAAGCCGCGTTAAACCCGTTGAACAACACGGTACCGATTATTGCTTCGCCTTCTGTAAAACGAGCGTTCCTACATCAACAGGTCGCGTGTCAGCGCTGGCATCGGGAACGATAATTGTCCCTGAAAGGTAACCGATGACCGTGGACAAACCCCTGGGAGATTGCATGATGCTCGCGTGTAAATTGTAAGTGCCCGGCACAACATCGTAGGCGGCAAACGAACCGTCGGGCGCAATGTCCAAAGCAAAACTCCGGTCTTTGAAGAGCGCATTATGGCCTAGCTCGGATTGCCAGAAGTCCACTTCCCAGTTTTTCGCCGCCTCAGGCGACAAGCCATTGGGAACCGGTCGCGAAGTGCGAACCGTCGGGAGTAGTACGGCCGGGCGCGCTTGCTCCATCCAATTGGTAACTCCCTGGACTTCGCTTGCGTCGAGACGTCCAACCACCAAACGGCCGCGTCCCCCAACCTGAACCTGCGCAGTCTGGCCTGCCGGAATGGTGACGGGCGTGTGCAGGACGGGGTAACTATTCAGGTTTCGTTCAAGGCAGAGGTAAAAAGTCCCCGGCGGCACTCGTTCCATAACGAAATGACCATTGGCGTCCACGAGAGAATTATAAACGTTTTTGTCCAAGCCCAGTCCGCCGCGATATTGCGCAGAAGCCCAATCCGAGAGGACGGCATTCCATTCGCCTTTGACCAGGCCATCGGCCAGCACGTTACCCTCAATTCTCCCCCACGGCTGAAGCGTGATATTCACCGGCTCGGTTCCGGACTTGATGCGAACTCTGGCAAAGCCCGCCGCGTGAACCGCAATTAACGTGTGCGCTTCATCATTTCGGTTGAAGGAATAACGGCCTTCTGCATCCGTCACCGCTACAACTGCGGCGCAGGGTCGGACGAACTGCGCCTCTCCAAGATAGACTGCAGTCCAGTGCTCGAAGGTGCCCAGGGCCACTTCAACGCCTGCGGCTGGCTCGCCGCCCGGAAGGCGAACGATGCCCTTTAATTCAGTCTCCGGCCCACGCGGCGTCAGCTTGAGTTCGAGTGTCCCGCTAAAATCGCGCGCCAGTGACTGCGACGTTGTCGGAACATATCCGTCGGCTTCCACTCGCACCCGCCAGGGCTGACGGGTTTCCGTGAAGTGGATTTTAAAGTTCCCGTTTTCACCCCGCCGCGTGTCCAGGCGCTCCCAGACCTGTTCGCTTGGCCCATCGCCGTAACCGGGAAATGCCTTGAATTCCGGGACGGCTGTGCCGGTCTTTGCATCCGTCACATACCCGAAGAGAGTCAATGCCCGTTGCAGCGTGATCCGGTGTTCCTGACCATCAGGTTGCACCCTCACGTCACGGGTATAACACCAGCCATCCTTGGACGCGCACAGTTCCAACCGGGCGGGCGGCGCGGAATCCCATTCGATCCGTCCATCGGCACCACTGATTGCTTCCCACTTCAAGACATGACGCGCATCACCCCATTGCTCCAGTACGACGCGGACATCGGGCACTGGAATGCCCTGCTCATCGACGATTTGCAGGCGCAACAATGCGCCGGGTTTCAACTGAATATTGACCGGCTCCATGCCGGGGCGCACGCGCGCCTCCCGGTGTTCAGGCGCAAAACCAGTTGCCGTGACCGTAATCGAGAATCTGCCCTCGGCAAGATTCGGAATCACGAATCTCCCATCGGCGTCCACAGTGAATGATCGCGCTTCCGTGGACTGCGGCTGGTGCTGAATCGAAGCCTGCAGGATCGGCTGACCCGCCTCATCTGTGACTCGACCAGTGAGCAGCAGCCCTCGATTCATGACCGTCACGAGCGTGCCAACACAAAGCTGACGGAAGCTCTCGCGCTTCCTGTCCGCGTCGCCGCCTGGGTTACCGGATTCGATGCTGGTGGGAGCAAAATCCGGATGCCGTGCCTCAAAACTGTAATTCTGCTGGTTGTCCGCCGGAATCACGGCACAAGTCCACTGCCCCCTGCCATCCGAGACAGTGACTGGTGCGTTGCCAAACAGCCCTGAGCGTTCACGCGGTGTCTCCCGTGACGAGGCATCACCGCTCCGGCCGAACGTCATGCGCACCTCCGCTCCGGCAACCGGTTTACCTGTTTCATCGCGCAGCCAACCACCCACGCTGTTTGTGACGCGCTGCACCCTAAGCGTGTATTCCGATGGGAACTCTCCGTCTCGGTCTGTTCGCCAAGTCATAAAACGCGCCTCCCAGCCGAAAGCCATCGTCCCCACGTCGAGACGCCCGAGGCCCGAAGGCAATGGAACTTCGCAAACACCAGCGTCGTCCGTCATCAAGTCGAAGCGCTCCATCCAGTCCCGACCGATCACGCTATTAACCGCCAATTTTGCGAACGGCACGACCTCTCCATTATCCGCCGCAACAACATGGAAGCGCATGACGCGCGCCTTGTTGGGACTCTTGCGCGAAGACTCCGCCGCCTGCTGCGAAATACTGGGAGGTGATATTGCCTCCAGTGAAGTTTGCATTGGTTTGTCGAACGATCCAAAACCGCCGGAAAGCGTGGATGTTATCAACAACAGCACGGCAGCTCCCAACGAGACACCGGCGACTGCAATTTTAAGATTCGTCCAACGCCACGCATTCAGGGTTTGCGTCACCATCAACGGCAAGGCACCGGCCGCAAGCGAACTTTGGGCAACGGCCTGTGCCGTAATACTCGAGATAATCTCGGGAGTCGCCGCCCTGGCCGCATTGGCACCCACCGCTGAAGCGAGCACACCCACCGACAAGCTGATTCCGCGTCCCGCAAAGAATGTTCGCAGTTTCTCCAAAGCGCGGGTCACCCGCTTTTTTGCCGCGTCTTCACTCACACCGAGGGCATTAGCGGTTTCGCGGTGACTTTTGTCGTTGAAATACCGGAGCAGCAGGGCATTCCGGTCAGCATCGCCCAATTTCTCCAGCGCTTCATCGATCGCCGGCGAAATCCGCTTCCAAGCGTCACTGGGTGTGGTGAGTTGTTGCATGGTAAGAGCCTCCTGTTCGCGGCGCTGCCGACGTTGCTCCGCCCGGATCGCCCGACTGGCCACAAAGCGGGTGGTGCGAAACAGCCAGCCCGAAAGAACTACGCTTTCGCGAAATCCCCGTGCCTTCCGCGCCAGCAGAATAAACACAGCCTGCGCCACTTCCTCGGCGAGATGCGCATCCCGGACCTGCCGCAGTGCGACAGAATACACGAGATTTGCGTGGCGGTTGACGAGCGTACGGAAAGCGGTTTCCGACTCCCGCTCAATGTAACTCTGTAATAGTTGCCAGTCGTCCATACCAGCGAAGCGATGTTATATCAATATCCCCGCCGGGGCACTGAAAAGGGACATTTAATCAGGAGAAAGAAGCAGCGGCGTCGAAAGCTCATGCTCACGCACACCACCTTAAGTGCAAAAGCAGCTTCAAGGACTGCGTAAGCGATAAAACCCGGCACCTTCGTCCGCACTCAAAGAAACGACGAACTCGTCGCCGATTGTCATCACTCCGTTGGTCCTGGAAGTCCAAACCGCACCTGACAAGTTACTCGCGCTTTCGAGGACGAATCCAGAGGCCGCTATCGGCCAGGACAGTAAAAGGCCATTGGCAGACTTAGTGTATTTCAGAGTAGGTGGAACAACGCGCGTGGTGCGAACCTCATTGTTGCCGGCATCGGCGATATAGAGAAAGCCGCCTGCATCCATAGCCAGTCCGGCAGGGAATTCAAAGCGCGCATTGCTGCCCATGCCGCTGGCGTTGCCCGCCACTCCTTGCAGGCCGGCAAGGGTGGTGACAACCCAATTTGTTCCGCTCACGGAGATCTTCCGCAGCGTTTGGTTTCCCGAGTCCACGACAACAAGGTTGCTTGCGTTGAGCATGGTGATGCCTTGAGGCAGGAAAAAGCGTGCGCCGCTGTTTGTGCCGTCTGCACTGCCCCAGACTCCAGCCAGGCCGGCGATGGTCGTCACCAGGCCGGCGGGAGTAATCTTGCGAACCGTGTGATTGAGCGAATCCGTCACGAAAAGGTTGCCGACGTTGTCGGCTGCGATCCCGGACGGACGGTTGAAGCGCGCCTTGCTGTTCGTGCCGTCCACACTGCCGGGGTTTCCAGCGAGACCGGCAAGCGTCGTCACCACGGCGGACTGCGTGATCTTGCGAATGGTGTGATTCCACGCATCCGCCACATAGACATTCCGGCTCGCGTCCACTGCCAACCCTTCAGGCTGATGGAAGTTTGCATTCGCCGCCGTGCCGTCAAAGCTGTTGTAATTGCTCGCCGACCCGGCAAAGGGCGCGACGAGGCCGGTGGAGGAGATTTTTCGAATGGTCGCATTGGCGGTGTCGGCGACGTAGATCACGCCGACGTAATCCACGGTGATTCCTTGCGGTCCGAAGAACCGTGCGCTTGTTCCGGCGCCATTGGCGCTTCCAAACACTCCCGGGTATCCGGCGAACGTGGTCACCTGCCCGTCCAGGGTGATTTTCCGAATGGTCCCGTTTCCGGTATCGGCGACGTAGATGTTTCCGGCGGTGTCCACCGCCACGCCATTCGCGTTATTGAATCGGGCATGACTGCTCAAACCATCAGCACTGCCGGGCTCGTCATGGCCCGCCATCGTGTAGATCGGCAAGGACTGAGAACACACGACTGACGCCGTCGCCAACCAGGTCAGGGCGACAACAACCAGTTTCGTCGTTAATGTTTTCATCCGGTCAATTCCAGTTGGGCCGATAAATCACGCCCGTTGAGTTCGTCCCACCGCGCGAAGCGACCAATGCGCGCAACGTGTAGCTGGCACCGGGTCGAAACGCCGGCAGCCGCAAGACATAAACGGGTCGGACGGGCGTCGCGCCCGTAAAACCTGCGTGTGTGTCACGATCGATTTCAAAGCCGTTCTGCAGCAGCGCGGCCCAGGCGATATCGAGCCCGTGCGAGCCGCTCTTCCAACAGAAGCTCACGCTGATTTCCCCGGCGTTGGTCACGCTGCTGGTGATCGGCCACTCGAGCACGGTGTAGTTGGTGGACATTTGCGCGGGCGTCCATTGCCCGATGGCGGGCGGCGTGCGATGCGGATTGTAGTTGATGCCCATGTGTTCGAGCCGGCGCTTATGGAACTCGAGGCGATTCGTAAAGTCGGTCCAGTTCTTGAGTTCGACGCGGGTCCAGTCCAACTCGGCAATGGCGCAAAGCCGCGGGAACATGCGGAACTGCATGTTCTTCAACGAAGGAATCCATTCCGTCCAGCACGGACCGGACGCGCCGAGAATCAGGTTTGTAAACGCCGCAGGTAGCGCCGCCGGCACGGGTTCGTAAACATAAACGTTGCTCAACGTGCACAAGCCGGATTGGCCGGGCGGTTCGTTGGACCACACCACTCCGCCCCCACTCGCGTTGGTGGCCGTTTCCCATTTGTTGATGTAGAGCGTTGCGCTCGGCGCCATGACGACCGGCTGGCCATTGGTCGCGGCTTGCACGGCGCGCGTGTTAAGCCAGTCCATCAATGAAGCGTTCGTCACCGTGCCGCCGTTCATGATTTCGCTCCAGCCCATCATCGTTCGCCCCTGGCTCTTGAGCCAGTTCGCAATCTGCTGGGTGAAATGGCTTTGGTATTTTTGCAGGTTGGTGACCGCTGTGGTGGGCACGTAACCCAGATTGATCATGGCCTGTTGGTCAAGCGGGTGATTCAACCAGTTGGTGAACCGCACTTCGTCGCCGCCGATGTGAATGTACTGGCTCGGAAACAAATCCATCACTTCCGTCAGCACATCCTGCAAAAACGTCATCGTCTCCGGTCGCGCGATGCAGAAAACGCCACCGACATAGCTCGTCACGTTCAGGCTGTAGGGCACATTCGAACAACTGCCACATTCGCCATTCCAGCCGCACGAGAATTGCGGATACGCTGACAGCGCCGCAGTCGAATGCCCGGGCATTTCAATTTCAGGAACGATCGTGATGTGCCGTTGCGCCGCGTATGCGACGATTTCGCGGACCTGCGCCTGCGAGTAATAGCCGCCGTACATGCCATCCTCGCGCCAGGCGGTGCTTGAACGCGGATTAAGGTTCCACAAAGGAGCACCCGCCGCATTGGTATCCGTTCTCCACGCGCCGACCAGTGTCAGCAGCGGGTACTTCAAAATCTCAATGCGCCAGCCGGAGTCGTCGTCCAGGTGCCAGTGGAGCGTGTTGAGTTTGTGAATGGTCATCCCGTCAATCAACTGCTTCACCTCGTCCACGTTCCAGAAGTGGCGGACGCTATCGAGCATGAAGCCGCGCCAGGGAAAACGCGGCGTGTCCTGGATGTAAACACACGGGGCGGTCCACTGCACCGTCGTAACCGGGAGCGACGAGTAAACTTCTGGCGGCAACAGTTGCAAAAAGGTTTGCGCGCCGTAGAAGAGCCCAGCCGCCGCCGGAGCGCGGATGACGACGGAGTTCGTTTCCACCGTGAGTTCGTAACCCTCCACGCCCAGGCCAGGGAGCGCACCATTGGTTGTGATCACAATGGCCTGTGGCACTGGAACGCCACCGGAGTTGGTCGCGACCTCGAATCGGTAACCGGTGGATTTGAACAGCGTGAGCGCGAGGTATTCGCCAGTCGAACGCGCGGCTTCGTCCACCAGGATTCTGGTGGATGCAACGGACGCCACGCCGCGAATGGCTTGTGGCGGACAGAGCACAAAAGTGCCCGCATTCGTGACCATCTGCTGCGGCAAGGGAATTAAAGCAGGCTGAGCAACGAGGCTGGTTGCGACCGCAGTCAAGGCAATCACCCAGAGGCAAAGCACCCGATTGGTTTGACTCTGAGTTGTCATTGCGGCGGCGAGCGAACGCTAAACCGCCGTCCTGATCGTGGCAAGGATTGCCATGCCTAAGGGGTGCACACAAAAATGTGGGGTGTCCATGGGAATGCAGGAGCGTGTTGAAGGCAGTGGGCTGGGAAAGATTGTCGTTGGCTGCAACCTCAGCCTGAAACCAGCGTTCAAGGCAGCGCCGACCGCGGGTACGATGCCTCCTTGGCCCAACGTAAGTCGCGGTCATTCGGAGCCGCCGCGGCATACCAGCCTCGAACGTTTCTGGTATTGGCTTCCTGCCACCGGTGCAGTTCCACGTGACCGTCAGCAAAGGAGAACTGCCCCGCATTGCCATGCCGGCTGCCGGGTGTGTTCTGCCAGTTACCGCCCACGAGATTCACGGCAAAGTAACAGTCATCCACACTGGTCTGCGCGGTGCTGGTGCTCGCGGTAGCTTGTTCATCCACGAAAAACATGGCGCGGGACGGGCCGGGGTCCTGCACGTCCGTAAACTTCACTCGCTCCATGACGCCATTGTGAACTAGACTGCGAATCAGCGGGGAGTTCTCGCCCATCATCCCGTTCAATGAGAAGTGGCGGACCCGCAAGGCGCCTGATCCCTGAACCAACTCGCGATCGGCAGGACAGCGATAAATCCCCACGGATTTGTTGTAGGGAAACAGCAATGCCTCTCTCAGCAACATCACGTTGGTCGCGTCGGGCAACCCCTGGGTCAACCCGCCGACCCAGCCACGCGCGACACTGTCCTGGTTCGGAGGAATTCGATCGCCGTAATCTCCCGCATAAACATGGGCGGCGATCGCGAGTTGTTTCAGGTTGCTGGCGCAATTAACGCGCCACGCGTGGTTCTTCGCCTGGGACAGCGCGGGCAGAAGAAGCGCTGCCAGAATCGCAATAATTGCAATGACAACCAGAAGTTCAATCAAGGTAAACCCGGCGGTTCTCGAGGACAGTTTCATGGTGCGGCCCAATCCGGCAGTTCCCAAATCCGCGGCTATCAAAATCCACTTCCCGATATCTGTCAACCCCCCTTCGCGCTGGCCCGCTCGCGGCGCCGCGCCTTCCTCCCCCCTCCCGCTGCCTCGACATTCCGCGGGCAGGCGTTAGATTTTCGGCATGGCGGAGACGGAAACACTGCCGGAGATCGAGCACGACGAGAAGACGGGCGAGAAGTCCAGTTTGGAGCCGGGCTGGCTGGTGATTTGTTGGAATGATCCGGTCAACCTGATGACTTACGTCACCCACGTGTTTCAAACCGTTTTCGGCTGGAACAAGCAGAAGGCCGAGCATCACATGTTGCAGGTGCATCGGAACGGCAAAAGCGTGCTGGCCCGCACGACAATGGAGAAGGCCGAGCATTACGTCCATCAACTTCAAAAATACACGCTGCACGCTACCATGGAGCGCGAGTCGTGAAACTGCTTCGCTCCGGCAAGAGCGTCTTTGTCTTTCAACTCAGTCCGCGCGAGAAACAAGTTCTCCTCGAAACGCTGGAGTTATATCCGCTCGTTCCGGCAAGCCACCATCGCTTGAGCAACACCGGCAGCCCGAGCGAATCTGACGAAAATCAGCGGCTCCTCGAAGAATCGCTCGCCGAACAGCGCAAAGAAAATCGCAAGCAGGTCCAGGCCATGTTGGAGCAGCCGGAGCGTTTTCGCGAAACGAAAAACGGCCTCCAATTCAGTCTGAAGCATTCGGAAGTCGAGTGGCTGCTGCAGGTGTTGAATGATATCCGGGTGGGAAGCTGGTTGGCGCTGGGCGAACCCGAGCCGGGTGAACTTCCGGAAATCAGCAAACAAAACCTCCGCTATCTGATGGCAATGGAAGTGTGCGGCGCTTTTGAATCCCTGCTGCTTTCCGCATTTGGAATCGCTGAATCGCCGGACTGGCTCGAATGAACCTATGGGAACACCGGGAATTCTCGATGGACGCCTGCAATTCCCGGACCCGCGGCAATCCGACGACAATGGCCTGGTGGCCGTGGGCGGAGACCTTTCCATGGCGCGTTTGCGTCTCGCTTATCGCTCGGGGCTTTTCCCCTGGAGCGTGAATCCGATCTCGTGGTGGTCTCCGGATCCGCGAGGAGTTTTTGAACTGGACCTCTTTCACCTGCCCGGAAGCTTTGCGAAGTTCCTCCGCCGGCAACCGTTCACCGTAACCATCAATCGCGCCTTTCGGGCGGTCATCGAGGCGTGCGCCACCGCCGATCGTAAAGGAGTGTGGATCTCGCCGGAGTTTATCGAAGCTTACACCCGGCTGCATGAAAGCGGTGATGCGCACAGTGTCGAGTGCTGGCAAGACGACCAACTCGTTGGTGGAATTTACGGCGTTCATCAGGGCGGATTGTTCGCGGGCGAATCCATGTTCCATCGCGCCACCAATGCGTCGAAAGTGGCGCTCTGGCATTTGGTCCAGAGACTGCGCGTGCGCGAGTTTCCTCTCTTCGACATTCAAATGGTCACGCCCGTGACCCGCCAGTTTGGAGCGGTGGAGATTTCGCGTGACGAATACTTGCGGCGGCTGGCCGGCGCCGTTGAAATGAACTGCAGCTTTGTCTGATAAAATCATGAAGGTGCGCATCAAAATCTGTTGCATCAGCAGCATCGCCGAAGCGGCCCTGGCCGTTCGTTATGGCGCCTCAGCGCTTGGACTGGTTTCCGCCATGCCCAGCGGACCGGGTGTCATCGCAGAACAAACCATCACGGAGATTGCCGCCACCGTGCCGCCGGGCGTTGCCACTTTCCTGCTGACCTGCAAATGCGATGCGGAGTCCATCATTACTCAGCAACGCCGGACGCGGGTGAACACGATTCAACTTTGCGATACCGTCGCGCCGGATTGCCAGGCGCGATTGCGCGAAGCCCTGCCGGGAATTGCGTTGGTGCAGGTCATTCACGTCACCGGTGAGGATTCTCTGGCCGAACCGTGGCGGTGGCCGACCAGGTAGATGCGCTGTTGCTGGATTCCGGAAACCAAAAACTCGCTATCAAAGAACTCGGCGGCACGGGCCGCAAACATGACTGGCGCATCAGCCGCAGGATTGTTGAATCGGTTCGCGTGCCGGTGTTTCTCGCCGGCGGTTTGAATCCGGAGAATGTTGCGGAGGCCATCCACGAAGTGCGCCCGTATGGCCTCGATATTTGCAGCGGCCTGAGAACCAGCGGGCAGCTTGATGAAGACAAAGTTCAACGGTTCTTCGCAAACGTGACTGCAGCGAATTCCCGCTAGTTCTTCGTGGGATTAAGTCTCACCGGCGCATTCGTTCCATACCACCAAAGCCAATCGTCGGAGGATTTCGCTTTGCGATCATCCTGCTCGTTGGGCCCGACACTGCGCACAATATAACGCCCAGCCTCGGTCCGTTCATAGATCATCGGACGGCCCTGCACAATGTCGGCGGGAATACGATTCAGGTAAGTGGGAACGAGTTGGTCCAGCGTGTCGGGGAACGAACCTGTGGCAATGCAGTAGCGCTCGAGCGCACAAGCGATCACCGCCTGGTTCAGGGCGTTTTGCGTAAAGGCCAGCAAGGCGGGCGTCGTGGGCCACCACCATTGATACTGGCTAATGAACTGTTCGATTTCATAGCCAATTTCCAATCCCCGCACCTCGTCCCAATCGTGGTTGCGGCGGATGATTTCTTTCTCAAGGTCAATGCGCCCGATCGCTTGTTCGCCGGCCTGATAAAGACGGATGCAATCATCGAACCACCAGCCGCGCGGGCGAAACATTGCGCCGTCGACCTGAATGTACGAATTTCCCGCGATGGGCACCGAGTTGAGTTGCACCTTGGCAGCCGGGTAGGCCCGCCAAATGTCAATGTGCGCCAGAACGATCCGGCGGACCGTGTTGGTGAAGTCCGCCAGCGGATCAAATTTCAGGAGTTCGGCCTGGAAGGCAGCGATCTGGGGTTCATTCCAACGCTGTTCCGCGAGTCCTTCCCAAAGCGGCTGCAAGGAGCGCACCAGCATCTCCTGGGTTCGCGCCGCGGATTTGGCATCGGGCAGTTGCCGGGCGAGTTGAGCAAGACGCAAGCTGGTTAAAACATCCTCAGCGGCGTCTTGACTCCGGTCTACGGTCAACAATGCGCTCGCCCGCACACAAAAGAGGAAGTGTAACCGCAGCAATGTGGAAATGGCCGTTTGATCCCACTGCAGGACCGCCATGGCGTTTCGATTGGTTGAAATTTGAAAATGAGGAAGCCTGGCGGCCACCGCGATACTTTGCAGAAATTCCTGCTGCGGCTTCAGGCCGTCAACGATCACCGGAGCGACATCGAACCGATTGGTGCTCAAGCCGGCGGGCACTCGCTCATGCGCCAGCCAAAGGTATTCCGCCAGCGGAGCGTAACGTTGGGCCGCCCACTCGTAAGTGGCCACATTGCCATAGTTCGCGCTGATCGATTCCCAATGTTGCAACTTATCAAATATCCGTTTCGTTGCCGCAGAGACGCTGGAGAACCGCTCGAAAGCCGCGACCTTGGCGAGGTTCAATTCGTCCGGCACGGGAGTGGGCATCAGCGGCGTGAGGCCCAGCGATTCGCCCTTTTGCGCAAGGGTCCGTTGAAATTTGCTCCAGTTACGTCGGCTTTGATAATTCTGATAACCGTAAAAGCCCGTGACCAGCAGCGCTGCAATCACCACAACCGCGGTTGCCCACGCGACGCTTCGCACGACGGTGCGCCGACTGGGTATCCACCAAAAACGCGACCGCGGCAGACTGATTTGACCGATAATGGTTGTGCGGAAATCCCGACGCAACCGCACCGCGGCCCAGCGTGACACCGCAAGACAGTGCAATGCGCCGACGCCGAACGCCGTCCACATCACCACGGGAACAATCATTCGGTCCGGCAATCGAAAGAATCGGGTTTCCTCAGCGACGACGCAAAACACGGTGAAGACGGCAACCGGCGGTATGCAGACCACCGCCAGCGCGGCCAGCGGTGCGAACCCGGGGTGCTTCATCCACAACCCCAGCCATCGAGCAATCCAACCCAGCGTGATCCAGACCAAACCCATCAACACCAGGGCGAGCAGAACGAATCTGAGCGCATACCAGAACGACCAGTCATCGCGCGCTCCGGAGATGGGCAACTTCCAAAGCGCGCGCCACAACAGTTCTCCGACAGACATCGCTTTTGGAATTTCATCCGCTTCAGCCTTGGCAAAGTTGGCTCCCAGCCAGATAAAAAACAAATGAACGGCGGTGGCGGCGAGTGCAGGAAAAAAGAGCCTCCGCCAATAGGCCAGCCAGAATCCGCGTGAAATGAGTTTTTCAGTGACGGGCGTACTGAGAATCAATTCGAAGACGCCGCTCTGCTTGTCCTCCGCCACCCGTTGCGAAGCAATCATCGCCGCGTAATACAGCACCAGGGCATGCAGCCCGAGCCCCAGCCATAACCAAGAAAACGTGAAGCCTTCCAAACTTCCTGGTTTGGCGCGGAACACCCGATCGAAAAATGGCGCCGCGACGTAAACCGTCACCGCCACCAACAGGACGGTCAGCAGCATGAAAATGGGCGCGCTGACCCGGTTCCGCGAGGCGAGCCAGAAGAATGGATTCCAATCCAGCAGGCGGCGTCGGAGCCTGGCGCGTCCCGTTGCTCCCGAAAGCCTCCAGCGCTCGGCCAGTAGTCCGATGGCGCCTCGCGAACGTTTGGGTCGATCCTGCCACGTGCGGGACAGTCGCCACGATGCCAGGAGCAAGCCAAGAAGGGAAAGGCCGGCCACCACGCCAAGTGAAAGCCAGAAATGGTTTCGGCCAAAAACGCGATTTCCCCCGGCCGCGATCAGCCCGTAAAGCGGACTGAGTGAAGACACCGCGTCAACCCAGACGCGGGGATATTTGAGCGAATCCATGATCCCGGCCAACCCCAACACGCCCGCTCCAAGCACGATCCCCGAACCGGCGGCCAACGCAATGGCGGTGAATTGTCGCCTGCAGTGCACTGAGGCAACAAAACCGGCCGCCACGCCAAAAAAAATGGCGTTCACCAACGCCAGGACGGTTTGCCAAAACTGGTCCAGCGCGATGCCACCGAACATGAACAGCAGCGCCAGCATCGGGAACATGGAGAACAAACCAAAGATGGTGACCACTGAGCTCGAACAGAGTTTTCCCAGGATAATTTCGAAACTGTTCAGGTTGGTGAGGAACAACAGTCCCAGCGTGCCTTCCCGTCTTTCGGCACTGATGCAATCCGCGGTCACGGTTGAACCGATGAACAGGCAATAGAAAAACGTCAGCACCGAGAGTACTTCAAAGACCCGCGGAGCGGCGTTGCGATTTTGAAATCCGTTGGCCGCCCAGAACAGCCAGATTAACAAGCCAAAGAACGCGATCGCGGTGATCCAACGCACCAGGTACGTCCGGTTTCGCCGCGCGGCAGCGCGCAGTTCTCGCTCGGCTACTGACAGGAAACGCATGCGGCCGGGATGATGCACCGTCAATCCGGGTGAGTCATCACCAGATTCTGCGTCACCTCGATAATGACTTTGGCGCGCGGTCAGACCGTCGCGAAACGCGCCAGACTAAACGCCTCAAAGCCCAGCGTATAGGTAATCCAAAAGCCAACGACGTGAAGCGACGGGTTCCTTGCGGGAATGAACTTCACGCCCCAAGCCAGCAGAATGGCGATGGGATAAAGCAACGGGAAGAGCTCTCGCCCGTGCCCCATGCCGTAAAGGTAGCCGAACCGCAGCACGAGAATGACGTTGACGAGAATTGCCACTCCGATCGCAGCGTAAACGGAACTCATGGGCAAAGCCGGGAACCGAGCCAGTGGCTCCGGATTCTGTTTCAAGCCGATCACCAGTCCGCAAATCGCGATGAATCCGTAACTCAGCCCCAGCAATGGAAAGGGATAACCGATGTTGTTGCTGATTCCCGAAACCGACCAAAAAGTTTTCGCGAGGTTGTGGCCCGCCGCCAACAGTCCCTCCATCATCGACGGCCAGGTCTTCGCAACGACTGACAAATCCTCGGGCGTGAACGTTTCGTACACATACCAGTTCCGAAACGACCAGGGCGAATAAATCAGGGCGGCCACTCCAAAAGTCGAGGCCGCGCGGCTGAGTACGCCCGGCCAGGAAATGTTGCGTCGGACACCCTCGAACAGAAACAACAATCCGATGGCAGGAAAAAAGATGAGGGCGGACTGCTTTACCCAGAGCGCCAGACCCAGTACCGCGCCCATAGCCAGTGAATTCATTATCGATCGTTGCGGCTGGGCGATCAGACATAGCAAGCCGGTGGCGAAGGTGATCATCAAATTGTCATTGTTGATGGCGGAGGAAACCACCACATAGGTCGGCAACAAGCATGTGACTGCCAGCGTGGACACTTGAAGGAATTCGTCTTTGACTTCAAGTCGCTTCAGCAGCACCCAACCTAATCTCAAGTTCACCAGCCACAACAAAAGCGAACCTACCCGCAGCGCGAACACGGTTGCGGCCTGGCTGTGGAACATAGCGTCTGCCAATTTGTAAATCGGCAGCAAGGTCAGGTAGTAAAGCGGCGGCTGAAAATATTCCCATTCGTTGTCGGACTCACCCATTTTTCCGGCCTGAATGGGAAGCGCGTAGTTTTCCGAAACGTATTTGACGTAATTGAAATGCGATTGCTCGTCGGACGCATAGAAGATGGGCGTGAACCAAATGTCCCCGATCCGGCAGAGACCTCCGACCACCAACAGCACCCTCAGGAGAGAACGTGCCGAAAGCGACCGCTGGCGTTGCCAATACCGCAGCCCCACCCACAACAACACGCCCATCAACAAGGCCGCTGCCGTGATCAGAGCAACACCGCCCGATTGCATGATTGATGAGGTTTCGCCCCAATTCCTGCGGGACCTGGGTCAAATCCGCGTTCGGAAATACCGGATGGTATCGGTTAAACCCTCTGCAAGCTTCACCTTGGGTTCCCACCGCAGATATTTCCGCGCTTTGGTGATATCCGGGCGGCGCTGTTTTGGGTCGTCCTGGGGCAGCGGCTTGAAGACAATTTTACTGCGTGAACCAGTGGCCTTGATGATGGCCTCCGCGAATTGCAGCATGGTAAGCTCGGTCGGATTGCCAATGTTCACCGGCAGGCCGTAGTTGCTCATCATCAGCCGATAGATGCCTTCAATCAGGTCCGACACGTAACAAAAGCTGCGCGTCTGCGTGCCTTTGCCGAAAACGGTGATGGGCTGGTTCGTCAGCGCCTGACTCACAAACGCGGGAACCACGCGGCCATCGTTGAGCCGCATGCGCGGACCGTAGGTGTTGAAGATGCGAACAATCCGCGTCTCCACTTTGTGCTCGCGATGATAGGCCATGGTCATGGCCTCGGCGAAACGCTTGGCTTCATCATAGCAGCCGCGCGGCCCGATGGTATTGACGTTGCCCCAATACTCCTCCGTCTGCGGGTGCACCAGCGGGTCGCCGTAAATCTCAGAGGTGGACGCGATGAGAAAGCGGGCGCCCTTGTTCTTGGCCAGGCCGAGCGCTTTGTGAGTCCCCAACGAACCCACCTTGAGTGTCTGGATGGGAACGTTCAAGTAATCAATCGGACTGGCAGGCGAGGCGAAATGCCAGACGTAATCGACCTTCCCCTCCAGAAAAATGAACTCGGTCACATCCTGCTGGATGAACTTGAAGTTCTTGTTCCCGCCCAGATGAGCAATGTTTCCCACACTGCCAGTGATGAAATTGTCCAACCCAATCACTTTGTGCCCGCGAGCGAGCAAAAGATCGGTGAGATGCGAACCGAGAAAACCGGCCGCACCGGTGACGACAGAAACAGGCATTTGGCGCGCAGCTTTTGCGTTGGTAGTCATGTTTGAGTTTGGAGTGGCAATGCGGAGCAGTTTCACTTGGCTCCGGTTCCGGCGAACACGGCAGGGATAGTACGAAGCAGAATCTTGAAGTCGAGCCAGAGTGACCAGTTATCGATGTATTCCAGGTCCAACCGCACCCAATCCTTGAAATCCAGAATCTGGTTGCGGCCACTGACCTGCCAGAGGCAAGTGATGCCGGGGCGAACACTCAGCCGGCGGCGATGCGCGAGGTCGCTGATGCGCTTGATCTCGTCCACGGGCAACGGACGCGGACCGACCAGACTCATTTCGCCACGCAACACGTTGAAGAGTTGTGGCAGTTCATCGATGCTGAACTTCCGCAGCCATTTGCCAATGGGAGTAATGCGCGGGTCTCCGGTAATCTTGAAGACCGGCCCGGACATTTCATTCATGGCCGCGAGTTCATGTTTAATCTGTTCCGCGTTGGTCACCATCGTGCGGAACTTGTAAATCGTGAAGGGCGCGCCGTTGAGGCCCGAACGCAATTGCCGGAAGAACACCGGCCCGGGCGAAGTCAACTTGATGATGATCGCCACAATCAACATCGGGATCGCGGAAAGAACCAACAACACCAGTGCGCCAACAAAATCCGTAAGCTGCTTGATAACCGCCTGCCAGGAAGTCTCCGGCGCGGAACGGAACACGAGCATCGGCCGCCCGTAAAAGTCATCAATGCAGGTGCGGGAAATATTCGTTTTGAAGAAGTCCGCGACGAGCCATACCTCGACGCCTTCGATTTCACAGGCGTTGACCACGGCCTCCGCCCGGTCGAAATGCGTGTGACGCGTACTCAAAATCACGCCATTGACGGAGAGTTCATGCAGCCTTTGCACGAGTTGGGGCAGCTCGGTTTGGTTCAGGTCGAGTTCGGTGACGATTTCAACTCCCGAATCCGGCCGGGCGCGAATTTCCTCTCGCATTCTGGCCGTTTCTTCGCGCGTGCCTGCCAGGATGAAGCGCCGCCGGTTCTGCACGGGTGACACCTTGTTCCGAGCCGCCACCGTCAGGAGCACCTCTTTCAAATAAACGAGCGAAAAACTGAACACCCCAAACCAGATCGGGACGGACCGCGCAATGTAGAGCTTGGCAAAGAACATTGCCAACGTCAGCCCGAGCGAAGTGAAAAGGCAACCTTTGAACAGGGGCCAGAGCGTGGCACGCCTCAAACTGGTCTGCGGTCGGTCATAGAACCCCTGCGATTCCAGCACCAGGGGTGACAAAGGAATGGAAAGGAGATAGAACCAGAAGAAGCTCTCGAAAGGTTCAGTGACCGGATACGTGCTAAACCATCGGACGTAGGTATCCGAGGCGCGGAATTCATAGGCCAGCCAGAAGCTGGCGGCAAAAATGCACGCATCCACCAACTGATGGAGTTGCATCCGCATCTGACGGTCTCGTCGCAACATGGATCAATTAACCAACCAGGTGATTAAGGATTTTCCTTCGCCATCTGCATTCCGGTTTTGGGCACAAGCTGAAATTCAGGAACCGAAGCGCTGATCAACTTCTTCTGACGCTCGTATAATTCTCCCTCCGAACCAGGGGGGCCATAGGAGAAATAAGAAATATATGCCCATCGTTGCAACACGCCGGTAGCGACCAATTCTCGCGCGATGGACCACATCCGGTCGGAGCCGGTAGGTGACGCGCTCACGGCGTCATCCGCCACGTACCAATAAACATAAACACCGTGAGCCACTACCGGACGACCTTCCACGTTGAATTGCGCTGAGACCGTAAGTTTGATCACTGGCAGTTCATAAGCGAACGGTTTTTCCATGGGGATTTTGTCCACTTCGGTCTTGTTGATCGTCCAACCAGCACCCGTAAGGCAAAACTGCGGTTTGTGCAGACTGGTGCGATCGGTGCCCATGAGAACCACATTGACCTGGGCGGCGAAATTCGAATCCACCGACGTGTAACGGCACTGACCATAACTGGTATCGCGCGGCAGGACGTTGGTAACGATGGCGTCCACCGGCAGAAGTTCGGCCGTGTAGCCGGGCAGGCGTTCCGGGAGGATGACCTCGAGATTGGAAGTGCCTGGAAGCGGGCGCGTCTTGACGCCGGGCTCACCGAGACGTTGAATCGATTTGAACCTGGCAATGACACCCGCCGTGCCGGCAATCATCAGCACCGTCACCAACGCCAGGATCAATTTGTTGCGATTCATGCAGTCCTGGCCTCCGCTGTCAAAGTCTTTTGCATCGTCCCAGCCTTCTCCAACCATTGGCCGATATACATCATGCCAATGAACGCGGGGATGTAGGGCAACATGCTGAAAAAGGCGCTTTCATGAACATAGTTCCCGGCGCTTTGGCCCTTCAATTCCCCGGCGGCAACGATTGTACCGAGTCGCACCACGTTGCCAATGACCGCAAGCGGAAGTGAAGCGGCGACCATGGCGGCGCGCTTCCAGGGCGACTTGAAGACCAGAAACGCGTACGAAACCGCGACGAGGAAAATTGAAATCAAACTGCGCATGCCGCTGCAAGCCGCTGCCACTTCATACTGATATGTGCCCAGCGCATTGAGCAGCGCCGTCCCCTGGCGAATGACTCCGATGCCAAGCACTCCATTGAAAAGATGTTCCACGATCCAGGACACCATGATGCGCAATGGAAAAGTGACGCGCTCGGTCAATGATCCCAACGGCACCATGAAAACAAACAGGAAGAAGGGAAAAAAACTCGCATACAGCCATCGTGGTCCCCAAACCAGACCGGTCAGACCATAAATTCCGGTGAAGAGTCCGACGATCGAAAGTTTCGGCTGTTGAACAATGAACCCCACCAGATGTGCCAGCAGTCCCAATCCCACCAGCAAAAGTCCGGGCCACCAATTTTTCAATGGTTGAGAAAGTAAATCTTTCCTTTTCCACCACATCAGACCCAGCACCAGAAACGGAATGAAATTACCATGCGCGTCATCGGCCACCACCGTTTCGGCGTTATAGGACACAAACATGAACTTGAACAGAGACGGCGAGGGCACATAACCGAAGGTGCCATTGCCAAAGAACTGAAAGAGTAACAGCCAAACCGCCAGCAGTCCGAAAAAGAGGCCTTTGTCCGGCAGCGCGCGCCAACAAGCCCGAATTTCCTCGGAAAGACTGTCGGTGGGAAGTTCGATGGTGCGACTATTAGTGTTCACGTATGCTGAATCCAGCTTCTTGGATAACGAATCGGCTGTTTATGCTCAATCTATTTCGGCGGAGAATTCCCCCAGGCGCGGCCTCGCAGGCCGTCCCAGAGAAGGAAAAAAAGAAACAACGAGTTCCACTTTAAGTAACGTGGCAAAAGCCGGCGCGGCTCAGAGGCCAATCGATACAACCACGTCAAACCGAGCGGTTGCATCCAGGTCGGAGCGTCTGGTTTCATTCCCGCATTCGCGTCAAAGGCGAAACCTACAGTCAGCACGACGCCTCTGTGGAACAAGGCCTTATGCTGATGCGCCCACGTCTGCTGCTTCGGTGTCCCAAACCCGACCCAAATGAAATCCGGCGCCAGCCGATTGATTTCTTCGACCACTTCCGTTTCCGCCGCTCCCTCCAATCGGCCATCGGCGCCACAGCGGCCATGGAACGCCCCGACAAACTTCAAACTCGGATTCAATCTCAGGAAGGCTCCACGCAACCGCGCCCCGCACTCCGCCGAACCTCCAACCAGATAATGCGTGCTTCCGGCAGGAGCTTTTTCCAGAAACCGGCGCATAAACGTCGGTCCGTACACCCGATCCTTCATCCCGGCCTGGCTGCGGTTTAAACACCAGACCAGCGGCATGCCATCCGGCACCAGGTCGTCATATGCACCCATGATCCGGCGAAATTCCCGGTCGCACCGATGCATCGTGACAATCTGCGTGTTGACAAACTCCAACAGGCGACAGCGGGCCTCGCGTGACCACTGCACACAAAGTGACGCCAACTCATCATAGTCGGTGACGAGCAGTGGAGCGGATAACACATGCATTCGTTTCATCGGGGGAAAACCCTCGGCCTGCGGCTCAACTGTTTTACCGCAGCACCGAGTCGCGTTCAAACCTTCATTGTTCCGTATTTGCCCGGGGAATCGTTACGCAAGTGTCACGATGCACCCATGACCCAAGAAAAGACTTCTCATGATTGCAATTCCCGGCAATCGTATCGGCCGGATTGCGCATGACAAACACCAAACGGACACCAAGCCCGGACGAATGAAGTTACTCGTCTTTGCCCATACTCCGCCGCCCCATCACGGACAAAGCTACATGGTCCAGACCATGTTAAATGCCTTCGGGGGCGACCGCCGCCGGCAACGTCCCTCGCAGCGCACCGAAAACAAATACGGAATCGAATGTTATCATGTTAACGCGCGGTTTTCCAAAGGACTGGAAGACATCGGAAAACTTCGCATCGGAAAATTCCATTTGATTCTGCTCTACTGCCTGCAGGCAATCTGGTGCCGTTTCCGTTATGGCGTAACGAACCTCTACTACGTGCCGGCACCGGGAAAGCTGGTGGCCCTGCAGCGCGATTGGCTGGTCATGCTGATTTGCCGCTTCTTTTTCAAGAACGTGATTCTGCACTGGCACGCCGCCGGTCTGGCTAATTGGCTGGAGACCGTGGCCCAGATCCGCACCCGCGCGATTACCTTTCGCGCCTTCCGGCAACCGGAGTTGAGCATCGTCATCACGAAATTCAACCTGGCTGACGCCGAAAAGCTCCTCTCGCGCCGCGTTTCTCACGTGGATTACGGCATCCCCGATCCTTGTCCAAACTTCGACACGACGTTGCGCGCCCGCAGACGCGCCCGCTGGGCTGCCCGGGTTAAATTGCTGGCAAATGAAAACCTCACGCCCGCGGAACGGGCGAACACCGGCGCGGACCCCCATATCGTCAAGGTCCTCTACCTCGCCCATTACATGCGCGAGAAAGGATTGTTCGCCGCCGCCGAAGGCGTAGTCCGGGCCAACCAGATTTTGAAGGAGCGAAACGTGCCCGTGCGGTTCAAGCTGCTGGCGGGCGGAAGTTTTGTTTCGGACGAAGAGAAAGCCGCTTTTGATCGACTGCAGGAAAATCCTGAATTCGCCAACGCCGTGAACTGCCTCGGCTTCCTGGCGGGTGAAAGAAAGGAAGCCGCGCAACGCGAGGCCGATCTGTTTTGTTTTCCGACTCTTTACGCGGCGGAAAACCAGCCCATCACACTCATCGAAGCGATGGCGTTTGGGCTGCCGATTGTAACGACACGTTGGCGGTCACTGCCGGAAATGCTCCCGCCGGATTACGCGGGCCTCGTCGCGAACCAGTCGGTTGAGCCAATCGCAAATGCGTTGATTGAATTGATGACCCTGGAAACGGGTGAGCGCCTGCGACAACTCTACCTGGATCGCTTTACGTTGGAACGCCATCTCGCCTCCCTGGCGCATGCCATTCATTCCGTCGAGCAACCTGCTGAAATCGCTCCCGGTGTGCCCGTGGCGCAAATGTCGTGATCGTTCGGCCGCTCCCGGGCCAAATTCATTGCAGACGCGCCTCATTTAACTACCCTCTGAACCAGTGAAAATCGGACTTTTGCAACTCAACTCTACGATTGGCCACTACGACGCCAACCTTCAGCGGCTCGCCACTGCTTACCAAAAGGCAGTCGGCGAGGGCGCCGACTTCGTTTTGGCTCCGGAGCTGTTTCTTTGTGGCTACCCGCCCCGCGACTTGCTGTTGCGGCCCGATTTCATCGAAGCCAACCTCACGGCATTGGAGAAGACGGCCAAACAAGTCGGCAGCGTGCCGCTTTGCATTGGCTTTGTGGACCGCAACCCCGACCGGCCAGGCCGGCCCTTGTTCAATTCGGCAGCCGTCCTGCAAAACGGGAAAATCATTTGGCGGCAAAACAAGTCGTTACTCCCCACTTACGATGTCTTCGATGAAGACCGCTATTTCGAACCGGCAAAGAGCACCGCGCCGTTCGAATTCAACGGTCGCAAGCTCGGCATTACGATTTGCGAGGACATCTGGAACGACGAGGATTTCTGGCCGGAGCGACTTTATCGCCGTGACCCGGTCAAGGAACTCATCAGTCAGGGCGCCGACATCATCCTCAACATCTCCGCTTCACCCTGGCATGCCGGCAAGGAGAAGACGCGATTGGAAATGCTTCAGCGGGTCGCCCGCGATGAAAAAGTGCCGCTCGTGCAGGTGAACGTCGTCGGAGCAAACGACGAACTGATTTTCGACGGCCACAGCGTTGCGCTGAATCGCCGCGGTGAGGTTCTCGCGCTGGGCAAAGGTTTTGGCGAAGACTTGCTCGTTGTCGACGTGGATGGCAACACGCCGGCGGTGAATCCGGTCTGGCCAGTTCGCGAAGAGCAACTCTTCCGGGCCCTCTCATTGGGGATTCGCGACTACGTGCAGAAATGCGGCTTCAAATCCGTCGTGCTAGGCTTGTCGGGCGGCATCGATTCGGCCCTGACCGCAGTGCTCGCCGTGGACGCGCTCGGCGCCGACAAGGTCATGGGGGTTTCACTGCCCGCGCGCTACTCCAGCAGTGGCAGTCTCACCGACGCGGAACTGCTCGCAAAAAATCTCGGCATCCGTTACGAAGTCATCGCCATCGAACCACCCTTCAAAAGCATGGAAAGCCAGTTGGCGAAAGTTTTTGCCGGCACCAAACCGAACGAAGCCGAGGAAAACATCCAGTCCCGTTTGCGCGGCGTCACGCTCATGGCCATCTCGAACAAGTTCGGCTCGCTGGTGCTGACGACCGGCAACAAGTCCGAAATGGCCGTCGGCTACTGCACATTGTACGGCGATATGTGCGGCGCCCTGGCCGTTATTGCGGATGTCTTCAAAACCGAGGTTTACAATATTTCGCGCTGGGTGAATCGCGAAAAGGTCGTCATCCCCACGGATTCAATCACCAAACCGCCGAGCGCCGAGCTGCGCCCCGACCAGACGGACCAGGATTCGTTGCCGCCTTACGATGTGCTCGATGCGATTCTCCAGCACTACGTCGTGGAGCATCTCAGCAAATACGAAATCATCGAACGCGGTTTTGCTCCGGCAGTGGTAAACGACGTCATTAACAAGGTCACGTTCACCGAATACAAACGCCGTCAGGCCGCACCGGGCTTGAAAGTTTCCCCTCGCGCCTTCGGCATGGGCCGGCGCATTCCCGTGGCACAACGTTTCCGAACGGTTTGATTTCTGTTGGCTCGGAGAGTAAGGCGGGTTACGACAAGACACCCCAGGGATCAAACACTTTGGCTCCTTTGGGGAACTTCACTTGCCGATACCCCGGCCAGGGACAGCAAATCAAGACGGCTTTGACCCGTTTGATCTTTGCCAGGTCCGCCGGCGTGCCCAGCACTTCAAATTCCAGCAGGCTCGGGCTGTTCCTGGTATTGGACGCAAAATCGTGCACCACCACCCGGCAACCACTCTGCTTGAGTAATTGTGCGATGTGCAGCCCCGCCGATTCCTCGACGATGTAAGTGTCCGGACGATACGACATCCCCAGCACCGCCACCGTGTCCCCGGACTTCACACACGCCAGCGCCTGCCGCGCCAGTTGTTCCTTGGCCATTTCATTCACGCGATCCGTCGCCTCCGCCAGGGGCGCACTTAACCCCACCTGCCGGGCCGCATAACTGACCAGCCGATTGTCGCGCGGAAAGCACGGTCCGCCATAACTCAATCCCGCCCGCAGATACTTGTGACCAATCCGCGAATCCGCCCCAATCGCATCCAGAATCGCGTGAATATCCGTGTCCGCAAATTGCTCCGCAATCATCCGCAGTTGATTGGTAAAGCTGATCTTCGCGGTGATGTAACTGTTGACCGAAATCTTTGTCAGCTCCGCGCTGGTGATGGACATGCGCGCAATCTTCGGCTGGTTCAGATTGTAACTCCGGTAAAGTTTCTCCAGCAAAGCACCCGCGCGCTGGTCCGATTCACCGATCAACACCATATCCGGCGACAGCAACCCGCGCACGACATTGCCCAGCGCGATGAACTCCGGATTGTAACAAAAACTGAAGGCTTTGCCGCACTTGCCGCCGATTTCCTTTTCCAACATCGGAATGATCACACTGCGGCACGCGCCCGGCGTCGTGGTCGAACTGACGACGAAGATATGGTTTTTCTTTTTCGCCTTCCGCACGGCCCGCGCAATCGGAGCCAGGGCGCGCATCAGAAACTCGTTCGAGAAGCTCCCATCCGGCAGACTGGGCGAAGGCACGATGAAGAACGACGCGTCGGTCGCCACCGCTTCCGCCGGATCGGTCGTTGCCCGCAGCCGCTTGCCGGCCTGGGCCATCGTTTCGGCCAGCAACGGTTCCTCCACCGGCGGTTGACCCGCATTGATTTTGGCCACCGCCTCGGCGTTGATGTCCACCCCCAGGACCTGGTAACCGCGTTGCGCGAAAGTTGCCGCCATGCAAGCCCCCAGCTTGCCCAAACCAAAAACCGATAGCTTCTCGAGAATCACGGGCACGAAGCATCTTTCATCGAAAAATCCCCCGCAAGCCAATCTTGCGAAGAGCCACCGTTTTCGCGTCCTCGAAGTACCAGGTGGATCGTGAAACCTACCCGCAAGCAAAGGGTATTACCTGGCAAACGTCCGATTTCGGTTTGCATTTCCAGGGCCGCCACGACAATCTCCCCGTTGATCACAAACACTGCACCTCGGGCGCATCGCTCGAATCACCTTGAGGACTTATGAAAGCGTTGCCTGGAATCCTGTTGTTATCCCTGGTCTTTGGTGCGGGCTGTGCCGGCGTCCGGCCTCAGCCGGGGCAAGGCCCGCACTTCGGATATTTCGATCTCACCAACAATGCCGGCGCGAGCGTTGGCATGGTCTTCTGGGGAAATCAGCAGGCTGCAACGACGAATGACATCCTGTATGCCCTTATCCTTCCCGAAACCGAAATGCTGAAAGGCGGCGCAAACGGCCGGGGCAACAACAGCTACCTTTTTTACGATCTGAGGATCAAAAGCACAGATCATCACTGGAAGATCGAGCAATCGACGGTTTCGCACGCCCGGCTGCGATGGGTGCGGATTACGGATGTGACCAGTGGCACTGCAACCGATTTGGACTTACATCTGAGCCGGTATTGGAAAGGTGCAGAGCATGGGCTGTTTATTCCGCTTGCCGACATGGATGACACGATCACTCGGAAGATAGCGGATGTATCCCAGCAGCATCGAGATTGGGTTGCCCGGAGCACCTCGGATGCAATCAAGAGCCACCGCGAGAGGGACTCGGCAGGACTGTTGCCCGCCACTAAGCTCCTGGCTCAATGAACAAAGTCTTCCTTGCTGGCCGGCATCCATTGATGGGCACGGGAGACGGGACAAGTGATACGATACCAGACCTCACGTCACGGTCACCGTCACGACGAAGCCAGTTTACTTTTTTCAAAGATGACTTAAAGTCGACACATTCATGGCCCATTCTGAAGAACCCTTCCGCCCGGATCGGCGGACATCTGAGGCCGCCGAACGGTGCGCCTGGGATCACATTCGAAGGGTCTTCGGGCGGCAGCCCAGTGCGATTCGCCCAATTGTGGAATGCGGCGACACCCGGGGCGCTTACTTTGTGACGCTGGAGTGGAATCTCAACCAAAGCTTTGAATTCATCTGCGTCAACGGACTGTTGGTTGAAATTCCGTCGAAAGGACGGCGCTGAACCAGCGCCAGCAACACCTGCGCTCCCTGCCTCAGCCCTCAAGGGTCAGGTGATTTCATGAAATGCCCGAACTGTAACAATGAGTTCCCGCTGACCTGGAAACGATACCTCAGCGGTCCCACGGGCACGCACACCTGCCCGACTTGCAGGCGGAAATCCCGGCTCTCATTCACGCGAAAATATGTTTTGTGCTCCGTAGTACCAACCGGCTTGATCGCGGTGGGGTTCGCGGTTTTCTTTTGGTTCATGACCAAGGGACACTGGACTTCCTTTTTTTACGCTGTTGGTGCATCACTCGTCGCCTTGCCGTTGGACAAGTATTGCGATGAAGCATTCCGACCACTGGAGCCCATTGATTGAACGGAGACAAATTGGCATGACCGCAAAAGAGATCTTGGAAGAACTCAAACCACTCGGCAGTGACAGCTACAAGCGAGTGATGCTCAAACACGGCGTGAAGGAGCCGTTCTTCGGCGTGAAGATCAGCGACCTTCACAAGATCGTCAAACGCATCAAGAAGGATTTACCCGGTGAGATGAGGGCGACACGGCGAGTCGGCGAAACGGCGAAACAGCGACGGTCGCCGTCTCGCCGTCTCGCCGTCTCTGCAGCGCCATCTCACGGGGTAAATCAACTCGCGCTCGATCTTTACGACACCGGCAACTACGACGCGATGTATCTGGCCGGCTTGATTGCCGACGATGCGCAGATGACCAAAGCGGACCTCCAGCGCTGGGCCGCGCAGGCCTATTGCGGGGGACTTCGCGGTGCGACCGTGCCCTGGGTAGCATCCGGAGGCCGTTACGGCTGGGAATTGGCACGCGAATGGATTGATTCAAAGAAACCGTCCATCGCCGAAATCGGTTGGGCCACGCTGTCGAGCCTCGTCTCCATCAAGCCGGACAGCGACCTGGATGTGGCTGCGCTCAAGCAATTGCTGCAGCGCGTGCAAAGGACGATTCATGCGTCGGCCAATCTGGTGCGTTACCAGATGAATGCATTTGTCATTTCGGTGGGTTGCTATGTGGCGTCGCTGACCGAGGCGGCCCTTCAGACTGCGGAAAAGATCGGCAAGGTCACCGTCGATATGGGTGACACCGCCTGTCAGGTGCCCGATGCGAAGGAATACATTCGCAAGGTGCAACAGCGCGGCACGATCGGGAAGAAGCGCAAGACGGCGAAGTGCTGAACGATTGATATCGTGATCAGTGCAACTTTTCGGCGGTAGCGTCATTTAACAAGCATGAACGTAACAGCCATGGTTTTGGTCATCGCCGCGAGCGCGTTTCTCGGGGGGGCGGTCCTGGTCACGGGCAAGACGTCACCGGCGTTGTAGTTGATGAGGAAGGTAAGCCGATTGCGGGCGTTGCCTGCCGGGCCACCGGCTGGCCTTTGCCAGGAGGCGGACGCGTTATCTATACAGGGATGCCCAGGGATCATCTTACTGACACCAACGGAAGTTTCACGATTCCACTCCCGCGCTCCGATCCAATGGTGGATCTGCAGTTCGACTGCGGGACGCACGCGCCGGTTTTTCTCTACGAGGTGCAGCCCGCGACTTCGCCCCTGAAGGTAGTGATGCGAAAAGGAAAAGAGTTGAAAGGTCGAATCGTCGACGGCCAGGGTGTGCCGATCCAACAGACGTTGCTGGAGTTGCAGATGGCGCAATCAGACCGTTGGTACCAACGCAGGGAACATACCGACCGTTTGGGTGAATTTCGTTTCAGGATTTCCGAGCCGCCGAGCGGGAATTCGTGGTTATTGAATTACGGGGGCAAAGTATTCACCATCGACTACAATCAGATCACTCCTGAGACAATAGTTGAACTCAGGATAAACGTACAAATGAGTTTGAAAAAAGGAGGCCCAAGGTGAGCCGAAATCTCGTTGACCTTTGCGCTCCTTCAACGTCCTTCGCCTGATGGACGCCTAACCGGCGTGGTTATGGGTATCGGCTCACCAAAATCCGGAGTGCCGTCAGGCTTCCACGAAAACTTCTGCGCGCGCGGAGAGCGGTGACGGCCGCAGCCCTGACCTGGTTCGGAGTTGGCGTGGAACAAAATCCAATCCTCTTTGCCATCGGGCGATTTGAAAAAGCTGCAATGACCGGGCGCGTAGGTCTGCGCTTCCGGCCGGGCAACCAGAAGCGGCTTCGTTGATTTCTTCCACGAGGCTGGATCAAGCAGGTTGCTGTCGGCATTGGCCGTGAGCATGCCGAGGCAATAATGTTCGGTCCAACAGCCGCTCGCGGAGTAAATCAGAAACAGCTTGTTGCCGCGCTTGAGCATTTGCGGGCCTTCGTTCACATCCACGTGCGCCGGATCGCCAGTGGCTGCGTTGGGCGTCAGGTCGCCCACGGTTTCCCACGGATACTCCGGAAACGAAATCCGCACGCGCGGGCCTTCAATCGTCCAGGGATTTATCATCGCGGCGATGTAGATGCTTTGCACGCCGTTGGTCTCGTATTCCCAGCCAGACCAGATCGCGTAGAGCCGTCCCCGGTGCTCGAACACCGACGTGTCAATCGCCCAACGATCCGTTTCATCCGTGAGTTTGCCTTTCATCACCCACTCGCCTTCGAGCGGATCCGGTGAAGCATTCTCCAGCACCCAGACGCGATGCGTCGGATTGCTCCCGGCATCGGCGGCGAAATAGATGTACCACTTGCCTTCGAGGAAATGGATTTCGGGCGCCCAGATGTCTTTGGAATAAGGACCACTCGCCGGCGGACGCCAGACGATTTTTCGTTCGGCATCTTTCAGGTCCGGAATGCTCCGCGTCTTCCACACCGTGAGATTTCTTCCGGTGGTGTGCATGTAGTAATAGAAGCCATCCTTTGAAGTCACCCAGGGGTCCGCACCGGCGCGCAGCACCGGATTGGTGAATGTATTTTCAACGGAAACCTGACGCGCCGAATCAGTGCTCGGCACCGGCAAGACCGCACAGCCGGCAAAGACCCATGCCCAAAGGCACGCGCCAGTCAGTTGCAGTATCCGTTTCAGTTTCATCGCGCGCGGACATTGGACGGAATTGGAGCGCGCCTGTCGAGTGCCTGAATTGGTTACACGAACCGCTTCGCCGCGACGGCGGTAACGCGGGCGTCTCGCCTGCGAGTTCACGAGGCGTCCCGCCTCGTGTTTCTCCGAGCGGCGAGACGCCGCCGGAACTCGCAGCCGGGACGGCCGCGCTACGTCAAGGTTGGGCCGGCGTCGTCACCCGGAAGAACTGCATGCCGCTCGTGGACTGCGGAACGCTGATCACCCGATCGCTACTCGCCGCCGGAACGTTGGTCACCGAGAACCAGAAACCCGAATCCGGCGCACCCGCTTTGAGCAAACTGTAACTGCGCTTGGCTTTCGCCTCGAACCGCAGATTGATGCTTCCGCCCGCCGGTATCGCCTCCAACTTCAGATAACTCGCCGCGTCCTGAGGATTCGTCCCCGCCATCCACTCGGAATAATTGTTGAACCCATCGCCATCCGCATCAGCCGTCCCATCGGCCACGAACACCTCCGTCCCATGAATCATCTCCCACACATCCGGCACACCATCGCCGTCCACATCCCCTGAAGTTTGCGGCGACAACTCCCCGGCCGTCGGCGCAGCCACGAACCAATTAATCGGATCATTCCCGTAAGCCAGCAACGTCGCGCGCTGCAATGATTGCCCCGTCCCCGCCGCCGACGACGGCCACGGCGCGGTCGGCTTGTAAGAAACCTTCTCCACCATCACGTAAGGAACGAAGCCATCCGCCTCCGGCTCATCCGGAAACTTTAATTCAATCGACTCCCCGTCATTGTTCAGCCGCCCCGACCACGGCCCAAAGATCGGGACATTCGTACTCAAACCATACGCGCTCCGAAACGCCGCCAGCGCCGCCGGATTGACCTGCGGATCAAAACTCACCACGAGCAGCCGTCCCTCCGCCGGCAACACCGTGTTCGTGGGGAAGAAATAATCCACCGCGTTACCGAGCCGCCACGTGTTCGTCGGAAAATCCGTGGCGAACAGCGGCACATTGGTCGCCGTCACATTCTGCAACTCAATGAACTCCGCCTCGAAATTCTCGCTCCCACCCAGCAGCGGCGGTTGAAACATGATTTCTGAAATCACCACCGGTCCGACGAGCGGACGCGAATTGTTCGTACCCAACGTCCGCGCCGACATCGCCACGAAATCCTCCAACCCCGGACTGTTCACGTAACGTCCAAAACTCACCCCATTCTCCGCCGCGCCAAACGTCGCGCCGTGCACGTAGCCGTTGAGGTTTCCCGCCTCGTCCGCCGCAAACAAATACGCCTTGTCACCCAGACTGTTCAGATTCAAGTCCAGCCCGTTCGTGTCGTATTGGGTTTGCAGGAACACGCGGTAACCGGCGGCCGGAATCGTCGTGCCCGTCGGAATCCGGAACTTCTTCGGCAAATCCGCATCGTCCGAGAGAAACCACCCGCCGATGTTCACCGTCTCTGCCGTGGGATTAAAAAGCTCAAACGCATCAATCAACGGTGCGTCCGTATGCGTAAGCAACTCACTGATGACGATGGGCGGGATGCTGCTCGCCGCGTCGCCCGCCCCCGGCGACCCTCCCGCCGCCGTGCTCACGCGATACGTTCCCGCCACCGCGTCCGCCAGCACGAGCGACCAACCCATGCCGTCCGCCGTCACCGGCCAGGGCGGCGAATCCTTGTAATCCACCTCCAAGATCGTCACCCCCAGCGGCGTGCTGATGCGCAAAGTCTCGCCGCCATTATCGAGCCGGCCCGTGTAAATGCCCTGGATCGTTGTTCCCGGATAACGCGCCGCTATCCCCGCCGCGTTGCGCGCCATCAAAAATCGCTGACCCGCCGCGAGCGAAGTGCCATTGGCGAACGTGAATGTGATACCCGCGCTAAACGTCAGTCCGCTCAAATCCAGTGTCGTTGCACCGATGTTCTGCAATTCCAGGAACTCCAAATCATCGCTCCCGTAAGCTCCAAAAGCCGGCGGGTTATACATGATTTCCGAGAAGCGCAGGTTCTGGCGCAACACGGAAATGAGGTCCACGGCCGCCGGGGTGAACTCCAGCGGGGCCGACCATTTGCTCCAGCGCCCTGTGTTATCGAGATGCCGAACACGCGCGCGGTAAATCTTGTTCGTCTCGACCACCACACCGGGGATGGTGATGCGATTATTCCAGGTCGCGAGCGTGCCGGATTCCCAGACGGCATCCCATTCCAGCGGCGGAACGACCCGCAGATCGGCCGGCGGTTGATTGGTATTGCGCACTTCAGCCAGCCGCCATTGCATGCCGGCGAACGTGCCTGCGCCCTGAGGATCGCTGAAAGGCAAACACTCAAACGTGAGCGAGTTCATCGGGAAATTGGATTGGCCGACGTAATAAATGACCGGCTTGGACGGAATGCTCGCGTCACTGGCCACCGTGTCGAGGCGTGTAATCCATCCGCCGGCGCCGATGGTTTGTCGATCGATCCACCAGGGATGCGAGCCGCCGGTAAACATGAACTCCTTCATATCGGCCACCTGACCCGCGATGCCGCTAGTGTGGGCGGGCGTGGCGAAACCGGCGCCGGCGACCATGGAAACGTAATTACCTCCGGACGCGGGCGCATTGGACCAACGCGCGAGATCGGCGGGAACAAACGCCGCAATGCGCGCCGCGTGAGCATCGATTACGGGATTGATTTGGTCCGGTTGAAACAGCAGGTCACGAATCTCGCGCACGACATTGCGATAATCGCGCTGCAACTGCGGATGACTGCCGGCGAGGAAAATGCCGTTGTAAACGAGGTCCTGACCGCTGTTCCACGTCGCGCCCCAGGTGGAATCCGTGTCCCACGGCAAGGTCCAGAAGCGGCCATAGAAGCCGTTGCTGGCGTTGTAAGGCGGCTCGAAATACCACGCGGCATTCTTATTCGCGTCGGGCCAGAAGTCGTAATGGCGCACCGCTTCGCAAACCGCGTGATAACGATACCAGGCCTCGCAGTTGACGCGGGCGCGAATCCAATCCTCGGTCTGGTTGGCGAGCAAACCGTTCTGGATCGCCGCGCCGTCCATCCCATTCGTCACCGCGAACGGGCCTTGATAACGCCGCTGCTCCACCATGTCTGCGGCGAGGTTGTTGGTGAATGCTGCATTGATCAGCTTGTAGAGATTTCCCTTCTCCATTCCATGGTTATCCAGAAACGCCGCGTCGTAATCTTCCTGCGCCCAGTTGAGTCCCCAGAAATCGCCGTTGTATTGGTCCGGCGCTTCCTGAACTCCATCCACGACGCGGAAGTGAAAATACAGCGTCTCCGGCGCGGGCACGCCGACTTTGTTCCAGAGGAAATAATTCACGACCTCGTTGAGGCCGAACGTGAGGCCGAGGCGATTGTTCGAGCCTTTGCCCGTCGTAATGTGCTGCCACTTGCGCGGAAACTTCTGGCCAAATTGATCGCGCGCGGCAAAGTAGTTGCCGCGATTCATTTCGAAACGCCAGTTGCGTTTACCGGGTTGATAACGTCCATTCGCACCGCGCAGCCGATAGTGGATGTTCTCGTAAACCTGGCCGTCGTAAATCAACGTGCCCGGCCAGTTGAAGGCCTGTCGTCCGGGATGACCATAAGCGCCGTAGAATTGGGGAATTTGATATGCACCGTTGTAAGCAGTGCATTCGGCGACGTCCTGGGCACGCGTCAACAGCGTGTAAACCGGCAACGATTGCAGCACCGCCGAACTTGTTCCCTGATAAGCCGGAATGCCATCGTAAACGTAGCAGCCAAAATTCATCGCGAGATCGTCTTCGAACGGCGCGCGGCGGCTCGCTCCCAACGTGTCAGTGACGATGATGCGATACCGAACGAGGACTCGATTGCCCTGTGCGGGGAGCACGGCCGTGTAAATGTCGTCTCCGGCCACCGCGTCGCCCGCCGTGCCGTTGTCCCGCATGGGCAGCGTCGTCCAATTGGCGGCGTTGGTATAGGCGGGATTGATCGTGGGTGTGAGCGATGTGTTGGCAATCAACTGATTGATCGGCACGGGCAACATCACCGGGAGATAATTACCGGGCGTGACGAGTTGATATTGCAGTTGCACCGAGCCCACGCCCTGTGGGTCGGTGACTTTGGCGGTGATGATAATCTGGTTGGTGGACGTGGGGGACTCGGGCGTGTGATTCACCTGACGGATATTTGGCGCGGCGTTCAACGCAAACACGTTGTTGGTCGCGCCGGGCGTCGGTGGAGTGGCGGAGCGCCAGGAACTGCCCAGGTCATTGTCGAGTTCGGGGTTCACCAATGCAGCGGAAGCGCCCTGGCCGCTGGCCGAGATGGGCCAGGGAAACTCGGAGTTGTAATCCACGCGATCGATATTGTCGCCGGCGGCGTTCTCCAACTGGATTTCCTCGCCTTCGCTGGCGAGCGCGCCGCTCCACGGACCCAAAGCCGTCACGCCGTAGCGGGATTGTATTGTGGCGGGGTCCTGAGCGATGACGAGAAAACCGTGCGGCGCAATGACGGTTCCGGGCGGGAAGGTGTAATCGACTCCTCCCGAAAGCTCCCAGTTGGAAAGATCGAGCGGCGTGGCAATGGGATTGTAGAGTTCGATGAACTCCTCGCGCACCGTGTTGTTGTCGGGGTTGTAGTGGATTTCGTTGATGACAATGGAGCGCGCGAGAGTGGTGATGCTGAGGTTGAACGTGCGCTCAATCCACAGACTGCCGCTGTCCGTGGCGCGAACACGGATGGTGAAGTTCGTGCCTACGAATATTTGACTCGCAAAGAGGACATTGCTGGAGATGACGAAGCGGGCATTGTCCCCGAAGCCGGGCGCAAGCGTGAACGTGTGCGTGTCGGTGGGATTGATGTCGATGGCTTTGAGTGTCGCAATGAACGAACCCGGGCCGGCGCCGGTGTTGATGTTGGTGGTACTGATGGTGATATCGGAGGGCGCGGTGGGCGGCGCGAGCACCTGGATGGAAACGGTGGCTGGCGCGGAGTCGAACTCGCCGTCGTCGACTTTGAAGGTGAACTGGTCGTTACCGATGTAGCCTGTCGCCGGAGTGTAAGTGAGGTTGGGCGGCGTGCCACTGCGTGTGCCATGCGTGGGCTCAGAGAGCACGGTGTACGTGAGGTTGCTCCCTTGCGGGTCTGAGCCCGTCAACGTGATCGCCTTGGATTGATTTAATGTTGTGCTGACAGACTGATTATTCGCAGTCGGGCGCAACTGGTCCACGAGCACGGTGAGTTGTTCGGTCCGGACGGCAACGGCGTTACTCGCCGTGAGGGTGTAGGTAGTGTTGGTGCGCGGTGAAACAATGACACTGCCGGAGGCGGCGGCGTTGCCGACGGCGGGTTGGATGTTGACGGTGGTGGCGTTAATTACATTCCAACTGAGCGTCACCGATGAGTTGATGACAATTTGATTCGTGCTCGCGGCAAAAGTCGTAATGACGGGATTGCCGGGAGCGATGTGCAAGTCACGGAGTTCCTGGACGACGTTGTTGGCTTCAACTGAAGATAGTTTGGCGTCGTAGAAGCGGACTTCAACCAATTCGCCAATGAGCGCCTGATTGACGTCCGTGAGCAACCGACCAAAGGCGAGGCCGGCGTTGTTGCGAGGGACAAACGATCCATTGGGAACAACCATGCTGAATTGGTTATCCAGGTTAACCGCCTGCTCACCGCCACCCCAGGTGAACACGGCAGCATGAAAGTTGGAATCAACCAGCGAAGGTGTGCCTGAGGTGTAAAGCGTTTGGTCAGGTTGGCCGACGCCCCAGCCGATGCGTCCATCTGCGGTAACCCCGATGCCCCAATCAGCTGTCACCCCGCCCTGCTCAGCATCCACCAGGCCAGTGTTGTTATACCACTGGGTTTCGCCGCCAACACCGTTGCCATTCAACCGAAACACCAGCGCAATGGAAAAACTCGTCAGCCCGGCAACGGGGCTGTTGTCCGTGCGTTGCAGCCGGTCCTGATCGAACCGCACCACCGGACCACCTGCCGGCGTGACGTTCAAATAGAAACGAGGGCGCAATCCAGAGGCCGAAGTAGCTGTGAGTGCGCGCCCGCCGGTACTGGTCCAGTTGGCGACAGAATCGCCATTATTCAGCGCGCCCGAAAAATCGCTGGCGCGCCAGCTATCCACCAGGGCCGCATCCGCCCCTGACCAGAAAACCATTACAGCAACAACAGAAACAACCAGAAACCTGCGCACGAAACGCCTTCCTCCTAAACAACTCAGTTACCCAATCCGTATGAACCACAACCAAAAGTGAAGCAAAGAAACTCAACGTCTCTTCACCATCCGGACAACTTTTCCGCTCATACAAACACAACCACCATCTCAGATTTGCGGGCCCATCACAATTCAATTTAAAGGCGTGATGGCCGGGGCACGCTCGCCCCGGCCATCCACCACCATCCTGCCATCTTACCAACCATCTTACGGCAACTGCAGCCGGAAGAATTTGCGGTTACCGGTGAAGTTGTTCGTGTAAGGCGAACTGGCACCGACCACCGGCGAATAGGTCCCGTTCACCTCGTCAGCGGACACCAACGTGCCGGTCTGCCAGGTGAGCACGAGTTGACTGCCCAGCGTCTGATGTTGCAGCGCGGCGGGCGAATGCGGCTGCCCCCCGCCAGCGATGTAGTGAATGCGCGCCTGCGCTTCCACAAACGCGTTCGTGTAAACCGCGAACTCATCGATCATGCCGATGAACTGCGAGTTCTCGAGTCCCCCGTTCTGGGTGAAGCCGAGGTATTGGATGAAACCATCCAGGTCCTGACCACTGGTGGCACCCGCGCCGGTGCTGGTTTCAATGGTTCGGCCACCAAAGCCTGCGCCACCGTCCATAAACAGACGCGTAATGCACGGAGCATTGGTGAACCAGATCTTGGTCATCACCACGTGATGCCACGTGCCATCCGTCGCATAACGACCGGTCACATGCGCATCATGCAAATCGGACGTGCTGAAGATGAAGTCGCCGTCCTGGTTGAAGTTGCCCCAATACATATCGCCATCGCCGCCGCTCTCGTGTGCAAGCAACGAGGGGTTTTCCCACGTATTATTGCCATGGCTGCCCGTCAGCGTCGTCTTGAACCAGTATTCCACCGTCGTGGCCTTGCCATCCTCCATGACGGACAAATCCGGCTCACGATAGTTGACCAGTTCATTGATGGGTTGACCGAAGTCGAGATACTTCGTGGTACTATTCGCTGCCTGCGGACCGGTGAACTCGAGGGCGTTGCCGAGGTTGGTGTAGGCGCTCGGCTTGCCGAGATCCGTATCAAGAATGCCACTGCCGTAGCTGACGAAGAACGACGGGGCGGAACTGCCCTGATTGACCGCACCAGACGCCGTCGTCGTTTCCTCAAACCGCAGCCAATGCACCGGTTGATCGGCTTCCACGGCGACGGCATAGGTCGCGGGAATGGCCGGCTTGCTCGCCGACTGATTTGGATTGAAGCCCAGCAGCACTTCGTCGCCATCCGTGAACCCATCGCTGTCGGTGTCACGTTCCAGCGGGCTCGTACCGGTTTGGGCCGGACTCACGTAGGTACCGGTGTTGTTCTCCACACCGTCGAGCAGATTGTCGTTGTCGGTATCGGCGTCCAACGGGTCGGTGCCGCGGTCCGTGGGGCTCACCCAGATTCCGGTGTTGGTCTCGGAACCATCGAGAACGCCATCGTCGTCGCTGTCGCTGTCCTGCGGATCCGTTTTGCGCAGGTATTCCTGGAGGTTGGTGGAACCGTCGTTGTCCGGGTCGGTATGGGCGTCAGCGCCATCATTTGGATTCAGGCCATTGCTGAGTTCATATACATCGGGCATGGTGTCGCCGTCGGTGTCCGCTCCCAACACGGCTTGAGAGTGGAGGCGCACTTCAGCTTCGGTGAGGGCGCGATCATAAATCACGACTTCATCGAGGTAGCCGATGTATTGGACGTTTTCGAGTTCGCCGCTTTGGGTGAAGCCGAGATAGCGGATGAAGCTATCCAGATCCTGATACTGGCTATTGCCCGACCCTAGCGTCCGCGTGAATGATGCGCCGCCGGGTTGCAGGGGGCCGCCGTCGAGGTACATGCGCGAGATGTTGGCCTGGTTGACGTGCCATTCTTTGATCATCACCAGGTGATGCCAGTTGTTGTCGGTGACGTCTTTCCCCATATCGCGCTGCGTCAGGATGTCGTTGTTGTCCGAAGTGCTGAATCCAAACTCACCCACATTGTTGATTTTGCCCCAATACATGTCGCCGTCGCCGGGGCTTTCGTGGGCCATGATGGACGGGCTTTGCCAGGAGTTGTTGCCGTGGGTGCCGACCTGGGTGGTTTTGAACCAGTATTCAACGGTGGTGGTTTTGTCCACGGCTGGCGGACGGTAGTTGACCAGTTCGGGAATCTCCGGATTGCCGCTGGGCGTGCCACCGGGATAAGTGGCGGCCATGTCCACGTATTTGGTGGTGGAATTCGGCGCGGCCGGACCGGTGAATTCGACGCAGGTGCCTAACGAGGGCAATGCACTGGGAATGCCCAGATTCGCTGCGACAATACCCGGGCCGTACGCACCTTGCCAGTCCTGGGCGGAACCGCTGTTGGTGGCGGCTTGCGACGGGTCGGTTTGTTCAAAGCGGAACCAATACTTTGGATTGGAAACGGTCACCGCGGCGGCCCAACTGGTGGCGGTGGGAATGGAACTGGCGCTGTTCGGGTTGGAGCCCAGCAATACTTCTCCGGCGTCGTCCCAGGTGTCGTTGTCGGTGTCCTTCTTGTTCGGATTGGAACCGGTGTTCGTGGCGTTCACAAAAACGCCCGTGCCGGTTTCGACGCCGTCGCTGAGGCCGTCGGAATCACTGTCGACTCTAAGAGGATCGGTGCCGCGGTCGGCCGGGCTGACGTAAATTCCGGTCTTGGTTTCGGCACCGTCGTTGACGCCGTCGCCGTCGGTGTCGGCTACCAAAGGCAGAGTGCCTCGTTGATATTCCTGCAGGTTGGTGGAAGCATCGGCATCCGGATCGGACGCAGCGTCAGCCGCCAGGTTGGGGTTGAAGCCGTGGCGGATTTCCCACCAGTCGGGGATGCCGTCGGTGTCGGTGTCGTTGAGTTTGAAGGTGGCTTTTTCCGCTTGGAATTGGTTGGAGATTTGGAGTGAGGTGAGGGCGGTGTCATGAACGCGGATGCGGCCGAGGATGTTGGTGCCGAGGCCGGAGTTGCTGACGAGGCCGCTGCCTTCGGTCTGGCGGGCGACGCGGAAGGGGATGGGGGTGAGGTTGTCGATGAGGTTCGTCCAGGTGACGAGGGGTTGGGTGGGGTAGGCTTCGACATTGATTTGCACGCCATCCTGGTAGATGCGGGCAGTTCGAGTTGCGGAGTCGTAGGTGTAGGCGATGTAGGTCCAGCGGCGGGGGATGACGATGCTGGGGTTGTTGGTGTCGCCGATGTCGGCGTAGCCCCAGCCGCCGAGGAAGCCCCAGGTGGCATGGACGCCGTGGCCGAAGGTGCAGTTGGAGCCGTCGGGCGCGCCGCCGCGGTGTCCCCAGGAGATGACGGTTTTTTCGTCCTGGAGTTGGGGATCCCAGACCCAGGCTTCAATGGTGCGGCTGGCGCCGCCGCACATGAAGTCGGGCGCGTAGGGACCTTCATAGGCGGTGCCGGTGGTGCCGTTGGCGCTCGTCGGGATGACAACAGCGTTGACTCCATCGATGGTGACGACTTCGCCCGGGGTGAAGAAGTTGCCAGTGATCGTGGCCGCGGCGTTGAAATCGCCAGCGATAGTTCCGGTGTTGGGCCAGGGGTCAAGCGGCCCGAGGGCTTTGTCCGTGGCGTCGAGACTGATCACCGTTGCGCCATACGCGGCGGTAAAACTCAGTCCGAGCACCGCCGTGGCAACGAGACTGCGTGCCTGGCGGCAAATCAGGTTGAGACAGTCAAAACGTGATGACCATCTGCTATTTTGATTGGGTTTCATTTTGTTCAGTTGGGACTGTTGGTTGTTTGGATTAACGGAAGTCCAGGGGCGTTAAAGCAAGACGTGAGACTCGCGCACCTTACGAAACTCATGGAGAGCGCCAATCTCTTCGTACGCAAGGTTGTTCTTCCCACGCGCATGGAGATGCTGGCCACGCTATCACCGTCCCTCTGACTGTCATGTGGCATAAAGTGGCCACAGAACAGCCCCCGGACTTGCGCTCGGGCGGGCAATACCCGAACATCCCGCCACTCCCAATGTGGTCGCAGAACTACAACCCGCTTCACTCTACGGTTCTGTCCACGTTGGTCGCCGCGTTGCCAGTCGTGGTCCTGCTC
>DASUGI010000079.1:0-36207 GCA_036274115.1 Verrucomicrobiia bacterium
CGATCATGCACGCTTTCGAAATGTTGCCGGTCAAATCCCTGCGCGGCGACCATGAACCAGCTCGCCTCAGCCTCGTAGGAAAACATCCGGCCCGCTGCCAGATCGCCAGGCTGCTCGTTTTCAAAAAATGGCAACGGATAAAATGCCACCGCCGCATTGAAGAAAAACAGATAACCATGTCGTTCTTCCACCGGATAGCTGGCTTGTCGCGCAAACGCCGGGATTTCACGCTGGCTGGGAATCCTCTCGCAACGGCCATCACGCCCAAAGCGCCAATGATGAAACGGACATTGGATCGTCTCACCCACGACTTCACCGCAACCCAGATTGGCGCCAAGATGCGAACAGCGCGCGTCCAGCACCGCCAACTTTCCACTTGCTGTCCGGAACGCCACAAGATCACGGCCCAACATTCGTTTTGCCACCGGCCCACGCCGGAGTTCATCAGTGGCACAAAACAAATACCACGCCGCCGGGCTCACCGGAAAACTCGACGGCAACGGTGCCTTCAGCAGATCGGCATGCTCACTGGAGTCTGAACTTGCAGCTGGGACTGGTTGCACCTGGGTCACGGATAGATTCAACAACGCTGCCTGACAAGATTTATCTGAACGATCTACACTTGCCGCTGCTTTGGCCGGTAATACACTCGCCGCATGAACGCCGCCGCCACTCCGCGACAGCCTGCAGTCGCGCTTCGTCCCACCCCGCCCGACATGCCGGTTCCTAATCGGCTGAATCGGGGACTGGTCGTAACGGTGTTCAGCGCCGCGCTAGGGTTGCTTTGGCTCGGTTCGCATGTTCAGAGCTGGTGGGCTGTTTTCGGTGTTGGCGTCGTGTTCTCCTATCTGCTGCTCACCAACTACGCGCTGCTCCACGAAGCCAGCCATGGCAATCTGCAGTGCAATCCCGCCGCCAACTATTGGCTCGGTTTGATTGCTGGCGCGCTGTTTCCCATGCCGCTCACGCTCATGCGTAGCACGCATCAAGGGCATCACGATCACAACCGCACGGACGTTGAGATGTTCGATCTCTACTATCCGGACGACAACCGGCTAGTGAAGTACATCCGCTGGTACGGCATTCTTTGCGGTTTCTTTTGGCCCCTCGTGCCGCTGGGTGCTGTCATCTTTTCACTGTCGCCGCAAGGGCTCCGTGACCGCATCTTCGGCCGTTCCCAACCGCGTGGTTACCTGCTTAACGGCATCCAAAACGCCGCCGTCTGGCTGGTGCGCGGCGAAACATTGCTCATCGTGGCTTTCTTTTTCGCGATGTTCTGGCTGCTGGATTTGCGCTGGCAAAATACCCTGGTGCTTTACGCCTGCTTTGCATTCAACTGGTCCACTCGCCAATACATCGGCCACGCCTTCAGCAAACGCGACATCGTCGAAGGCGCGTGGAATCTCCGCCACAATCGGTTTATGAGCGCCCTGCTTCTTCACGGGGAATACGATCTGAATCATCATCGCCATCCGGAGATCTCATGGTATTACCTGCCTCGCATTGCGCCGGCGGACGCCGCCCAACCCAACTACATCAAACAATACTGGCGACAGTGGCTCGGTCCGCGTTTGGCCGCCGAACCCGAACCAACCACCACGGCCCAGTCCCTCACTCAATCATGAGCGACAGAACCCCGCGCCGCTTCTTCGCCTGGCCGGGCTGGCAGCACTTTGGTTTTGCCCTGCTGCTGACCGTCGTGGTGACCGTGTGGTTTGCCGTCCTCTTTTCAACAACCGACCATTTTACCAGGCAACGTCTCACGCGCATTCACGTCCATTTGGATACGGAATTGAAAATCCCCTTCGTACCGGGATTCACGGCGATTTACATGAGCATCTACCTGCTCTTTGTCGCCACCCCCTTTATACTACGTTCGCGCCAGGAAATCCTCCGCCTCGCCATCGCGCAATTCCTCGCCATCTTCATCGCTGGTGTTTGCTTCCTGCTCATTCCCGCTCAGCTTGCCTATGGCCCGCCCGAAGACCCCGGCGTGTGGCAACCGCTCTTCCATTTCGCCGACCGACTGAACCTCGATTACAACCTCGTTCCCTCCCTACACGTCGCGTTGAGTTTCGTGTGCATCGAACTTTTCGCTCTCCGTGCCAACACTACTGGGAAAAACCTGTTGCGCGCCTGGGGTGGACTGATCGCCGCCTCAACTATTTTAACGCATCAGCATCACTTACTTGACGCCGTCACCGGATGGCTGTTGGCCGTGATGGTGATCCGACTGACACGCCGCATCGAAATACTTTCGGCATCATCAGATTTATCAACCGGCACGAAACGCCATTCCGCTTGAAGACGCCGCGCGCCCGGCATAAATCATCCCCAGGAAAAGACGCCGCATGTTCAACCGCAAACTCAAGATTGCGTTAATCTCGCCAAAAGGTCCGCTCTATCGGCATCGCGGCGGCATTTGGAAGAAGTCATTGCGTTACCAACCGCTGACACTGACCACGCTGGCAGCGCTTATTCCTCCTGAACTTCAGGCAGACTTGCAGTTGTTCGACGAAGGCATTTCAGACGTGCCCCTGGACCTGGATGCGGATTTAGTAGGCATCACCGTGATCACCGGCACCGCAATGCGTGCCTATGAACTGGCCGCCCATTTTCGCAAACGTGGCATCACGGTGGTGCTGGGCGGACCACACGTGACGCTCATCCCGGACGATGCCGCTCCGCACGCCGATGCCGTGGTGGTTGGTTACGCCGAAGATTCGTGGCCGGCGCTGCTCCGCGACTTCGCCGTTGGTCAATTGAAGCAACGCTACGATCAAGCGCCCGATCTCGACCTCGCTAATCGCCCCTTTGCCTGGCGGGAATTGCTGCCCGGCAATCGCTATCTCACCAACAACGTCTTCGAAGCCACGCGGGGTTGCATTCACAACTGCGATTTCTGCGTTGTGCCCACCGCCTGGGGACGCAAGCCGTATCAAAAGCCGGTGGCCGATGTGATTGCCGACATTCGCCAGCACGGCGCACGGAAACTCATTTTCGTTGACTTGAACATCATCGCCGATCGCGATTACGCCCGCGAACTGTTCACTGCACTCATCCCGCTCCGCGTGCAATGGTATGGTCTCGCGACCGTTTTGCTCGCCGACGATGCCGACTTGCTTAGTCTCGCCGAACGCAGCGGCTGCAAAGGTTTGTTGATGGGCCTTGAATCCATCTCACCGCAAAACCTACGGCAGAATCACAAAGGTTTTAACTCACCGGAAAAATTTGCCCGGCTCGTCCAACGCTTGCACGATCACGGTATCGCGCTGCAAGGCTGCTTCGTGTTTGGCCTCGACCACGATGAGCCGGATGTCTTCCTGAAAACCGCTGAGTTCGCTGTGCAGGCAAAAATCGATCTGCCGCGGTTCGCCATTGTAACACCGTTCCCCAACACACCACTCTACAAGCGTCTTGAAGCCGAGGGGCGCATCCTCACAAGGAACTGGGAACTGTACGATGGCCAGCACGTTGTGTTTCGACCGGCAAAACTCTCCGTCGAAGAACTGCAGATGGGCACGGAAGCCGCGTGGAAGCACGCCTACAGCTTTCGCTCCATCGCACGACGGCTCGCCCATTCGCCCGCGCCGTGGCCCGTCCGCATCGGCACGAATCTCGGGTACCGATTCTACGCTCACAATTTAAGTCGCTTTTACAACTGCGATTGGATTATTCCGCGTAGCAGCCGGCACGTGGCGGCGGGCATCCTGCGTGCCGTAGAGCCGGGCATCCTGCCCGGTGGAAAAATCATCGTCGACACTCCACACGACGGAAATTGCCACTCCGTTCCGGGCGGCAAGATGCCGCCCTCTACGGCAGGCAGGATGCCTGCCGCTACCTGATGCGCCTGACCCTCATCCATCCCTGCATCGGACGAAGACCCGGCCAGAACTACATCCGCACCTGGCAGATGGAAGCGCTCCCGGCCGCAACTCTCGCCGGACTTACCCCCCGCGACGTGGAAGTAAAATTCTACGACGACCGCATGGAGGCCATTCCCTTTGACGAACCCACGGACCTCGTTGCCATCAGCGTTGAAACCTACACCGCCAGACGCGCCTACCAGATCGCCAGCGAATATCGGCGCCGCAAAATCCCCGTCGTCATGGGTGGCTTCCATGCCACGCTGTGTCCGGATGAAGTCGCACGCCACGCCGAAGCGGTTGTTTGCGGTGAAGCCGAACAACTCTGGCCACGCGTGGTTGATGACGCCCGCCATGGCCGCTTGGAAAAGTTTTATCGTCAGACGGGACGCCCCTCCCTCGCACAACTCCGCCCGGACCGCTCCATCTTCCGCAACAAGCGTTACCTGCCCATCGGCCTTGTGGAAGCCGGACGCGGCTGCCATTTCAAATGTGACTTCTGCGCCGTGCAGGCCGTATTCAACTCCACGCAAACCCGTCGCCCGATTGATGCGATCCTCGCTGAGCTTGCCCCGCTCAAACGCGACCGCAAATTGTTTTTCTTCGTCGATGACAACATCACGTCCAACCTTGCCGAGGCGAAAGAGTTCTTTCGCGCGTTGATTCCGCTCGGCATCCGTTGGGTCAGCCAATCCTCCATCAATGCCGCCCATGACGAGGAATTTCTCGACCTGCTGAAACGCAGCGGTTGTCAGGGCGTGCTGATTGGCTTCGAGAGCTTGAACCCGTCAAATCTCAAGGCGATGAACAAATCTTTCAACACCATGCGCGGCGGGTTTGAGCAGGCGCTCGCCAACTTGCGCAAACATCGCATCCGCGTGTATGGCACATTCGTCTTCGGCTACGATCACGACACCCCGGAGAGTTTCGCCACCACCGTCGATTTTGCGAAGGAACAGTCGCTTTACATCGCCGCCTTCAACCACCTCACTCCGTTCCCCGGCACGCCGCTCTACACCCGCTTACAAAGCGAAGGGCGATTGCTCTACGAGAACTGGTGGCTTGATGACCGCTACAGCTACAACAAAATCCCCTTCCAGCCCCACGGCATGTCACCAGAGTTACTTCAGCAAAACTGCCTTGCCGCGCGCCGCGAATTCTACTCCTGGCGGAGCATCGCTCAGCGCGGCTTTGCTGCTGTGAATCGGAGCGATTGGTTCATGTGGCGCAACTTCTATCTGATCAATGCCCTCCACCGGAACGACGTGAGCCTGCGCGATCACTATCCGCTCGGCGACGAATCCTGGCGCGGCGAAATCATTTTGGCGGAATGAAGAATAAGTTGGTCAACGCCCGCCCTCACCCCCAGGAGAGGGAGCAGCCAGCACCGCGTCCATCAAGCACACGCGTATTTGCGTTAGCGCCGTCTTCGTCAGCTATCGGTCCGAAAACAGATGCTACAACCAGGACTTCCAAGCCGCCAGGAACTGTCGATTTGTTCTCCCTCTCCCGGGAGGAGAGGGCCGGGGTGAGGGCGAGCAACAAAACACAATTCTCCCTCGCCACTCGAGCCGCCGATCCCGACATCCGCCGGCTCCTGCGGGAGAATCCGATGCCGGGATCAATCTCACTTTCCCTTGAAAGAGAACCGAACTACTTCGCCGATGCCAATCAACCCGGCGAAATCAAACAGACCATCGTCGCGTACGAATCGAGTCGCGTCGTCTGCGTCGGCAACTGCACCACGCGCCTCCGTTTTGTAAATGGCAAACCCCATCGCGTTGGCTATCTCGGCGGATTGCGGCTCGACGGCAGCGTTGCCGGGCGCTTCGACATTCTACGGCGCGGCTATGACTTCTTCCGCGAGCTACAAGCAAGCGCTCCTGCGGACTTTTATTTCACCAGCATAGCCGCCGAAAACCATCGCGCCCGCCGCCTTCTGGAGCGTAACCTGCGCGGCATGCCCCGCTACGAATTCCTCGGCGACTTTGTGACGCTGCTGCTTCCCACGGAGCGCCGGTCTCCCGACCGGCATGTTCCCGTCGCCACCTCAGTTGGCATCGGGTCGGACACCGGCACTGCCAGACGCGCTGAGCAGCTCAACCAAGTCAACCAGCAATTCCAACTCGCGCCTCACTGGACCGCTGATCAACTCACCGCTCTCCACCAACTCGACTTGCGCGACGATGATTGGTTTGGTGCTGCCGCCCTCTGGGATCAGCGTTGTTTCAAGCAAACCGCCATCCGCGGTTATGCCCCGTGGCTGGGATTCCTTCGCCCTGCCCTGAATCTCCTGGCTCGTCTCACCAACAGTCCGAGGTTGCCCGTCGTCGGATCAATTTTGTCACATGCGTTTGTATTGCTCGGGGCTTCGCCATGCGACCTCGACCTGATTCGAAATCTCCGCAACATTGCATCTGAACGTGGCATTGATTGGCTCACGCTTGGTTTTGCCGCTCACGACCCGCGTCTGAAAGCCATCCGTCAACATTCCCGCTGTCGCGAATATCGCAGTTGCCTTTACCTGGTCCGCTGGCCCGCCCTCGGAGGCGCTGCGTCCGATTTAGACCGTCGCATCCTCGCTCCCGAAGTTGCTTTACTATGAAACTGGCTGAAACCAACTCGTTCGCCATTACCGCCCGCGCCAAACTGTCACCGTCGCGCCGGGCGGAAATGTTTGCGCTCCTGCAAAACCATTTTCATGGCGTCACACCCGAGCAATTCGCCCGCGACCTTGCCGAGAAAAACTGGATCATCCACATCCTGCGCGAGGATCGGTTGGTCGGCTTCTCCACGTTGCACGTTTATGAAACCGAGTTCGAAGCCACACCAGTCAGCGTCGTTTACTCGGGCGACACCATCATCACGCCGGAAGCCTGGGGCAGCACCGCCCTCGCACGCGGCTGGATCACCGCCGTCAACCAACTCCGCAACCATTACCCACGGGGCAAATACTACTGGCTGCTCCTGACTTCCGGCTTCCGCACCTATCGCTTTTTGCCCGTGTTCTGGCGCGAATTCTTTCCCCGCTTCGACGCCACCATGCCTGCCGAGTTGCGACGTTTACGCGACCAACTCGCTAACGAGCGCTTCGGCGCACAATACAATTCCTCGACGGGGCTGGTCCGCTTTCATCAGCCACAACAGCTGCGCGACGGGCTGCAATCCGTCCCGGCGGGACGCTTGAGTGATCCACACATCGCGTTCTTTACTCGAAACAATCCAGGCCACGACCGCGGTGACGAGCTGGTCTGCCTCACGGAGTTGAGTGCGGCAAATCTTACCGCGGCGGGCCGGCGCATGGTCCGCCCGCAATCACATGAAACCCTTAGCTACCATTGCTAATTCCCTTTGGGTTGGGTCCTGCTTCAAGGGCTGGCGACAGTATCGCCATGCGCTGCAACACCCCGCACCAGTGCAACAAGATTGGCTTAAGCAGCATCTGCGTCGCCACGCCCATAGCGATTTCGGTCGTCAACATCGCCTCGGAACAGCAGTGCACGATTACGAAGAGTTTGTTAGACGCGTGCCGTTGCAGGATTACGAATCTCTTGAGCCTTGGCTTAAGCGCATCCAACAGGGTCAACCAAACGTGCTCACTGCCGAACCCGTTACGCATCTCATCCCCACCAGCGGCTCGACCCAGGCGCGCAAGCTGATTCCCTTCACTGCAGGATTACAGCGCGACTTTGACCGCGCCATCGCTCCATGGATCTTTGACCTGACGCGCCAGCAACCGGGCATTCTCGGCGGCCCTGCGTATTGGAGCGTTTCACCGGCATTACCAGCAGCCAACGAAACTTCTGCTGTGCCCGTTGGCTTTTCGGATGACGCCAGTTATCTGGGAGGCGTGAAGGGTTGGCTGGTGCGCTCAGCCTTGGTCACTTCGAATGAAGTCTTGCAAGCTGGCGATCTTGACACATTCCAACACGCCACGCTGCTGGCCTTGCTGCAAGAGCGCGAACTGCGGCTGATTTCCATCTGGCATCCATCGTTCCTGATGCTTTTATTGAAAGCACTACCGACGCACTGGGATGAACTGCTGGCAACCATCGCTCGCCACAGTCCAATCCGCGCGCGCGAATTGGAACGCACGAATCCACTTCAGCCAGAAACTCTCTGGCCGCGGCTCTGCGTCATCAGTTGCTGGGGCCATGCCCAGGCGGAATCGGGATACGCCGAATTGCAGCAGCATTTTCCCCAGACGCACCTGCAACGCAAAGGACTGCTCGCCACGGAAGCTTTCATCACCATTCCATTTGCTGAAAGACATCCACTCGCACTTCGCTCACACTTCTTTGAGTTTCTGGATGCATCAAGTCGCCTTCGGCGCGCCCACGAGTTGCACGATGGTGAAACCTATGAAGTCGTCGTCACCACCAGTGGCGGCTTGTGGCGTTATCGACTTGGCGATTTGGTGCGCGTCACCGGGTTTGTGAAAGCCACGCCATCACTGCAATTTCTGGGTCGTAACAGCGCCGTCAGTGATCTTTGCGGAGAGAAATTGAGTGAAGCATTCGTGGCTGCGGCGGTCCAACGCATTTCTGTCAGCTTGGGTTCACCAAAGTTCGCCATGCTGGCACCCGAAACCAGGGATGTTGAGCCACCTCGTTACACGCTCTTTTTCAACGGCGCAGGCGCGCCCTCTCGATGGCAGGTCCAACTCGAAGCCGGGTTGCGCCGCAATCCGCACTACGATTATTGCCGCCGATTGGGACAACTGGCAGAACTGAGCGTTTGCCCTGTTGGTGACGACGCAGGTGAAGTTGTCTTGCAGCGCGAAGCATCGTTGGGAAAACGGCTTGGAGACATCAAACTGAGTTGTTTGTCAAAGCGGACGGACTGGTCCGAAGTATTTACAAAGTCGGCCCGCAGCACAAAAGCTCACCGGCCCATCCAGCCGCCGTCGATATTAAGCACGGCGCCGTTGAGATAGTCTGAATCGCCTGAGGCCAGAAACACGCAGCCACCCGCGATATCTTCGGCATTGCCCCAACGGCCTTCAGGGATACGGTCCAGAATTGCTTTGTTGCGAACGGGATCTTCACGCAACGCCTTGGTGTTTTCAGTGGCGATGTAACCGGGCGCGATGGCATTGACATTAATGCGCTCTTTCGCCCACTCGTTGGCGAGCGCTTTCGTAACACCGGAGATGCCATGTTTGCTCGCGGCATAGGCGGGCACGGTGATACCGCCCTGAAACGAGAGCAGCGAAGCGATATTCACAATCTTGAGCCGCGCGGTTTCCGGCGCTTTAGCCCGCCCGGTTTCAATCCACCATTTGCCGACCGCTTGCATCAGAAAGAACGGTGAATTCAGATTCGTTGCCATGACAGCATTCCAGTCCGCTTCCGAAAAATCCTTTGCGGGCGCGCGGCGGATGATGCCGGCGTTATTGATCAGGGCGTCGATTTTGCCGGCTTTGGAAAGAATCTGAGCAATAACGCCAGCCGATTCCTTTTGCGTGCCCGTTCCGAGATCGGCGTTATTCGCGATGAACAAGCCGCCAGCCGCCTTCACTTTGTCACCCGTTTCCGCCAAATCACTGCGCGCGACACCAACGACAGTTGCCCCTTCCTTTGCAAACGCAACGCATGCAGCCTGGCCTATACCCCGGCTCGCGCCCGTGACGACGACGACTTTATCTTTGAAGCGTATCATGGTTGTTGTGATTGGTTAAACGGTGACTCGTGAAATGGTGATGGTTAAACCGTGATTAGTTAAATGGGTAACTAAGTCGCGGCACTCATTTAACAATTTAACGATTCACCCATTTAACCCTCCACCCTCACCTCAAATCCAGCGGGTTCACCACATCCATATCATTAAACACCTGGTTTTCACCCGCCATGCCCCAGATGAATTTGTAGTTTGATGAACCAACCCCAAAGTGCATGGACCAACTCGGCGAGAGCGCCACTTCTTCATTGTGCAGAAACATGTGCCGCGATTGCTGCGGTTCGCCCAGAAAATGCGACAGGATGTTCTCCCCGAGATCAAAGTAGAAATAGATCTCCGTGCGCCGCCAGTGCGTATGCGAGGGAAAGGAATTCCACACATTGCCGGGTTCAAGCGCCGTCAATCCCATTACGAGCTGACAACTCTGAATTCCGCCTTCGTGGATGAATTTGTAGATTGTGCGCTTGTTCGAGGTTTCCTGCGCACCGAGATTGACTGGCGCGGCTTCGGCGGATTTCATCATGCGCATTGGGAACGGCGCATGGGCCGGACAACTCAGGAAGTAAAACTTCGCCGGAGTTTTTGCATCGTCGCTGGTAAACGAAACTCCGTTCGTTCCCATCGGCAAATAGACACAATCCAGCTTCTCCAAGGCAAAATCCTTTCCCCCTGCAATCACTTTCCCTGGCCCGCCCACATTGATGATGCCCATTTCGCGTCGTTCCAGGAAAGAGGCGCGACCCGTCTCCTTGTGATTCGGAAGTTCGACAGATTGATCCGTCGGCATCACACCACCCACCACCAGGCGATCCAAATCCGTAAACGTTCCCGTAAGTTTACCCGGAACGAAAAGCTCATTGATCAAAAAGGTTTCCCTCACTTCTTCGGTGGACATGCCCACGACATCCTGCGGATGCGGCATCCGGCGAATCACATCATTGAACATGCGCTGAAGCTAAAGACGCACCGCGCAACGGTCAACGCGAACTTCAGTCAGCAAGGACGCCGAAGGTGCGGCGCACAGACGGCGCTTCAATCGAATTATTCAAAAGTAAAAATGCAAAATGTTTTGAAGAATCCGAAGATGTTTTTCCGATCTCCGTCTCACTTTGCGTATGAAAAAACTACTGCTGGTTGCAACGGTTCTCGTGGGTGGCGTGGCCTTATCCCAGGCCGGGGTCAACGTAAGCATCGGAATCGGTCTGCCGCTTCCGCCTCTGCCCGGAGTGGTCATTCGTGCTCCCGCACCATGTCCGCCACCGGTCTATGTTGCTCCCCCGGTTTGTCCGCCACGTGTCGTGGTGCCGTGTCCTCCAGTTGGGTATTATCGACCCTACGTCCCCCATTACCCGAAGTATGGACATGGTCACGGGAACTGGAATCACGGTCGCGGCAACAGTCACGGCCATGGCCGACGCTAACAAACCGTTGTAATAATCGAAACGATTAGTGAACCCATAAAGTCAAAAGAGCCGGGACATTCGTTCCGGCTCTTCTTTGGTCACGAGGGTCATGCGGCGGTTGCGAACTTCGGGTTCGTGGCACGCAAGTTCAGCCTCACCCGAGGCATCAACGTCATGGCGACCGTGAAGAGAATCAGACCGGAGGCAGCGAACAGAATTCCCTGCAGACGCGGGTGGATCGCGGTCACCAGCGTGATGGTTAGAATCAGTACCGCCGGCAGGACCGTTCCTCCGAGCGCCAAGCGCCAACCCATGATGGTGGCGGCACGAAGACCAATGATGACAACAACGATTCCCGATGAAGCGAGGATCGCGGCGCTCAACGGAATAAATTCCTGCGCAAAATACATTAGCGGATACGCGCCCGTAAATGTCCCGAGCACCAGCAACAGCATCCACCGGTCAAAATTATGAATGTTGAAGGCATGAGCAATCAAACCCAGGAGGAACCCAAACACCACGACGCTCACCGGGCCGAGCCACGCGAGTTCTCCCAGGCGATCTATCGGCGCTATGCCCAGCACATCCAGCGCGATTGGCCGCCCGAACAAAATGTTTTCGTAGTCCCACGTGTAAATTGTCAGCCCCGCACCGCGAACCAGTTTCGACGGTTGCAACGAAAGCTCTAACATTCGCACGTCCGAGCCGACCGATGTCAGGTCGATGTGGAACGTCTCCACAATTCCACTCGGCGGCATCTGCAAGTTGTAAAGCCCCTTCCCGACGGCTGAATAGCTGATGCTCATCGGCGTCGGCTCCGGGGGCAAGAACCCAAACCACACCAGCTTGTCACCGCGAATTTCCACCGACGAACTGGGTTGAGAATTCACGGTCACTTCCAGGCTCGCCAGTGAAATGATCTGTGGCGGCAGTGGCAGTCGTACTTCGCATTCGTTTGTCTCCTCCGGATTGGATGCGACGAACTCGGCATCGAGTTGGGCCGTGTAGATGGATTCGGGTTGGGTCGTACCGACACTGAGCCCGGGCTTAAGGGAGACGGCGGCAGTAAAGCTTTTGACCGCGGCCGATGATCGTCCCGACCCACCCGCGTTGGCGTTCGTAGCGGCCTGCGGTGCGTCTGACACGGTGGCGGCTGGATTCATGCTGGTGCGTAATGCTTTCTTTTTTGCGGCCGATAATGCCGGCAGCAACAAGGCGGCGAGCAAAGCGATCATTGCAATAACGACGAGCAGTTCGATGAGTGTGAAGGCCGGATGAGTTCGAATTTTCATACGTGACCTCGTGGGTTTGCCTGGAAGACCGGGAAGCATTGCCGTTGCCATCGCGCTTTCCGTGGCCCTTCCGCAACTCCGGTCACCTGGACGCATCCCGGAAGTCGCCATTTTCACGCAAAACGCGTCAGCCTCACGCGGGTACACGCCGAAACATTTGGCCATTGCGGGGAGGTCACCGTTGACTAAGCTAGGCCGCGTCATGCTGGACCAAGTCGCATCCCTCCGCCCGGCCACGGAAGCCGACCTGGTTGCCATCAATGACATTTACAATTACTACGTCCTCAACTCGACGTGCACGTATCAGGAAGAACCGGAATCAATTGACGACCGGCGCCGATGGTTTGCGCGCCACGGCAAAACACACCCGATAATAGTTGCAGAAGCCGAAAAACGAATTGTCGGCTGGGGTTCACTGTCGGCCTATCACGCCCGCTCGGCCTACCGGCGAACCGTGGAGAACTCCGTCTATGTTCATCATGAATTCCAGCGGCGCGGTATTGGTTCTCTGCTCTTGAAGGAACTAATTGTTCGGGCGCGCACTATCGGCCATCGCGCCATCATTGCGGCAATTGATGGCGATCAACCCGCGAGCGTCGCGCTTCATGCCGCCTTTGAGTTTCAACACGTGGGGCGCTTGAAGCAGGTCGGTTTCAAGTTTGGTCGTTGGCTTGATGTGATTTACATGGAACTGCTGGTCGAATGACTTTTCATGACAAGTTTTCAGCTACAAAGAGGTGACATCCCTGCGGGAAAGTGCTAAGAATTTCCCGTAGCCGAATCCGTGTGGACTGATATTCAAGAACTGCAACCTCTGCGCTCTGAGGAGGAGCCGAGGTGGTCAGGAGACGTGGTCACTGCGACATTGGCCACAACTCCGGTCGTGGAACCGTCGGAACTGGTCGCGACACCCGCTCGCGAGCCCAGCGCGCCTCCGGCGCCGGCAGTTCCCCAACCCAAATGGCGCCATGGCTGGCCGATTCCCTCAACCATCGCGCTAAACCCGGATGAAGCGCGCACGTGCATTTATCTCCCGACGTTCAACCCGGAAGTTTTGGAGCAAGCCCGCGCGATCTCAGCCTGCTTTCCCCTGGCCGAAGCCGAGTATCGCAGCGTCCGAAACAAGGAGTCGAACCAGGAAGACATTCCGCACTTCGAACGAGTCTTCCGCATCACCGCCAGCATCGCCGGCTTTCCGGATATCCGCACCGCGCGCCATTACGATGAACTCCTGATTCTCACCGCGTGGCATTCCGTGCGCCCTGGCGTCGAAGGTTATCTCGGCTCGTATCCCAAGGCGCTACTCTGTCCCCTTTCACACACGGCACCACCGGTCGCTTTGGAATCTCTTTCTCCCGCGCGACGAATCATTTTTGACCGCCGCGCCCCGGTTTACTTGCGGTATTTGATCACGGAGAAATTCGGTTTGCGCACTTGCACTGACATCGAGAATGCCGACTTGCGTCACTTGCTTCGGAGTGCCGGCTTTCGATTGATTTATCCGAGCGCAGTTCCCGAGGTTGCTTTCGCCGGCGCCACCCGGGGAGAAGACCCGCCGATTCGCCCGTGGAAACTCACCCTGCGTCAGGAACTCAGTGAGGAACGCGCCGCCGAGATGTTGATTCACGCCGCGCTCTGGCAAATCAAATACGGACTGCGCCTCGTCACGTTTGAACAAGGCCGTCCGCGCTGGAATATCGGCGCCTTCGAGCGCACAGACTGGGAGGATGCCTTCCTCTCGCTGGGCGTGCGCGTGTCGCCCTCGCTCATGCGCGAAAGCGGTCTGCTCGACTGGCGTGCCGTTCTGGGGCGTTGTCTGGAAGAAGTCGGCACGGGCAATTTGCCGCCCGACGTGCTCGGCAAAGTTTCCGCGATTCCGCAACGGGTCTGCCATGACGATGATCAGGCGATCTGGGAAGTGCTGGACCGCGTCGCGTGCACCGTGATGGAACAGGTGCGGGTTTCCGAGCCGGAGTTGTTCAACGAGGAGGGCGACTTGAACTACGAGACGGCGCGTGAGTTCCGGCGCTGGGTGCGCTTGTTCGACGAAGTTTCGCCCAACATTCTCTCCCGCTTTGGCGTGTCCGCCTTCACCGCGCTCCATCGTGTCGCCCCGCAGTATTTCGGCTGGGGACCCGAGCATCTCAAGCCCTGGGAACTGGAGCAGGAACATGGCAAATGGAAAGGCCCCCGGGGCCGCTCACTCCTTCGCAGCGCCTATGCCTTTGCGCTCCACGAGGCCGGACTGGGCAGCATCGAGGAACGGGATGGCCAGGCCGTCTGGCAATGCACGATGAACCAGTTTTCTGACTGGTCGGCGCTCAAGGCCGAAAGCGGCATCAGCGCATATCATTTTCTTTATGGCATCGCCAGCAAGCATGGATTGACTCCGCTGTTGAGCCGCGAAATCACCCACACCGCTGCGGTCTCTTTGCTCGCGGGCATGAATCTCCATCAAAACCTGCCGCGCATCGAAGGCAGTTGGGACGTTTGCGTGCGCGACGCCCTGGAACTCCATGGCGGACAATTGGAGGTGACTCTCGCGCTTCCCGATCTTGTTCCCCTGCCGCTGCGCTTGCGCAAGGCGGTGATGACGCCGCTGCCTTACAGCTATCTGCACAAGGAAATTCGTCTCGTGCGCGACTTCGATTTGCGCATGGCTCGCGAGGCTCGACGGAAGATCGAAGAAATTCCGGGTTGGTGGGAAGACGAACGAATCGTGGGCACGCCGTTGCTGGCCCGGGTGACGGATAAGAACGATCCCGCGCGGCAGGTTTTGGATTTGTTGAATCCCGACCCGTGGCTCGAGCCGCCCGCGCACAAGATCCGTTTTCGCGCCTTGCACTTGTTGCTTTCACGCAAAGCCACCAGTCCCGAGCCATCCGATGAAGCCAGACTGACTTCGGAGCAAATTCGGGCGTTACTGGAGTTGTCCATCGCCGTGCTCGAACACAGCAACATTGCTCAGGTCTCGTATACCCCCATCCGCCGCGGCTTCGAACGCATTCTGGCTCGCGAGGACACGCGCGAGATGCTCGACTCATTGTTGCTTCACATCGGCACGGCTTACGAAACCGAAATCTGGGGACAGGTCCGCCACTTCATCGTGCTCGATGTCATCAACGATCTCTTGAACCTGACAGTCCGCAGTTCGTTGTTGCACCTGATGAGTTCCGAGTAGGACGCATCGCGTCCAGTCCTCCATCCAGCAGCGTCCGAAATCCGACATCTTGAATCTCGCGGGTAGGAGTTTGAGACAGCCCACGCGTGTCCCGTGGCCCGGCACAGTCCGAACCAATTATTTTGTGGCTGATTCACTTGCAACACACCATCCTGCGCCGGTCCATGGGGCACTTCACTTGCTATGTTGAATCGTTTTCTATGGGTCGTTTGAGCCTTAGACGCACGTTAAAGGGAGGAATTATTGCCGTCATCGTTGGTCTGGCGTGGAATCTTTACGCTGGAGGCAGCGGGCTCAACACTGTTGTCATCGTCAATCAGAACAGCCCCAATTCCGTCGAACTCGGCAACTACTACACGGAACGCCGCCAAGTGCCGCCCGAGAATGTCCTTCGCGTGAACTGGACCGGTGGCAACATTTCCTGGACCGCTGCGGAATTTCAACCCGTGCTGCTCGATCCCCTCCTCGCGATGCTCGCGGCGCGCGGGTTGACCAGCCAGATTGATTACGTCGTCCTCTCAATGGATTTTCCATTTCAAACGTACAACGGCACCGTCATCAACAGCACCACCGCCGCGCTCTTCTACGGCTTGAAGACTGACAGCGGCCCGGAATGGCAAGGCATCACCAACAGTTACTACGCCAGTGAAAAAATCTTCCGCCAGGCGAAGCCGGCGAGCGCTCCCGGTCCTTCCTTCCTCACCGTAATGCTGACTGCCGGCTCGCTCGCGCAGGCCAAAGCCCTGGTCGACCGCGGCGTCGATGGCGATGCGACATTTCCCGGCGCAACCGTTGTTCTTGCAAAAAGCTCCGATACCCTCCGCAATATCCGCTATCGCCTCTTCGACCATGCCATTTTCAATGTGCAACTTTCACCCGCGGTGAATTATTCGATCGCGCGCGTTACTGCCGACCTGCCACCCACGTCCCCTGCGCTGCTGGGTCTGCAAACGGGTTTACCCTACTTCAATCTCCCGAATAATAGCTTCGTGCCGGGCGCGATGGCGGACAGCCTGACTTCTTTCGGCGGCGTCATTTCGGGCGGCGGCCAGACCACATTGCTCGAATTCATCCATGCTGGCGCCTCCGGCAGTTACGGCACGGTCACCGAACCGCAGCCCGTGCCGGATAAATTTCCGAATCCACAGAACTATTTCTATCAATCCCGCGGATTCAACATCGCCGAATGTTACTACCAGAGCCTGGGCGTTCCTTATCAGGGATTGATTGTGGCCGAGCCATTGTGCGCCCCGTTTGCAACGCCAGGAACCGGCTCCTGGAATGGCATCACTGCCAACGCCATCATCAGCGGCACGCGCCAGTTCACCGTCAACTTTTCTGCCGCCGATGCGCTGCACCCTTTGCAACAGGTCGATCTCTTTGTGGACGGAAAGTTTAATCGTACGCTCACCAACTTGCCGCCGCGGTCAGGCAACGTCGTAAATCTCAACATCAACCAGCGTCCCATGGGCCTGGTGATTCCAGCCAATGCCACCATCGGCTCTCTCGCCAGCGACCTCGGCGCGGTGATCAATCAAGCCGCGAATCTCAACGCCACCAAAGTCATGGCGCTTGTTCGGGGCGATCGCCTTGAACTGCGCTCGACTTCCGGCGCGCGCCCGTTCGCTCCGCCCGGCTTTTGCGTGAGCAGTAACACGCCGCCGGGAACGCCGACGTTTCCCACCAGCACCAATTCTCCTCCGATCGCGGGCACTTCAGCCGGCAGCGCGAGCGCGCTCACCACCTTCGTGACGCCCGGAAATGAATTCTTCCCTGCCGCCTCACCGGCGTTCGGCGTGCGGTCCTACACGGTCAACGGCACAATGCAACCGGGCACATGGCTGCGACTCACCGTTACCAGGACCAATGGCACGCAGATCAATGTGGGAATCACCAACCAATCGGTTAGCGCCACGCCCCTCACGCTGGCCAGCAACCTCGTCAGGGCAATCAACCTCACCACTGCCTTGCAGGGTGCGGACGGTTTGGTGGCCGAGGATCTAAGCCCATGGTTTTCCGGCGGAGCTGGATTTAATCTCCGTGCGCGCACGCCGGGCTTCGCTCCCGCCGGCATCAAAGTGCAGTTAGCCAGCAACGGTTTGGCGCTCAATCCCGGCGGCACAAACACGCTCACGGAAAACCTCGCCGACCTCCAGCCGCGCAATCATCTCTACGTCACGGCAGGTGCGACGAACCTCAACGTTACGTTTGCACTCAATACCGCCACGCTTTCCGATGGCTATCATGAATTGACTGCCGTGGCCTACGAAGGGAGCCATGTGCAGACGCAAACCCGTGTCACCATGCCGGTACGCGTTCAAAACACCGCGCTCAGCGCCACGCTCACCCTGGTGAACTTCCCCGATCCGTCGCCGGTCGCCGACACATACCAAATTCAGGTGATCGCGAATACCAATAACGTCAGCGCCATCAGGCTCTACAGCACCGGCGGCTTGCTCGGGACGGTGAACAATCAATCCACCGCCACGTTCAACGTCAATGGCACGAGCCTGGGCATTGGACGACATCCCTTCTACGCGGTCGTTGAAACCACCGGCGGCCTGCAATACCGCACCGAGACGCAGCGCGTCCGGCTGGTTGCCACGCCGTAAGCTTGCCAGGAGTCTGGTTACTTCGCTTTGGCCAGTCGACGCGCTTCGAGTTGTTCCCAGGTTGGCGGAGCGTCGTAGAGCAGTTGCCGCTCGGCGATTTGCAGGATGACAATAACCGGAGGCTCGGCTCCGGCCAGACCCGGTTCCGCCGCCGGTCGCCAGACAAATTCCTCTTTCTGTTTCGTACTGTAGAGCTTCACACCCAACTCGGGATCAAAATAGTGATTCCAGTGGAACCAGACTTCACTGAAGTTTTCCGCAAGGAACGGATACAGCGATTCGAACGTGAATGAGTCATGATAAACAATGGCGCGGGGCTTGTTCGTGTCGCCCGTGCGCATGCTGAATCCCATCGGAATCCGGGAGCCCTCAGGATACCATTGCGCGATCCGGGCCAGACCGCCACCGTTCCGCGTAAAGGTAAAGTGCTGTTCCGGGAACAGATCGCTGAGCCCCATCAGCCGGGCGATGTCGCCCCCGGGAGTCAGCTTTTCACGAATCTCGAAGGCACTGCGCGGCAAAGGTTGCAGTTCGGGAAAGTCCGTCGCCAGCGCACTCATGATTTGCGTGTAGCCAACGTAGGCCCCCAGTTCGTTCCAGTGCGTATCGGTTCGTTGATACAAGCGCTCGCGGCTTTTCCCGGCCCGCAAGGATTCCCGCAGGTCAACAATCGGGATTGTCGAATGGGTGCGAAGATGGGCGATCAATTGATCCAGCCGCGATTCGCGTGCCTCGCGCTGAATCGCGTCCGGAAGGAACTCCGGATAAATCGTGGTAGGTAACGGTGCAAGCACGAGTAGAAAGCGGTGGCCCTTGGCCGTCACGAAGCGCTGCCGCTCGTCGAAGAAGCGTTGCCACTTCTCCAGTGCGTCCACCGAAAGCGGCGGCGCTGTGTAGTACTGCACCGTGTCACGGTCGAACATCCAACCGTCCCTGCCGAGAACGACCTTGGGCGAGGGCGAGACGCCGAACACCCGCAGCTTGGTCAAGTGATGCCAGCGGATGAGTTGATTCCGAAAGCCGAACTGGTCGTTGTAGTACTTTTCAAATGCCGTGGGAAAAGCCTCGAGCGTTTTGTAGTGCCAATCGAATTTGGGAAATTTGGCGAGGCGCCGGTTTTCCGATCCCGCGAGCACCCGATCCGGCAGCACCAGCTTTCCCGCCAGGGGCAACGCCAGCGCGATCAGGAAGAACGCGATCAACACCAGATCGGAACGCTGGCTTCGAGTTTTTCTTTCGGCGTCCATGGTTCAGAAGCGGAAGTAGATGAAGGGATTGTGCGTGCCGGACGCGAGCCAAAGGACCGAGAACGAGAAGACCGCGATATACAATCCCACCCGGGCGAACTCCGCCAGAGGACCGGCGGCAAACCTTTTCCAGCGCTCCTGCGCGAGCAGGGCCCGCGCTTTCGGAAATACCGGCAGGCTGGCGAGCCCACCAATGAGCAGCATCACCGCGATTTCCGAGTTGAGATACAACGCCAACTTCGTGCTGGCAGCGGCCCGAGGAGCTACGCTGAACATGGCCGTCAAGTAACCGATCGCGTGAGACAGGTTTTCGGCGCGGAAGAAAACCCAACTGATCAGGACCGCCAGAAGCAGATAGGCGTGCCGAACCACCGGCCAGCATCGTTCCAGCCGGTCCCCCAGGACCACGCGTTCCAGGACGAGCAGCCCGCCATGAAACATCCCCCACACGACAAAACTCCAACTCGCTCCGTGCCACAATCCGCAAAGCAGAAACACAAACATCAAATTGCAATACGTGCGACCCGCCCCGTGTCGATTGCCTCCCAGCGGGATGTAAAGGTAGTCGCGAAACCAGGTGGACAGTGAAATATGCCAGCGCCGCCAGAATTCGGTGACGCTCCGCGAGATGTAAGGATAGTTGAAATTCTCGTTGAACTTGAATCCAAACATGCGCCCCAAACCGATCGCCATATCCGAGTAGCCCGAGAAGTCAAAGTAGATTTGCAGCGCGTAACAGACCACTCCCAGCCAGGCCACGCCCGGAGTGAGCGCATTCGCCGGCAGGCCGAAAATCTCATCAGCCGGAACCGCCAGCGTGTTTGCGATCAACATCTTCTTGCCGAAACCGAGAATGAACCGCCGCACTCCCTCGGAAAAGTCCTCCAGCCGGACCGAGCGTTGAACGATTTCACGGGCCACCTCCTGATACCTGACGATGGGGCCAGCGATCAGTTGAGGAAACAACGCGACGTAGAGCGCAACGCCGGCCGGGTTGCGATCCGCCTTCACTTCCTGCCGATAAACATCCACCACATAGGACAAAGCCTGGAACGTGAAGAATGAAATGCCGATGGGGAGATGAATGGGCTGCAGGGAAATCGGACTCACCGCGCAAAGCCGGAGAAGATCATTGAGGTTGTCGACCAGGAAGTTGGCGTACTTGAAGACCACCAACATGCCCAGGTTAAGCACCAGCGAGATGACAAAAATGGTTCGGGCCAGACCACGCTTTCGATAACGCTCGATCAGGAGGGCGCTGAAGTAGTTGAGGACAATCGATGCCAGCATCACGAGCGTGTAGAACTTCTCGCCCCAGGCGTAAAACAGCAGACTGGCCGCGAGCAGCACGTGATTCTTGAGGCGAGCCGGGCTGATGCAATAGATGCCAAGCACCAGTGGTAGAAACAGGAAAAGGAATGTAATGGAGCTAAAGACCATTGCGGTTGCTCAGGAAAGGAACCGGGATTGTCCGGTTCGTAGGATGATCGCGCACATTTTCTCGATAGGAATTGGGTTACACTCCCGCTTCAACACTGCTGCGCACACCCTAATCTATGACCCTGCCCAGACAACCCGGGGAGAATCCGTGTCCTGCATCCGTGATAACCGCAGAAAAATGCTTCTCAAATCGCGGCCTCTGTGGTTTACCTGTTTTAACAAGCTCCGAAACAAGGTCGCGCGCCGGCACCGCCGGCGCTGGACCGCTAAGGTCTCAAACAGCGATCGGGAGCCGATTCATCCATCGGGGATGAAACCAAAAAAACAAACAGCAAACTGGAAAGGTAAACATCATGGCAAAATTCATGTGCACTCACACCATTCCGCCCGGAAAATTCTCGGCGGAGCAACTCCGCCAGTTCGCGCAGGCGGCCCAGCAGGACCAAAGCGTTAAAGGCTATCGCAGCTTCGCCAACCTCGCCGAAGGGAAGGCCGTGTGCGTGATGGAAGCAGCGAACCAGGACGCAATCGCAGCTTGGTTCACAAAGATGGGGATGCCCTTCGATAGTATCACCAAAGTGGAATTGGAAGGCGAGCGAGGCAATATCCAGGCGGCTTGATCGTGCCCTGACACCCGCCTCTGCGCCTCTATTGTCAGTTCGGCCATAGAGGCGCAGACCGGAAGATCAGCGAAAGCCTGATCCAGTAATCGCCCGCACCAGCGTGTCCATGTAGTACTTCAGATCTTCGCGCAGCTCAGACGGCAGGAACACCCAGATCGTCGCGGCCACAGCGATGTAGGGCCCATACGGCAAGCGGGACGACCATTCGCGCCGGCCCATCACGATGAGCGTGATTCCCACGAGTGAGCCGATCATGGAACTGACCATCAAAGAAAAAATGGTCGCCTGCCATCCGAGAAACGAACCGATCGCCGCCATGAACGTCACGTCGCCGAAGCCCATCGCTTCGCGCGGAAGCACCACCTCGGACGCAACCACCTCCATGTGCCGGCATTCCTCCGGATCAAACTGGTCATCGCCAATCTTAAGAGACTTCGCCAATAAGGCGATGCGTACCGGCACATTCTGGTAACCGCGATCGACCAATTCCAACGTTTGTGCCTGCAGGGTGATGGCATCGGATTGGCGGTAGAAGATTTCCTCGTAGGGAATGTCTTCGCCCGGCAGATGAACCGCCGTCTCGGAGAAAACAATTTTCGTGTTGGCGGGCAATTCGACCCGGCGACGTCCGAACATCAGTTTCCCCGCCCGCACAATGAGATAAACGACACCGCCACCCACCACCAATCCGATGAGGCTCTTGATGGTCGCGCTCTTGATGGATTCCTCCACATGCAGCGCGGGAAACAACATGGAACAGATAAAACCCGCCACCATCCCTCCGATGGTCACCTGATCCGGAATGATAAAATGTTCGAAATCGACAAACGTCCCGACAATGAGTCCGGACAGAAACAAGCAATACACGAGGGCGAGCCACACCGATTGATGCCCAAACGCCAGCCAGCATCCGAGAAAAGCGATTGCGGTGAGCAACTCGACGCCGAAGTAGCGTGGTGAGATGGGTGCGCCACAACTCTTGCATTTGCCCCGCAGCAAAAGCCACGTCACCAATGGCATGTTGAGAAACCACGGAATCGCATACTTGCAATGCGGGCAATGCGACGGCGGGGACACAACGCTAAGCCCCAGCGGCATTCGGTAGATGCAGACGTTGAGAAAACTGCCCACCATGCTGCCGAAGACAAAGAACACGACCGACCAGAAATGAAACGGTACCCCGCCCCAGGTCTCCGCGTCGAAGATTGGTTCAATGCCCATAAACATTCTGGGTCAGCGCCCGGCGCATGACCCCGATCGGTGCCGGCTTGCCTGTCCAGATTTCCAGTGCCTTGGCGCCCTGATAGAGCAACATGCCCAACCCGTTGGCCGTGCGGCAGCCGGCCGCTTTGGCTGCTTGCAATAGCGGGGTCTCAGCGGGGCGATAAATCATATCATAAACCGCTCCGGCCTGGCTTAAGGGGAACGTACCTTCGTCCACGGGCATCGCATCATCAGGTTTCAGGCCAAGCGAGGTCGCGTTCAGCAACAGATCGACTTTCGTCCCGGGATAACCGACGTGCAACTTCACGCCGGGATGTCGGTCAGCAATCTCCTTCGCCACGGCCGCGGCCTTCGCTTCCGTGCGATTGACCAGATACAACTCACCGACTCCCTCGGCGGCAAGCTTCAACGCCGCGGTCCGCCCGGCGCCGCCGGCGCCGAGCAACAGCACCTTCGCCCCGCGCAGCTCGGCTCCGAGGTCTTCACGAATCGAACGAGTAATCGCAACCGCGTCCGTGTTGAATCCGCGGGCCATGGTCTGGCCACTTTCCGTTTCGAAACGAACCGTGTTCACTGCGCCCCACGTGCGGGCCGACTCGTCCAACGCATCTACCATCTCCACCGCCAGCAGCTTGTGCGGCACCGTCAGGTTAACTCCAACGAAGCCCAGGAGTTTCGCGCCCAGCAATGCTTCGCGCAGGTTTGCGGGATCGACGTCGAACGCGAGATAGCGCCAGTTCAAGCCGAGCGTCGCAATGCCCGCGTTCTGCATCGCCGGCGAGGCGGAATGCTTGATGGGATGCCCAAACACGGCGCAGTAGCGCGTGCTGGCATCAATCGGCGATGAAAACGGCGCGGACACGCGGGGGTTATACGAACGACCGAAGGAAGTTCAAAGCCCAAAACGTTACTCGTGGCCCGGCACCGTCAAGGGACGGCCATTATCCCGCGCATCAATCTTCAATAAGAATGGCACGGCGACTTTTGCCCACTGCTCGGGCGAAGGATAGCTCGAGGCCGAACCGCCAAAAGAACTGCGTAACATTTCCGTGTTGATGATGCCCGGATTGAGCGCCACCGCGCACATGCCGGAAGGAAGTTCCTGCGCGAGCGATTGCGTCATGCCTTCCAGCGCCCATTTGGTCGCGCAATACGGCGCGACTTCGGCATCAGCCGAACGTCCCCAACCAGAACTGAAGTTCACAATCACTCCAGTTTTGCGCTTCACCATGGACGGTCCGAAATGCCGGATGACATTGGCCACGCCCTTGAGGTTGATGTCAACGACCTGGGAGAACTCGCGCGCGCTAATCTCCCACAGCCGCGCGTTGGCATTGATGATCGCGGCATTGTTCAGCAACAGGTCCGGAGCCCCGTGCGTGTTCAGGACGAGACTCGCCCAGGTCTTGACCTCGTCATCACTCGAAACATCCACCGCATAATAATCATGCGGTTCGCCAACCGCCTTCCGCAACTTATCGATCTCCTTCGACGATCGCCCGCAGCCCACCACCGTGTGTCCCAGCCGGATGAACTCGTCGGACATCGCCCGCCCCAGTCCGCGAGTAACGCCGGTAATCAAAATCAGTTTGCCGCGTGCCATGACGGGGATTCTGTTCTATCGCTTCGTTGAGGCAAAGAAGTTTTCAGTTCTGGCCCCGAGGATTGAATCTGGAATCCTGAGCCAGCTTCTCCCACAACGCACGTTCCGACTCGGTGATTTGCGAGGGCACAGCCACCGTGGCAACCACAATCAAATCCCCCTTCTCGCCATTGCGATGAGGCAGGCCGCGTCCGCGCACCCGCAGCTTCTGGCCGTTCTGCGTGCCGGGCGGAATCCTGATGTTCACGCGGCCATCAAACGTGGGCACGGAGATATTCGCCCCCAGCACCGCTTCCCAGGGAGCCACCGCGGCTTCGTAAAGGAGATTGTGATTTTCGACCTCAAAATCCGGATGCTTCGCCAGGCGCACCCGAAGATACAAATCCCCCGCCTCACCGCCACGCGCGCCAGCCTCACCGCGACCGGCAATGCGCAATCGCTGTCCTTCAGACACACCCGCCGGGATTTTTACCTGATAGGTTTCCGATTTGGTAACGCGGCCTTCACCACCGCACGTCGGACAAATGCGTTGTCCCCGTCGGCCGGCTCCCGCGCAATTCTCACATTCGACCGCGCGGCGCACGTTCACCGAACGCAACGAGCCACGCACCGCTTCGTCCAACGTCACCATGATGTCGCCCTCGATATCGCGACCGCGCTCGGCGAGTTCTTCGTCGGAAAATCCGGTGGCCCCACCGAACCCGCTGGCGCGGCGGGCGCCAAAGAGTTGTTCAAAGAAATCGCTGAAGCCCGTGCCGCCAAACTGAAACTCGTAATCGGCGCGGCCCATCCCGCCGCCCGTGCGACGCCGCTGCCCGGTGAAACCCTCCCATCCCGGCGGGGGCCGGAACTCCGAGCCGGACTGCCAATTCGAACCAAGCTCGTCGTAACGCTTGCGCTTGGCGGGATCTCCCAACACCTCGTAGGCTTCGTTAACTTCCTTGAATTTTTCTTCCGCGCGCTTTTTATCCTTGGCGACATCGGGATGATGCTCGCGCGCCAGTTTGCGGAACGCCTTTTTGATGTCGGCGTCACTGGCCGTGCGCGGCACGCCCAGAATCGCGTAATAATCTTTGTATTGAACAGCCATGGTCGTCAGGACCGCGCGCTTCGCAGCCCGGGAAAAATCATGCCTGCGTTACTCTGTTTTTCAAAGTACTGATTGCGTGCGCGCGTGCTCCGGCGCCTCAAGTTAGCTCCACACGTCTTAAAAACAAATCCGGCCGAAGCCTGGGGTGGCCTCGACCGGATTGTCGCCTGATCGCGCTGAGTTACTTCTTAACCTTCTTCATCGGCACGGTCAGGTAATGCGTCGCTCCCTGGTTGTAAACCCAGAGGCGCATGCGTTTGGCCTTGGATTTCTGGATAACATCCACGGCGCTCTCGAGGTCGGCCACGGGCTGCTGGTCCACTTCCATGATCACCGAGCCCGGCTGTAAGCCGGCTTCGGCGGCATTTGAGTCGTCGTCTACGCGCGTCACCAGCGCGCCACGAATCCGCGGTGGAATATTGAACTGACGGCGGGTTTGATTGTTCAAGTCGGCCAGTTCCACTCCTTCCAGCGAAACGCCCTGGCTGTCTTCGGTTTCAACACCGGGATTGTCCTGCCCGATGGCGGCGAGGTCATCCGGCAATTCCGCCAGAGTCACCGTAAAATCCTTTGCCTTCGCATTGCGCAGCACCTTGAAATTGACCGATGTCCTGGGGGCGGTCTGGGCCACCATCAAGCGCAGGTGCGCGGAATCAGAAACCTTCTTCCCGTTGAAATCCACAATCACGTCACCGGCCTTCATGCCGGCTTTCGCAGCGGGCGTATTGGGTTGCACCCCTCCCACCAATGCACCGGAGGTATCCGGCAGATTAAAGGATTCCGCCAGTTCCGGCGTAACCACCTGCAGCGTGACCCCGAGAAAACCCCGTGCAATGCGCCCATTCACAACCAGCTGGTCCATCACGGAACGAGCGAGATTGATTGGAATGGCAAAACCAATCCCGGCATTCGCACCGTTGGGGCTGGCAATGGACTGATTAATGCCAATCAAGCGCCCTTCCGCGTCCACCAACGCACCACCAGAGTTGCCTCGGTTAATGGAGGCATCGGTCTGAATGAAGTCTTCGTAACCTTCCCGGCCCAGGATTCCGAACCCGCGACCCAGGGCACTGATGATGCCGCTGGAGACACTCTGACCGATTCCAAAGGGATTGCCGATCGCCAGCACCACGTCACCCACCTCCAGCTTGTCGCTGTCTGCCAGCGTGATCGCGGGAAGCTTCTTGGGCGATTCAATCTTCAAAACGGCAACGTCCGTGCGCGGATCCTTGCCCACCACCTTGGCGTCAAATCGTGTCAGGCCGTCGGAAAGTGAAACTTTGATCCCGTCCTCATCAGCGCCATCAACCACGTGATTATTCGTCAGGATATAGCCATCTTCCGACACAATGATGCCTGAACCCAGTCCTTCCTGCCGGAACTTGCGCGAGTTATCCTGAAGATCATCTTCTCCACCGAAGAACCGTCGGAAGTATGGGTCGTTGAAGAAGGGATTCTGCGGCAAACGCACCGTGCGGGTGGATTCAATGGTGACAACACTGGGTGCTACCCGTTTAATGATGCTGGCGTAGCTCGTCGCTTTGGCGGAACGATCCACCTCGCGATCGGACACCGAAAGCTTTGGCGGCTCTTTCGCGAAGCCGTTTAGCGCCACAATACAACTCAATCCCACGGCGCCCAGCAGGCCTGCCCGGCGACCGACTGTTTCGAATTTTGTCTTCATGCGTACGATCTCTCTGTTCCGTGACCTCACGTCACCGGCCGATATAGCGAAACGGCCCTTGGGCCACTTACCGGAATTGACATTCAAACCCGAAAAAATGTTCAACGTGACCGTATTTGACACCTGGCCCCCTTTCCGTTCAGATGAACGCACATGGCGAACCTTAAATCGTTGCCGATCTTGCTCACAGCCCATTGCCTTGCGGTCTTCGCGGCTTCAACGGCCTGGGCTGCGCCGGAAATGACCTCGGTCCCCAAGTGGCAACGCTTCGAACTGACACTGAAGAGCAGCCGCAATTACGCCAATCCCCTGCACGATGCCGAGGTCCGCGTGCTGTTCGTTTCGCCACTGGGTGAGACCAATCGCGTTTACGGTTTCTGGGATGGCAGCAAAACCTGGCGCGTGCGCTATCAACCGGCTTTCCCGGGCCGCTGGACCTATTACACAATGTGCTCGGATACCTCGAACTCCGGCCTGCACAATCAAAAAGGCGAGTTCCTTTGCATCGCGGCGAAGGCGGACCACCGATTCGCGGAGCACGGTCCGCTTCAAGTCGCTCGGGACCATCAACATTTTGAACATGCGGATCGCACGCCCTTTCTCTGGCTCGGTGATGCCGCCTGGAACGCGGCGGAACGTTCGTTGCCCAAAGACTGGAACGAATACGTTCGCACGCGCGCCTCACAAAAATTCAATGTCGTGCAATGGAGGATGCCGGCGACCGTCTTCAAAGGCCGCTCCCCCGTTGAAATCAAATTGGAATCCATCCGGCAACTTGAAACCAAAATTGAGTCGGCGAACCAGGCCGGCTTGCTCAACGCCATCGCACCGCTTTGGGAGATCGGCACCAACACCGAGGACGTGCTGCCCGAGGATCAGGCCATTATCCTGCTCCGCCACTGCGTGGCGCGCTGGGACTCCGCCAACGTTGCATGGATCATCGCCTTCGAAGCTGACAGCACCGGCACGCCAGCCGCCCGTTGGCAGCGAATCGGCCGCGCTGTTTTTAACACGGTATCGCACTCACCTGTTGTCATTCTGCCGGGCGAAGCCACGTGGGTCCTGGACCACTTCCGCCAAGAACGTTGGGTGGATGCTCTGGGTCTCCAGACCACTCAAGTCAAAAACGAGGATTCCCTGCCCTGGCTGCTGAACGGACCACTCGCGTTGGAGCGGAACAAGACTCCGGCGCGCCCACTCATCACGCTGTCGCCCGCTCCGGAAACGGAAAATTCGCCTCCCGCAACCAGCGGCCTTTCGCGACGGTTGCTTTGGTGGAATCTACTCCTGAACACGCCCGCCGGGGTGAGTTGCAGCGCCGCCGACGTGGCAGATTGGACCACCCAGGGACGGTCGCCGCTCACGGCGCAACCCTGGTATCACGCCACGTCCCTCGCCTGTGCCACGGCAATTGCACCCATCAGCGATTGTTTTACTGCAAGAGATTTCTGGCGATTGCAGCCCTTGCCCCACTCGGTAATCCGGCAACCCGAGATAAAAATCCCCCGCAATCAAATCGTCGCCACCAGCACCGAACTCGGCGATCTCATCGTCGCCTACGTACCGGAAGATCGATCCGTCGGGATTGCCAGTCGCCTCCTGCCAGCGCGTGCAGGCGGAATCTGGTTTAATCCTCGCACTGGCGAGACCAGCCCGGCCATCGCCGTGAACGCCGGGGCAACTTTCAATTTCGCCACGCCCTCCCCCGGCGACTGGCTGCTGATTTTGACCGCAAAGAAGTAGCGCCTCCTTTGCCTCATACTCCTACTCTTTACTCTTTCTCATACTCTCACTCCTGCTCTTACTCTCACATAAAGATTAGTCGTAACCTCCCTCCGCCGCTATGATGTGCCCGTGCAGAAGACATTGCTGACGTTTGTTGACGACATCTACGAAGATTTGGAACTGTGGTATCCGAAGCTCCGCTGCGAGGAAGCGGGCTATGCCATGCGCTTGGCCGCGCCCGAAATCAAAACCTATAAAGGCAAGCACGGTTACCCTGCAAAATCTGACTTACTCTTAAAGGACGCGAACAGCCAGGAATTCTGCGGTCTGCTTGTACCTGGCGGCTTCATGCCCGACAAACTTCGCCGGGATGCCAAGGTGCTTGCCCTCACGCGCGAATTCTTTGAGCAAGGCAAACTCGTTGCCTTTATCTGCCACGGCGGCTGGATCCCCATCTCAGCCAAGATCCTCAAAGGCAAACGCGCCACCGGCTCGCTCGGCATCAAAGACGACCTCGAAAACGCGGGCGCGACCTGGGTGAACGCCTCCGTCGTGATCGACGGCAACCTGGTTTCGAGCCGCACGCCCCTCGACCTCGCGCCTTTCGCCAAAGCCATGGTCGATTTTCTCGGCCGCAACGTCCGGTAACATGTCGCGCCACGCCCGCTCCACTGAGTCGAACTTCGCCGCCCGCAAGCGCTCCACCTGGGACGTCGTCCGCCGCGTCGCCGTGTTCCTGCGTCCTTACCCGTGGTGGGCCTTTGGCACTGTCGCCGCCGCGGTAGTGTCATTGCTCGCTTCGTTCGCGTTTCCCAAGCTCACTCAATTTGCAATTGATGAGGTCATTACCAAGTCACGGCCCGAATTGCTTGCACCTGCCATGCTGGGCCTGATTGGTGCCTTCTTCCTGCGCGACGCCTTCAGCGCCTTGCGCATTCTCATCAACAACCACTTTGAGCAAAACGTCATCTTTGACATGCGGCGGGCCGTGTATGCGCGATTGCAACGACTGCCGATTGGCTACTTTGATCAACGCGCCTCCGGTGATTTGATGACGCGCATCATTGAAGACGTCAATGCCGTCGAACGCGTCCTGATTGACGGACTCGAGCAAGGTGTCGTAGCGATACTCGGTGTCATCGGCGTAGCAGCATTTTTATTTCACATGAATGTGACTCTCGCTCTCGTTGCCATGTCACCAATCCCCATCCTCGCAGGAGGCGCACTCTGGTACACGCTTACGGCGCACCGGCGTTACCGCAAACAGCGCGAAGCTTCCAGCGCCATGAACGCTCTGCTCATGGATAACCTGCAAGGCGTCCGTCAGATCAAAGCCTTCAGCCGACAGGCGCATGAGGACGGCAGGTTTAGTCAACGTGCCGACGACCTGCGCAAAGCCCAACTCGGCATCATGCGCGTTTGGGCGGCCTACAGCCCGGGAATGGGCTTCGCCGGGGCCGTTGGTTTTGCGCTGGTGCTTTGGGTCGGCGGCAGCTTTGCGATCGCCGGAAAAATGACCCCGGGCGAACTGGTGGGCTTCCTCTTCTTCCTGCACATGTTCTACGCGCCAATCGGGCAGCTTCACAGTCTGAATCAAATGCTCCAAAGCGCCCGCGCCGCGGGCGAACGGGTATTCGACATCCTCGATACCGCTGAAGAACGAGCCACTCAAGTCGGAGCAAACCTGCGCGAACCCGTGCGCGGCGAAGTAGTCTTTGAGAACGTCAACTTCAGTTACGGCGAAGGCAAAACCGCCTTGCACAACATCAATCTTCACGCGAAGCCCGGCGAAATGATTGCGATCGTCGGCCCGACCGGCGCTGGCAAATCCACGGTCGTCAATCTCCTGCCCGCCTTCTATGAAGCCAGCTCCGGCCGCATCACGATTGACGGCCAGGACATCAAAAGTGTTTCGCTTGATTCGTTGCGACGTCACATCAGTGTCGTCAGCCAGGAGCCGTTCCTGTTCAACGGCACCATTCGCGAGAACATCCTTTACGGCAAACTCGAAGCGACCGAAGCAGAGTTAATCGCTGCTGCCCAAGCCGCCAATTGCCATGACTTCATCACGCGCCTGCCGCAGGGATTCGACACACACGTCGGCGAGCGTGGCGTCAAGCTCAGCGTTGGCGAGAAACAACGCGTCAGCATCGCCCGCGCGCTACTCAAAAACGCACCCATCCTCATTCTCGACGAAGCCACCGCCAGTGTGGACACCGCCACCGAGCGGTTGATTCAGGAAGCGCTGGAACATTTGATGGCCGGGCGCACCAGCTTCGTCATCGCGCACCGCCTGAGCACCATTCGCCAGGCGGACCAAATTCTGGTGCTGCGCCAGGGCCAGATCATCGAACGCGGCACGCACGAAGAACTGCTCGAACGCGGCGGGCTATACGCGAAGCTCTCGCACATTCAGAACACGGCCACCATCGAAGAAGGTTTTGAAAAACTGGCCGCCACGACCTAGGTTGAGCGTGCCGTGAACGAGTTGGGCAAATACCTGGTGATTGTGGGGCTCGCGATCGTTGTGATCGGCGCATTGCTGTGGTCTGGCTTCGGGAAAGGCTGGCTCGGAAGATTACCCGGCGACATTAACTATTCATCCGACCGATTCAGCTTTCACTTCCCGATAATTACCTGTCTGCTTATCAGCGCGCTGCTCACGTTTCTCTTCTGGCTGTTCCGCAAATAGCCACCTTACTGCGCCTGGCCGAGGTCCGTTCAGCGAGCGGTGTCCAATCCCACTGCCCAGGACTGGCTCTTGCGCCTGCCGCCTGGAGTCTGGTTCAATCCACCAATGCGCCGGCGTCCGGACGATTTCTCGTCACCGACCAGCTTCCCTACACCCCAAACGCTTTCTACCGAATGAAGCGGTAGAACCGCGTCATTTGTTTGTCAGTCCCATCCGCTTTGCCGCGGATTCACGGGGATCAAAGGTTTCACCCCTTTGCGGCGGCAACGATTGATACCAGATCGTGACTTTCCAATCTTCCTCGGCTCTGAATACTCGCGGAGTGATCGGTGCCCCGAAAAAGTTCGGCTGCTGGGACGTATTGCTGGAAAGGCTTTCGTAACTTTCAACCACACTCGCGGGATCATTCTGCACGCGAGCTGACAATGAGTCAGTCTCGCTTGTAGGCTCATCATCGCTCTGGAAACGCCAGCAAAGACAGACAGCAAAGCCGACGACAAAACCCAGGCAACTCGACAATACGATTGGATGGCGGATTTTCACCCGTTCAAATCTCTGAGACTTCGACCACGTCGGGCTCAACTTGTTCATTGCGGGTCCCAAGACTGGCATTAAAGGTTGCGAATGAACCCGGCTTGTTGAATCATTGCCAGCATGGATTCGACGCAATTGCTCCAATACACCGGGGTCTTGATATTGTTCGTTCTGGCCATCGCGGCGACGGGCGGGATGATCGCGATGTCGGTCGCCCTTGGCAAAAAAGGTCGCTCCAGCAAGATTAAGGACACGGCCTATGAATGCGGCATGTTGCCGATTGGCGAAGGTGCGACCCGCATGTCGGTGAAGTTTTACCTCGTGGCCATGCTCTTCATCCTTTTCGATATTGAAGTGGTATTCATGTATCCATGGGCCGTCGTTTACAAAGCGATGCTCGCCGAACCCGCCACCCGGAACATGATTTTGGGCTCGATGGTTTCGTTCCTCGGAATCCTCTTTGTCGGCTATCTCTACGCCCTGAAGAAAAAAGCGTTCGACTGGAAGAGTTGACCAGCCCTGAAACCTCCGCCACGTGGCCTTGCCTCGATTGGCGGACGTTGTCCAACCAAAAGAGGCAGGCCAATTCCCACGGATTAATGGTTCGCCGCGCGGTAGAAGTAGTAATCCGCCGCGTAGGGGACACGGGTGACCTGCCCCACAAACGTGCCGGCATCCGAAGGCGCTTTGCCACCCACGGTGTTGACGCGATGGATGTAAGTGGTGTTCGCAAAGATGCCCGGTCCGTGCGTGCGATCTGACACCGTTGCGAGACGCAGCCACGGAATGGCCGTGGGGTCAACCACCACCGCCAGCGGCGGGAGCGCACCCACCACCTGACTGCCACTGTTGCTCTCCCAGGTCGGTCCGCCGAAATGCGTTGCCACAACATTCCCGTCGTTGTCAAACAACACCGCTTCGGGCACAGACGCCCCCCAATTCGTGCCATTCCACGTGTAGATTTGCACGCCCAGCGCGAATCCATGAAAGTGAACCTTGTGTCCCTCCGGCACGGCGATGGTAGCCGGAACTTCCGGCGCGCGATTGTCGGCGGCGACTGCGACCGCCGACGTCATCGCGACGCCGAGCAGCAGCGCCGCGACCGACTTGATGGATTGCAAAGTGGAACCGATGCTTCGGCCCACGAGTATGGTTTGTGATGGTTTCATGTGGTTGTTCGTTTCTTTGCTTAATCCCACAGTCAAACGCGACTGTGGTTCAATTGCGGGCGGAGTGTAGTGGCTGATCTCCTTGTTGGCATTGGACCGAACGACCCATGGGTAAGACGGCGCGCCGCGCCGTCCAGTCATCGCAGTGCGATAAATCACCTCTTATTTCTTAGCGAAAACCAGTTCGCCATCGTTCGCACTAACCTTGATCTTTTCCCCCGGCTTGAACTCGCCTTCCAATAACTTCGTTGCGAGCGGATCGAGCAAGTGGTCCTGAATCGCGCGTTTCAGCGGGCGAGCGCCGAATTGCGGGTCGTAACCTTCCTTGGCCAGTAACGCCTTCGCGCTCTTGTCAACGTCGAGCGTGAGGTTCTGTTGCGTCAGCCGCTTGCTAAGCCGATCGAGCTGGATGTCCACGATGCGGCCCAGTTCAGCTTCGTCGAGGCTTTGGAAAATGATGACGTCGTCCACGCGGTTCAGAAACTCCGGACGAAAATGCTTTTTCAACTCGGCCATCACCTTGTCTTCCATGGTGGTCTTCGCCCCAATCGTCACGCGGCTGTCCATGAAATATTCCTGGATGATGTGCGAACCGATATTGCTGGTCATGATGACGATGGTGTTTTTGAAATCCACCGTGCGGCCCTGACCATCCGTGAGCCGGCCATCGTCCAGCACCTGCAACAGCACGTTGAAGACGTCGTGATGTGCTTTCTCGATTTCATCGAAGAGCACCACCGAATAAGGCCGGCGGCGCACGGCTTCGCTGAGCTGGCCGCCTTCCTCGTAACCCACGTAGCCGGGCGGCGCACCGATGAGCCGGGCGACGGTGTGCTTCTCCATGTATTCGCTCATGTCGATACGAATCATCGCCTGCTCGTCGTCGAAGAGGAATTCCGCGAGCGCTCGAGCGGTCTCGGTCTTGCCCACACCGGTCGGCCCGAGGAAAATGAACGACCCAATCGGGCGATTCGGGTCCTGCAAGCCACTGCGCGAACGGCGGACCGCATTGGACACAGCTTTGACCGCCTCAGTTTGACCGATCACGCGTTGCCCCAAGCGCTCCTCCATCTTGAGCAATTTCTCGCGCTCGCCTTCGAGCATTCGGGACACGGGAATATGCGTCCACGACGCCACGACTTCCGCAATGTCTTCATCGGTGACTTCCTGGCGCAAAAGGGTTGTGCGTTGAGTATTGAGAGTTGATTGTTTTTCCATCGCGGCGAGCTTCTTTTCCAAATCGGGAATCCGGCCGTATTGAATCTCCGCCGACTTGGTCAGGTCGCCAGCGCGTTGCGCCTTTTCCAGCTCAATCTTCGCCTGCTCAATCTGCGACTGAACAATGCTGACAGCGTTGACAGCAGTCTTCTCGTTCTGCCACTGGGCCGTAAGGGCTTTGGACTGCTCCTTCAAATTAGCAAGGTCCTGGTCGAGGCGTTTCAAACGCTCTTTGCTCGCAGGGTCCTTTTCCTTCGACAGTGACGTGCGCTCGATTTCAAGCTGGAGAATCTGTCGGTCGAGTTGGTCCAGCTCAGTCGGCTTCGAATCCAGCTCCATCTTGATGCGTGACGCCGCTTCGTCCACCAAGTCAATCGCCTTGTCTGGCAGAAACCGGTCGGTGATGTAGCGGTTTGAGAGCGTTGCCGCCGCTACCAGTGCTGAATCCTGAATGCGCACGCCGTGATGAACTTCGTAACGTTCCTTGAGTCCGCGCAGAATGGCAATGGTGGCCTCAACCGTCGGTTCCGCCACCATTACGGGCTGGAAACGCCGCTCCAGTGCCGGGTCTTTTTCGATATGCTTGCGGTATTCATCCAATGTCGTCGCCCCTACGCAACGCAACTCGCCGCGGGCAAGTTGCGGCTTCATGATGTTCGCTGCGTCCGTCGCACCTTCCGCCGCTCCGGCCCCGACCAGCGTGTGCAACTCATCAATGAACAGAATGATCTGCCCCTCGCTCGCGACAATCTCCTTGAGAAACGCCTTCAGTCGATCCTCGAACTCCCCGCGATATTTCGCGCCGGCGATCATCGCACTGAGGTCCATTGCCACCAATTGCTTATTCTTAAGAGACTCCGGCACATCGCCACTTACGATGCGCCGCGCCAATCCTTCGGCTATGGCGGTCTTACCCACGCCTGGTTCGCCGATAAGTACCGGATTGTTCTTGGTTCGACGAGTGAGCACCTGCATCACGCGGCGAATCTCCTCATCGCGCCCAATGACCGGATCAATTTTCCCTTGTCGCGCGAGCGCCGTCAGATCGCGCCCGTACTTTTCGAGGGCCTGGAACTTACCTTCCGGCGACTGGTCGGTCACCCGCTGATTACCGCGCAGTTCCGCCAACGCCTTGAGCACGACATCCCGCTTGAGCCCGTTCGTCTTGAAAATCTGTTTCAGCGCCGAACCACCGGTATCGAGAATCCCAAGCAGCAAGTGCTCTGTGCTGATGTAATCATCCTTGAGCTTGCCCGCTTCCGATTGCGCCGCATCAAGCGCCTTCTTCAATTCCTGACTCAGATAAAGATCCGCGCTGCTGGCCCCTTCGACTTTATGACGGCGCGCCAGTTCTCTCTCTACGTCGGGCTGTAGCTTTGCAGGCGGAACGCCAATCTTTTCCAGCAGCTCCGGCACAAGGCTCTCCTGCTGCGCCAGGAGCGCCAGCAACAGGTGTTCGCAATCGACCGCCTGATGCGAATAGCGGTGCGCGATGCGCTGGGATTCCGCCAGGGCTTCCTGGGATTTGATCGTCAACTTGTCCAGTTGCATAGATAATCAATGGGATGGACCAGCGCGCGCGTCAAGTATTCGGAAGCGGGTTGAAATCCCACCGCTGAATAGTAATAATCTGGCGCGGTTATTAATCTGTGAAAACCAAAGTCGTTCGCGCAGTCCGAGTCTGCGTTCTAGCCTGCGCGCTGTTTGCAGCGCCCGCCGTTTTTGCCCAAAGCAACGTCATCGTTCGGGTTGTAGCCTCAAATCTCACTTCCGGGAACAATCAACGGTATGAAGCGCCCGGCCTCAACATCCTGAAGGGTCTGAAGCCGGACGTAGTCGCGATGCAGGAGTTCAATGTCAGCAATAGCTTCGGCATCAACACCACCGGAGCGCTGAGCAACATGGTAGCGACAACTTTCGGGGCG
>DASUGI010000080.1:0-4193 GCA_036274115.1 Verrucomicrobiia bacterium
TGCCCGCTCACACCCACCGTCCCGGTCAGGGTCACCGTGGATTGTGTCAATTGACCCGGACTGATCGGGTCGATGGTGAGAGTTTCCGCGCTTTGGCGGACGGTCAGGCTGTTGGTTTGACTGTTGCCTGCTGCGTCGGTAGCCACAATCGTAATCAGGTTCGTCGCACTCAAGAGCGGCACTTCCGAGGCCACAAAACTACCGTCCCGAATTACAGTCGCAGGGATGCTGCTGGTATCCGCAAAGATTTGAATGCTCGCCGTGGGATCATCCACCTGACCCCGGAGGATGAAATTGCTCCCTGACACCAACGCGTTATCTGCCGGCCAGCCAACCACGAGGCTCGGCGCATTGGTGTCGCCGCTGTAATCGAGGGTCAGGTTCAGGTTGGTAGTCGTGACATTCCCCGCGAGGTCGGTGACGCGCAGGGTGATCAGGTTTTGGTTCGTCGCCAAGCCCACATCATAACATTGAAACCAGTTGGTGGTGTAGGTCAACGCATTGGTGTCGAGGAACTGGCCAATGACATATCCGCTCAAATTGGTTTGCATTTCAAAGGTGTTGGTCACGTCGTATAGCACGGTGGCGAGTGGTTCATTGGCGAAACCTTGGATTTGCACCACCGGTTGGGACACCGTTCCAACGACTGGGTTCGTCAGGGTCAATACTGGCGGCACGGTGTCGCGCACGAAGGTGACGCCGCGCCACACGCTGTCTGGTGCTTGCGAATGACCGCGCAATCCCACCCACAGGGGCTATAAAGTTATCTGTGTAAGTGGCCAAGCAAGTGAGAGGATGAATGACTATGGCCATTACTGACGAAGTGTTGAACGAACTGCTCAAGGATTATCAAAAGCCCGAAGATTTGTTGGGGAAGGATGGGCTTTTCAAACAGCTCCAAAAGCGGTTGCTGGAAAAAGCGATGGGGGCGGAGTTGACGGATCATTTGGGTTACGCCAAGCACGAGGCGGCGGGGCGCAACAGCGGCAACTCACGCAACGGCAGCAGCCCCAAAACGCTCAAAGGGGAGTTTGGGGAAATGCCCTTGGCGGTGCCGCGGGATCGCAACGGCACGTTTGAGCCGCAGATCGTGGGCAAAGGCCAGCGGCGGTTTGAGGGCTTCGACCAGGCGATCATCAGCCTGTATTCGCGGGGGCTGACCACTCGGGAGATCGAGGGGCATCTGCTGGAGATTTATGGGGTGGAGGTTTCCCCGACGCTGGTTTCGCAGGTGACCGACGCGGTCAGCGCCGACGTGGCGCTCTGGCAGAACCGGCCACTGGAGGAGGTTTACCCGATTGTCTATTTTGATGCGCTCTGGGGCAAAGTCCGCGACACCGGGGCGGTGACCAAGGTCGCGGTTTATCTGGCCTTGGGGATCACGATGGCGGGTCAAAAGGAAGTGCTGGGCATGTGGGTGGCGCAAAGCGAAGGGGCCAAGTTCTGGCTGCACGTGTTGACCGAACTGAAGAACCGGGGCGTGCGCGACATCTTCATTGGCTGCGTGGACGGGCTCAAGGGTTTCCCCGAAGCCATGGAAGCGGTGTTCCCGGCCACGCAGGTGCAGTTGTGTTTGGTCCACATGGTGCGCCACTCGTTGAGTTATGTGGGGTGGAAAGAGCGCAAAGCGGTGGCGGCGGATTTGAAGCTGATTTACCGGGCCGCAACGGAAGCCGAGGCGGAGCAGGCCTTGCGCGCTTTTGAGGTCAAGTGGGACCGGAAGTATCCTTCGATTGGCAAGAGTTGGCGGGCGCACTGGCCGGAACTGATCACGTTTTTGAAGTACCCGGCGGAGATCCGCAAGGCCCTGTACACCACGAACGCGATCGAGTCGGTGAATCGCTCGTTGCGCAAGATCAGCAAAACGCGCGGCGTGTTTCCGACCCAGGAGTCGCTGCTCAAACTTTACTATCTGGCGCTGGAACGCATCGCCAAGAAGTGGACGATGCCGATTCACAACTGGTGCGAAGCGCTCAATCGGTTCGCCATCGAATTTGGCGACCGGATGCCCAAACGCGATTGAGGACGATGAAACCGAGCCTCAGCTTATTTGACCGCCGGGGGCGCGAGCTGGGGCTCGCCGCTCGCCCCCGGCTCGATTTAGCTCGCAACGAATGCGGGCAAGACAAAAACCAAAACAAAAAACCACTTACACAGATTTCTTTACAGAACCGAAATATAACTCACTGAATTTCTCGAAAATGTCTTTTCTGTACCTTGTGTTAATATGCCTCTTTATGGTCGCCAACTTTTGCGTTGTATTTGCTGCGTACCATTCTGTCGAACCAGCATGTATGGTTGGGATTCTGGTTGTCTGCACAGTTTACATTTCACTCTGGGCATTGCTGTTGAAAGCAATAAAGAACTTTGCTTTTAGGATTTTGATTGCGACTTCCCTATTGACCTATGGACTCATCATCAGCTATTGCCTAATAGCTTTCAACTTGGGAATTGGCCACGATTAGTAAAGGAGCGTCGCATGCCAGTTTCTTAAAGGGGTCACCCATTAGGGCGGGAGGTCAACAGATAAAAAGTCGTCCGTCCCGATTTTTCTCGTGTTCCTCTCGGGTTGCTTCCGTTCACCGCTTTGAAGGGACTGATCCGATCCTGTCTTTTCGTCGGTTTGATTCCAAATCCTCGCACAGCGAGGGATTCGTTCAGTCACCCATCTGGTTCTAGCGCCGGTTGTCCCCAAGCCTTTTTATTAAAAGCCTTCCCCTTCCCGGCCCCCAATCCCGCGCCCGCGGGATCCAGAAAACGTTCAGTGCCGGGCCGTGTTCATTCAGTTTCTCAGAGTTCTGGTTCGCAAAGCATCTCTTTGCGTCCAACCCGTTTTTGACTCACGGCACGGTCGAATCACCTTCAAAGCTTTTGCAAAAGTTCTCGGAGAGCCGCCGCCTCCAATCAGTTCTCAGGGCTCTTGGTCCAACCCCTTTACCTGGCTGACGGCAGCTCTCCCCAATTCATTGGCTCGGGCGCTGTGCCAACTCCGGAAACATTCGCTTGGGATCGTAGTCGGCATCGTGCGCCATCACATGCCACGCGGCTTTGGCCAGTTTGCACGCCAGCGCCTTGGTCGCAATCACCGTGCTGGTTTTGGCAGCTTTGCGGTCAAACCATCGTCGGCAGTGCTCGTCGTAACGCTTGGCAAAATTGGCTGCTTCCACAAACGCCCAGGCCAGATATTTGTTGCCGCACTTGCCGTTGTTGTCGCCTTTCTTTTTGCCGTTGCTCATCCGTTTGGAATCCACCGCGCGGCTATAGCTGGCTAAATTGCCCTGCGCTTTGAAGCGCTTGATTTCTCCTACTTCCATCGTGATGGTCATGCCCAGAATGCGGCCGATGCCCGGCAGCGTGCCCAGCCGCGAATAACAGGGTAACTCCTGGGCGGATTTGAGAACCGCTTTCTCAATCCGCTCAATGCTCTGATCCAATTGCCCGATGTGTTCTTTCTGCACCGCGGCGATCAGGCAATTGGCCGGATGTTCGTAAAGCGTTTTGGCTTCCACCAACTCCATGCCTTTGAGCCGGCTCAAGGTCATCACCCCACCGGTGGTGCGCTGGTAAAGGCTTTTGAAACTCAACAGCAGCGCGGTGCGCTGCTGCACCAGGCTCAAGCGGCGGCGCAGCAGGTCGCGCACGGGACGCAGCTGCGGATCGTAGATATGGCCCGTCGGCAGAATGCCCAGCCGTTGCAGCTCGGCTAAGAAGAAGGCGTCGCTCTTGTCGTCGGCATGCTTGAGCCCGCTGTATTGTTCAATCTGCGCGGGATTGGCCAGGACCACGGGATAGGCGCGCTCACGCAAGCCGTCTACCAGCCAATACCAATTGTAGGTGGATTCCACCGCCAGACTTTTGAAACGCGGCTTGAAGGGCTCGAGGAATTTGACTACCTGCGTCAGGTCGCACTCCAGTTTCTGGTGCTTGAGACGTTTGCCGTCCTGGTCCACGATGCCGATCATCAGGTTGTTGCTATGCAGATCGATTCCGGCGAATAGTGACTCGTTCATTTTAGGTTTCCTTTCGGTTGTGTTGTTTTTGAAACGGACAACACTCTGTTTTACCGGAAGGAAACCTTCCTTCGCCACTCAGCCCTTAATGTTTATCAGTTCTTGGTTTTGTCCATTCATGCGTTTCACCTCAGCGTTCCTTTCCGCAACCGATGCAAACGATTGTTCAGATAGCTGGCCGTT
>DASUGI010000081.1:0-33367 GCA_036274115.1 Verrucomicrobiia bacterium
GTCGAGAATTTCTTTCAGCGGGCCAAGCGGTACCGCCGCATCGGCACGCGTTACGAAAAACGCGATTTGTATTTCCTGAGCTTTGTTCAACTCGGCGCCATCTTGGATTGGCTCAAATAGCATTTTGAAAACACGACTTAACAAGAGATAAATGAAGCGCCTTGAAAACCGATTGCTTGTTCTGGCCGCCATGGTCGTATTTTCGGTTGTTGGTTTTCTTGCGTGGCGTGAGCACAAGGCTGCTGTGGCTTATCGCCAGCTTGCCATCATAGTTTCTTCGGTTACCAACGTTACAGTTTATGACCTTTCCGCTTCGACCGACGGAGTCTCATCAAACAGCCTCTCATTGGCGGTATCAGCGCCGTTCCCGATTGAAGTGTTCTCTCGTGCTGCCGGGAACGCCGCGTATCGCGATCCGATATTTGCAATTTGGAAGGGTTCTTCGGTTGCGGTATTGACATTGCGCGATGGCGCTACGCGGCTCGCCCGGTTCAGTTACTACGGCGGATTCTTTTCCTTGGAGGGTGTGCCCGGATATTATGTAGTTCCCGGTGGCCACGACTCCGAGTTCCATACTAGATTTTGGAAACTCATCGATGAACAATTCGCGACCGAGCGCCGTTTACGAAAAAAAACACCTGCCCAATCGCTGCAGCCCTAACGCCGGTTGGCGCTCTCGTTTGCAGTTCACGCCTCAGTTCCGGCGCGGCTGGGCTTGGTCGTGGATATGGCCATCACAATGAAAGCGGCCAATTTCAAGCTAGACGACGAAAACGACGAGTGGCGGGCGAAACTTCCCCGCAAGTTGAGAACTTTCTTCGGGAAGACGATCACAGTAACGATGGATCGTCTGATGCCTGGACAACTCAAGCAGCCCGGCAAACAAGACAGGCAGCTGCTGGCCAGGATTCTCCGTGATTTGCCCCGAATATTGGCGAGAGCAGTAACGGAATTTGAACAGTATGAGCTGGCTTCGGATCCGTCGTTTGCTGGCCGTGTGGCCAATCCTCAGATTTGGATTTCTTGCAGCGAAGAAGGTCGCGAGGATGAGTGGACGTTTGTGGTCGAGAGGAGCGATCATCCAGACTACGGCTGCCACATCGAATTTAAAGGAACGGAGTTTAAAGAGATATGGGGAGGCGACTGACAGTTCCTTTGCGCAAGTCGCCTCAGCCCCTGACGCCGGGCGGCGCTCTCATTTGCAGTTCACACCTCAGCCCCGGAATGCCTCAGCCTGGTCGCTGGCATCATGCGAGTGCGCTTGTGAAATTTGCAGTTTCGATCCTGGCGATGGTTTTGTTGGCAACGGCTTGTCGACCGCACAAAGATTCGGCAGATGATAGAATGCAGAAGGGGCTTTCGGGCACATGGATCTTTGAGGGGAAATACGCACGAGGTGGCGATACGAAGGAGACGATTACGGTTGCTCCAGATGGGCGTTACATCCTCGTAATCAGCATGCCCACGCGCACAAATGGCCCTCGGACTGTCAGCCTGGAGGGGACGTTACGAGTGGAAAATGGTTTCTTAATTGATACCGTCACAAAGGACAGCCAGACCAATGCCCCCGTCCCGACCACCAATCGTATTCGAATCATCCGCATTGATGGCCGAGAGTTGGTCTTGGATTATGAAAGGCTGCCCGGCACCGTTCATCCTACGAATCAGATAGTTCTTCTCAAGCAAACAAAATGATGTCTGACGAAATGAGATAGCTTTGGCCGGGAGTGAGTGCGGGTCGAGTGTTGGGCACTGGCGGCCTTGTCTGGCTTCTCTTCTTTGCGCCCATTGCGTTCCTGGCGTGAGCTGAGTTGAACGGCGTGCTTTGTCGCTCGACAGAGTTGGATTGACCGAGTAGATAGGTCTTTATGGTGTCGGTTTGTTCGGATCTCGGTTGTTTGGGGCGTGAGTCCCACACCCCGTGAGATGACTGGCGCTGGTGCTTCGGTAGAGTCGACGGGCTGCTATCTCACCGACGCAACCTACGTTTACTCCGAAGAGCAGACACCGCTTTGGCTCGCTTCGAAAGCCATACGGTCCAGGCAACATTGAGCATTATGCCATACGGACTTATAGTTATAGTCGCAAGCATCGCGCTTGTTGCATATTTCGATTTTGCGGCGGAGGCGAGGTGGATTGCCAAGGCGGTAGTCTCTGGTGTTTTCCTTTTTTCTCTTGCCTCATATCGCGGCTGGATAGGCGTCAATTCGCTCATCGGGCTTTTTCTTCTGGTCGCATTGAGCACCTTTATCATTTTCTATCGAGCGTGGCAGCAGGCACGTCTGAGCAAGTAGGATTTACGGTTGCGTTGTCGGTTACAATTCCCGCTCTTGCTCCTTGCTCCGGCATGGCTGAGCGTGGTCGTTGACGACGAAGGAGAAAGCCTATGAACTGGAAACTATCTTACGCCATCGGTTTTCATCCTTGGGAGGATACCGACCAGGAGTTTCGTCAATCCCTGGCATCGCTGGTCGAGCGCGAGGAGCAGGGCCATGAGCCACCCTACGGGCGGGCTTTGGATATCGGTACGGGCAGCGCCATCTGGGGTATCGAGCTGGCGAAACGGGGCTGGGAGGTCACTGGCGTGGACGTCGTGGAAAAGGCTCTGGAGCGTGGGCGCGAGCGGGTCCAGGCCGCGGGTGTGGAGATGAAACTGGTGCCGGCGGACGTTACCCGGCTTTCAGAGGTGGAAGTGGGTTCCGGCTTCCGGCTTATCCTGGACACCGGAACCTTCCATGACCTCGACACCGAGCAGCAGCAAGGGATGGCCCGCAGCGTGAATGCCCTGGCCACGACGGACGCCACGGTGATCTTGCTATGTTGGCCGCGGCGCATCCGTCCCTTGATCCGGGGCGTGAGCCGCGGAGAAATCGAGACTGCCTTTACAGGTTGGCAAATCACCGACGTTGAACCGTCCTTTTTTAAGCTGCCCGCACTCCTTGAATGGGTGCTCCGTCCGGACGAGCACTGGTATCGCTTGCGCCGTGCATGAAATTGACTCGCCGTCTAACGAAACAGCTTTGGCTGGAGAAAGCGCGGGTTGAGGTGTGAAATGTAAGTGGGAGGTGGTCCGCCCCGTGAAAACCCGGCGTTGTCGTCGCGTGTCACAATGAACTCTCCGATCAATCCTGTCCTTCTTGCAGGCGGAGCGCTGCAAGGGGGACCGCTCGCGGTCCGACGCCACCACGGAGCGCCATCACGGGTTTAGGCTGGACTGTTGAAGTTTTGCGGAGTACTCCGAAAGATCAGACACCGCTTTCGCTTTCATCGAAAGCCGTACTGTCCAGGCCATGTTACGTCTCCCGACATCGCGTCGCGACTGGATTGTGAGCATCGCGAGACCCTTGCTGATTCTCTGCGTTCTGATTGTCGCCGGCATCTATTCCGTCCGCCAGGTGGCAAGCCATTCGACGATGCGCGCCGGTTTCTTTTCCAGGACGTAGATTATCATGCTGTTCCAGGGCGCTTCAGTCCTGTGAGGGCAGGCAAGAGGATTGTGAGTTTTTCCACCAGGTTACTGTCCAGGCGGCGTTAGTCCACCGATGAAGGCCATCACGATAACATGTTTGTCCGCAGTGGCATTCTTGCTATCTGGCTGTGCGCGGACATGTCACCACACGAAGTGCTATGTGGCTGATTCGGCCACCAACCGGGTGGTTGTGGCGCAGGTGGTCGCTTTGGTGGGTGCGCGTCACGATCTCCGCGATGATACGATCGTGTGGCGTGAGAAGATGGTGCGCTTCATGTCGCCTATGCACTACGATACGAATCGGAGTCTGATCCATTTTACGTCCCCGAGTCCTGAACCTGAGACGGCTGGACTTTCTTTGAGTGGCTATGAGTCAGATGGGAAACTCCTTGCGAGCCTTCAGCAGATCACGGCCCAGAGCAGACGCACCAAGGCTTACTCCGAGGTTGGCGACAGTCTGGTGGCAGAGATGCAAAGACGCTTTGGAGATGCCGTGACCGTCGAGGAAAGCGACCACCTGTTGAAATGATGATGAGATTGCGCTTAACGAAACGAGATAACTTTGGCCGGAGAGAGCGCGGATGGTGGCGTGAAATGGAAGCAGGAGGCGAGCCGCCCCTTTGAGATACTTCGCGTTGTCGCCCCGGCGAAATACGGAGCCCCGTTGATTCCTGGTTCGTGCGTCGGCTTGCGCCTGGACGAAGGAGTATTTTCAACCTCTCAAAATGCTGCAATGCGCTGAATCATCCAGAAGGCCGCGACGCTGCCGATGCCGTACGGTGCAATGCGCCAAGCCCAGGCAGGTTTCAGGGTGTCTGTCTGCGGGACGAGCCGGCGGGCCAGGGCCATGATGCCGAGAATCGCCGCGATGAAGAAAAGTTGGCCGGCCTCGACGCCGAGGTTGAAAAAGAGCAGGGCCACCGGAATCGCGGTTTGAGGCAAACCCACTTCGCTCAACGCGCCGGCGAAACCAAACCCGTGAAGCAGTCCAAAGGCGAAGGCGACCAGCCAGGGCGCGCGTTCCGTCAGGCCGGGCCTGCCCTGATGGGAGTGTACAATCTCCGCCGCTACGAAGACGATGCTCAGTGCGATGGCAGCTTCAACGGGCTGGGACGGTACATGGACGAAACCAAGCGTCGCGGCCGCAAGCGTCAGGCTGTGGGCCACGGTGAACGCGGTGACTGTCGCCACGAGTCGCTTCGTGCCTTTCACGAGGATCATTAACGCGAGCACAAAAAGCAGGTGATCGATCCCGCCAAGAATATGTTCGACGCCGAGTGTGAGATACGTGCCTGCCACGCGGAGTTTGGAGGGCACGGCTTTCAGTTCGAACCACGGTTGTGAGGGCCGAACCAGCGTCGTGACATCCTGTCCACTCAAGGTTTTTACCCGCACCAGGACATCGGTAATGGTGGCTTGAAGACCGACAAACTCAATGCGCTTTCCCACGAGCCCCTGAGAGCCAGTGGCGATGGTTCGCCGTTCGATTCGCGATTCTCCCAAATCCTGTACCAGGGGCTCGGAGAGCTCTCCGGCATCCTCGGGGAACTTGAGCGCGATGGGCAAACGTGCTCCGGAAAACACCGGGGTGCGCCAGAGAACGCGGTATTGTCCGGGCGCCGTTTCCTGGATTTCGAGGTAAGCAGGGCGTGACTCGTGAGCCGCCACGCGGAGCGTCAGAAAGGACAACGCAAAGACGAAGCTCAGGATTAAGCGTGACAGCATCAGAAACGAAGCTTTCATTTGCCGTTGCCGGCCAGTTTTTGTTCGGGCGGTTGGGGCACAACGATTTCGTAGCGCGACTTCATCTCTTCGTACATGCGGCGCTTGGTCGCCTCGCGTTGGACAAACACCCATTGGCTTTTTACCTCTGCCTCGACTTCCTCGAACTCCGGGATCCGCATCGGCGTGATTGAGTTCACGAAAACCAAATGCCAGCCGTAACCGGATTCGACCGGACCTTGCCATGCGCCGGGCTTCCCGGCGAAGACGGATCGCGCAAAGCCGGGGCCAAACGTGCGAGCGACGTCGTCCATTGACCGATCTCCGTATTCGTCCTGGAGCATGAAAAGATCGGCGAGGTCGCTGGCCTCGGCTGCATCGGAAGGTTTGCCGGCAAGTTTCTGTAAAGCCGACTCGGCGGCGGCACGCGTGTGTTCGCCGCGTTTGTCCAAGGAAAAGTACAGATGCCGAAACGAGACTCGGGCCGGCGAGGCAAAGCGTTCAGCATTTTGTGCGAACCATTCCTTGAGTTCCTGTTGCCCCGGTTCCCGGAGTGCGGACAGGTCTTCGGCCAGAAACTCCATCTTTTGCACCATGCGCCGCTTCACGATGGTGTCGTCTTTGTCCAGGCCCATCGCCAATGCTTCGCGGAACAGCACCTCCTCGCGAATGCGCGTCTCGAGCAAGCTGCGCATTTCCTCGGGTGTAGGGGCAGGGCGGCCCTGCGCGCGCCACATCACGGTCATCTGCTCGAGGTCGTGCGGAGTCAGCACGATCTGATTTGAGTCCTCTGAACCTGAGCGCAGGGCATTGTGAACCGCAAACAGCGCCCCTCCGATCAGAATGAAATGGAACAACGGCTCGCGCAGGCATCGGTGCACAAGGGACTGCTGCGCGCTGGTTTGCGGTCCGGTTGGTAAAGGTACGTTTCTCATGCGGCTAAGGAGCTTTCACGTCGCCACCGATGCGCGATTCGATCGCTGAGGGCGGCGTGATTGAAAGAACTGCATAATTGGCATAGCCAAATTCACTGGCGCGCGCGGCAACATATTTGTCGCCCAGTTTGTAAACGCTGACGTCGAATGGCACGTTGCCGAGCATCGTGACAATCTTGCCGTCTTTGATCTCGTAGTGAGCGGGCGCGCCAAGGGAATTGGCGTCGTCGACGTGGAACGGATCGCCCGGGGCAGGTTGCCTGCCGTCCACGCTGGTGATCATGCGGCGGCCACCCGCGCCGTAAAGAATGTCGTAGACGCGTCCGGTTACCGTGTCGCGCACTTTGACCACATTTCCAACAATGAGTTGCTTCAACGCCGCATCGTCGAGGGGTGTGCCTCCTTGTTGCTTCAGTTCGGCGACGGTTAATCCCTTCGGCGCCTTGGCGCGTGCTTCGGCAGTCGGCGTGTACCAGATGGGCGACGACCAGGCGCGTTCCTGCACAGTGAGCGCGATCGGCTGCGGCACACCCATGGAGGTGCCTTCGGTCGGAGGCACGATGCCCAGTTGCTTTGCCTGAATGGTGGTCCACCGCGGCGTATGAATCTCCAACGCGCGCGCGTAGTAAAAGGCGTCGAGACTGGGATCGAAGTCGGGGTCTTCCCACACTTTCTTCAATTCGACGGCGCCGACGCTGTTTTTGTAGGAGGCGGCGGTGACATTCACCGTGTTCTTGATGGGTTCCAGTTTGCCGGTCGAGGGATCAATCTTGCGATCGCCGGCCCAAACCACGTCGTAAACCTTTTCGAAAATCTGGCCGTTCCTGGTCCAGCCTTTGACAATCTGGATGCGGTCGAGATTGCCGCTGGTGGGATCTTTGAGCGCCCACACAATGAACTTGGGCGATTTGGACTTTGGCGCGGGCAGGTCGCCACCCATCGGCACGCCGTCACGATAACCGATCTTGACCCAGTCCTTTGTCTTCTCCCAGCGACCGGTGAGTTTCAATTCATCATAACCCAGGCCGCCCCAGCTGCCGAAAAAGCGGATTTGAATGCGCGGCCCACTGGTGGCGAAAGTCTCCTTGCGCTTCATCGCGTCAAAGATCGCTTCGCGCGTATTTTCCTCGGCCCACACGCCGCTGAGGCCGGCCGGGTTTTCCAGGCGCGTGTCGAGCCCGGCAAAAATGTGGCCGCTCATGCGCTCCTTCAAGCCGCCGTCGTTGAGGCCATGCGCGCCGAAGAAGTTATCCTGCCGATAGGGAACCGCGGTGTTGTGGGAATCCGATCCGCCGACGAATCCGAACTTGTAAGGATTGTATCCGCGCGTGGCTTCCATCGCGATTCCGTGCTGCAACGCCTCACGAATGTAACTGCCGGAGACGTGGGGCGCACGACCCTTGGGATCGCCCAGCAGATAGTTCAACACTTCAAAGCTGGCGAACTCATCGTTCGGCGAAAGCAAGGGATGCGTTTCGGACTGGCCTTTGATTTGTTTGATCTCGGTGAGCGCCTCGTTGCGCATGCGCGCTTCCGCCCAGGCCTTGTCGATGGGCCGGCCGCTGAAATCCACTTCCGTGGGATACATCAGGCCGTCGCTGAGGTTCGCATTGTGGGAAATGGCCAGCAGCTCGTTGCCGGCGGCGCGTTGCTTGTCCATCCAGTTCCACAAATCCTCCGGAGTTTGCGAATCGAGTGAGCTGAACGGCATGTCGCACACTTTTTTGGAATCCCGGAAAAAGATGTTGCGATGCATGTTGCAATTGTTCGGCGTGCTGGTCCATTCGTACGAGGCAAACGTCGTGAACTTACCGGGTTGGTAGTATCGGTCGGCAATCGCGACCGTCTCCTTCCACACCGTACCGGCAACTTCCGGGCTGACGAGTTCCTTGACCGGCTTCATGTCGATCATCGTGTAGCCGAGCCAGAGGTAGATGCGTTGAACGTCGGCGAGGTTGTGGACTTTTAGTTTTTCGGCGATGGGCAGCTTGCTGATGGCAGTGCCGGGCTGATTCGCCATGGCAATCGTGCCGACATATTCGGAATGATCGGTCACGCCCATCCAGTCGAGCGGTTGGTCGATCTTGATCTTGTATCCCATGGGATGGGGGATGGGCTTGCCCTGGGCGTATTCGTATGCCTGCGCGGGGCCGGTAAGATGGTTGCCGAAGATGTAAGCATCAAAGGACCAACTGGTGTGAACGTGCGTTTCGCCAAAATAGGCATTGCGCTCCGGGTTCGGCGCGGCCACTACCGAAAAGGCTGCGAATGTCCACGTTGCGATGGTTACGAACAGGCGGTTTTGTTTCATGGCTTAACAGGTTTAGAGCAAGACTTGGTGAGAGTGAATTGCTTCAACATCACTTTGCAAGTCAGAATGTTAGAACGTCCAGGTGAGGTTAACATTGGCGATGGTGAACCAGGCGTCCTCAAACGAGCCGGAAACATTGCCGCGTCCGCCGAGGGCGACCGGAAGCAGGCTTTGTTGATTCACCGACATGTTGCCGCACCACATGAAGGTGCAAGCGGCGCCGATGTTCACGGATTCGCTCAGTTGATATTGGGCGCCGAGTCCGAAGCGCCAGGCTTGTCCCATTGGCAACGTGACCGTGCGGTTCTCGCTGCTGACGGCAGAACTGTCGAAGGCCACGCCGCCGGAGAGTTTCCATTTATCAGTAGGTTTATACTGCGCACCAATGGCGCCGTGCCAGGTGTCCTGATATTGCAAATTTGCCGTTGTGGTGGCGCCACCTTCGACGCCGGCCTGGACGTAGCCAAATTCGCTCCAGTCCTGCCAACCCACATCAGCCATCAGCGCCCATTGATCGTTCAACGAATGATAGGCACTGAGCATCACCATTTGCGGCACCGTCATGCCGAGATTCAGTTGAGGTGGAGTGATGGCCACACCGGTGAAGGTGGGCGTGTCCGCGAAGTCCAGGTTGAGTGACGAGAGGTAGGTGAGCCCGAAACGGGTCTTTTCGCTGGCCTGAATGAGCACACCAATATTCGCGCCGAAGCCCCACGTCTTGTCTGTGAGCGACATCTGACCATCGGGAGTCACAACGCCAGTGTTCACCGCCATTTGCGTGTCCAGGTAGCCATACATGGCGTTGAGTCCGGCGCCGACCGAAAGCCACTCAGTGATTTGATAACTCGCCGAAGGCATCAAAGTGACGCCGACCAATGCGCTTTCCTGAACGTAGTAGCGGCCAACCCAGTTGTCGTCATAGTCCGAGGCAAGGCCAAAGTACGAAAGAGTGCCGAGCCCAACGTGAAATTTCTCGCTGATAGGTGCGACGACAAACAAGCTTGCGCCGGGTAACCATCCGATGGCGTTACCGCCGTTATCCGGGCCCAACAGAGGTGAAGTGCCGGCGTCAGAAGTAAAGGAAACGCTGCCGTAGAGGGCTTGAAGGCCGGTTTGCAATTGCGCGCCATCGAGGCGGCTCATACCGGCGGGGTTCTTAAACAGTGTGGACGCGTCCTCCGCACGGGAAGCGTAGCCGGCAGACGCAAGTCCAATATCCGGCGTTGCGATTTCATAGAGAGAGATGCCGCCGGCGCGAGCAGTTTGGGTTGCGGCGATGGCCATCGTGATCGCGAGGCCGCCGAGTTTAAATCGGCGCCGCTTGCTTATTCCTGGTTCAAACATATTACCGAGCCTTTCGAGGATCACCGGTCAAAACCAAAGACCCGTTTCCAATCATCCTTCATGCTGATAACGGTCCATTGGTTTTTCCTGGCTTCGTTCATTAGTGAGTCGCTGAAGGTGCCAATTTTTGATTCCGCGCCATAGGCAAATTCCCGTTTTGCATCATTGTGGTGTACCAGCACCATCAAGCGTGCGCCAGCTCCGGCTTGGGTCCACTCCAGCATCTCGCGGTCGCCATCGGAATTACCAAACGCAGCGATCGGGCGTCGGCCAATGTGCGAATTGATGCCAACGGGCTTGCCCGCCTTGTCGTCGACGAAATTGATTTCCGGCAAGCGGACCAGCACCGGTTTGCCATCGCGCATTTCGAATTTCGTCTTGATGCTGCTGCCCATGACCTGCTCCGGCGGAATGCCGTAAACTTTCTCGGCCCAGGGTCGCATGAATTCGATGCCGCCGCCGGAGACGATGAATGTCTTGAATCCGTTCGCGCGCAGGTACGCGAGCAGTTCGAGCATCGGTTGATAAACCATTTCGGTGTAGAGCTTGCCGGTTTTGGGATGTTTCGCAGTAGCAATCCAAGCTTTGACAATCTGCTCAAACTCGGTCGTCGTCATGCCCGCGTGGGTCGTCATCACGATTTCGGCAATAGTCCGCTCGCCGCCGGCCATCGCGGCGCGCAGGTCGCCTTTGAGCAGTGAGGCAAACGGTTCTTTGGTTTTCCATTCCGGATGCTTCGGCGCGAGTTCCTTCACCCGATCCACTGCGAAGAGGAATTGGAAATACATCGGTTGCTCGGCCCACAGCGTGCCATCATTGTCGAACGTGGCGATGCGTTCAGTCACCCGGACGAAATCCGGCGAACCTTCCCGGGTCACCTTTTCAACGAAAGCGACGATGGCTTGCTTTGGTCCGGTGTCGTTCCAGGAGGGCAGGGGATCTTGCGCGCGGATTGAGCACATGCTTAGCGCGAACAGTGTGACGGCGAGCCGATGCGGTTTCCGTGTAAGGTTCTTCATAGAGCGTAGCGGTGGTTAAGATTGTGGAAATCTATTTCGGATTGTTGTCCGACAAAAACTGCACGCGACCGGTATCGAGATGATACATGCAGCCGGCCATCTGGAGTTTGCCTTCTTTTTCCATGTCGCGGAGGATTGGGCTGAGTTCCCGGATGCGCTCCACCATTAACCGAACATTGGCTTCGGCCACGGCTTCGACGAAGGCCGTATTCTTCGAACTGCGATCTCCGGGTACGTTTTGAACTGCTTCGACCGCCGGTTTCATCTTGTTCAACAGGCCGGTGAGGTTGCCGAGTTGGACGTTGTCGCAAGCGCCTTTGATGGCGCCGCAACTGGTGTGGCCCATGACGACAATCAGCTTTGCGCCGGCGACCTTGCAGGCAAACTCGATGCTGCCCACCTGATCTTCGTCGGCGATGTTGCCGGCGATGCGAGCGTTGAAAAGCTCGCCGAGGCCGGCGTCGAAAATAAATTCCGCGGGCGCGCGTGAATCAATGCAGCTGAGGATGACAGCTTTGGGATACTGTCCGGCGGCGGTGGTCCGCTGGTCATGCAGCATGTCACGCGGCTGCGGCTTGCCGGATGCGAAACGTTCGTTGCCGCGTTTAAGTTTCTCCAACACTTCTGCCGGGGTGGCGGCAACCTGCCTTTGCTTGGCGGTTTCAAGGTCTTTCCGTTCGGGCTTCGGATTTGGGGTGGTGCAGCCGGCAAGCGCCAGTAACGCGATCACGACAGGCAGCGCTGTCAAAGAAATGAATTTCATGAAATATGCGGAGTTTAAGGGGTCGCGGGCCAGTCTGCGTGAGACCGGCCCGCATGGTTCATGAACGACACTTAGCTCCCCGGCTTGTTCCTTAGGGCTGCATCAACCTTAGCCTTCACTTCAGAGAGATTGAACGATGCAGGGTCCTGCATAGGCGGATACTCAATCGCGGTCATGGCGAGTTTGCCGACGAATTGTTGGACTTGAACGAAGCGCCAGAATTCTCGAGCGAAGAAGTCGTTTCCATAACCAAATGACCCGTTCAGTGGCGTTTGGCCGTTGATCATGGGCGTCCGCTCAAATGGGTCTTGCCGGATATTGACCATCCAGGGCATGTCGGTCGTGACCTTTGACCCTGGCCAGCCGCCCGGCTGTTGGAAGAATTGAAACTTAAAATCACCGACCCGTAACGCGCCGAGTTGTGGTCCTTCGAAATAAAAGAATTCCTCGCGCTTGGACGGTCCTTTGCCGAGCAGCAGGTCCAATTGATTGTAGCCGTCGAGGTGATTCTTGTAAGTCTGGTCGCCGAGCTTCACGCCTTTGAGCAGTTGCTCGGTGATATTGGGATTGCCCGCTGCCGCGACCAGCGTCGGGAACCAGTCCAGTCCGGAGAAGAGACCATTCTCGACCACGCCCGCCTTGATCTTGCCCGGCCAACGAACGATGCACGGCGCGCGGAAGCCGCCTTCCTGGACGGTGCCTTTGGTACCCTTGAAGGGTGTCATGCCGCCATCGGGCCAGGTGAACACTTCTGCGCCATTGTCGGTTGTGAAAATGACAATGGTGTTCTCGGCTTCGCCGATGTCATCGAGATGCTTGAGTAGCGCGCCAATGGCGTCGTCCATTTGGGCCATGCCGGCTTCATACAATCCGTAATTCGACTGGTGATTCATCATCGCCTGATACTTGGGGCTGAGGAAGGTCCAGACATGCATCCGAGTGGTGTTGTGCCAAATGAAGAATGGTTTGCCATCCTTCTTGGCCTTGTCCATGAAGTCACTGCTGCTCTTGACCAATACTTCGTCGAAGGTCGTCATGTCATACTTGGCTTTCGCGTACGAAAGCTCGTGCATGTTGGCCACGTTGGACATGTCGGGATAGGGCGCCAGCGGGCCTTCGTCCTGGATTTTTTGTTTGCCGACTTTTCCCCAGCGCGGCATCTCGGTAGTGTCATCCTGGTCCGTGGCCCAGCAGTGGACCAGATTGCGCGGGCCGTACTTGTCGAAGTAAGCCTTGTCGTTCGGGAACGAATACCAATACGGATCGGACATGGCGTCGAGGTGATACAGGTAGCCGAAGAATTCGTCGAAGCCGTGCAGCGTCGGCAGATACTTGTTCAAATCGCCGAGGTGGTTCTTGCCGAATTGCCCGGTCGCGTAGCCTTGAGCTTTGAGAGCGGTCGCAATCGTGCAGGCCTTCGCCGGCATGCCGACATCGGCGCCGGCCTGGCCGACGGTGGTGAGCCCGGTGCGCAATGGAATTTCGCCAGTGATAAAACTGGCGCGACCCGCCGTGCAGCTGGCTTCGGCGTAATAGTCGGTGAAGCGCATCCCTTGTGATGCCAGTTTGTCGAGGTTCGGCGTCTTGCCGGACATGATGCCCTGGTGATAGGCGCTGACGTTAAACCACCCAATGTCATCGCCCATGATGACGAGGATGTTTGGCTTTTTGGTTTGTGCCGGCACGGTGACCGCGACCGACGCGGCACACAGCGTGGCGGCCCATTGTAGGAGTCGTTTGCTCATGTTTCCTTTTCTTGGTTTTTGTTGGTTTCCTGGTCTAGGGCCCCAGGGCTATGACAGTGTCAGTCATGGTTGAGCTGAAGGCGTGGTGCACGTCGCAATGGCGTTCAGGAGCACTTGTTCATCCAGCGGTTTCAGGAGATAAGCGCACGCGCCCGCAGTCATGCACTTCGTGCGGGCTTCGGCATCGTCGAACGCGGTAATGATAATCACGGGCACTGACGCAGCGACGCGTCCGAGCGCGCTTTGGACCTCGTGTCCGCTCATGCCGGGCATGTGCAGGTCCAGGAGGACGCAATCCGGCTTGTGACTGGCCAGCGAATCAAGAAACTGCTGACCCGATTCGTAGGTGTGCGTGCTGATGTGCGATGCTGAAAGCACTCGGTTCAGAGCCTTGCGCACGGACGCCTCGTCATCAACGACGGCGACGGTCAAGGTTCTGGTCATGGGCCGACTATAAGGCGTTACTCATACCCGGCGCATTGGACCTTGGTCCCATACCGCAGGAAGACAAAAGGCGAGGCCTGATGCTTAACGTGGGGAGGGGGGGCGGCCTGGGCTGACCCCGGCAAGCGCGGCGACACGCACCAGGTCCGCCAGAGAATTCACTTCCATTTTCTCCATCACCCGACCGCGATGGACCTTGATCGTTTTTTCAACTGTTCCCAGGTCGGAGGCGATCTGTTTGTTGAGCTTGCCGCTGACGACCTGCTCAAGCACCTCGCGCTCGCGCGGTGTCAGAGTTGCCAGCCGGCTTTCGATGGCTTGAACTTCAGCACGAGCCGCGCGTGATTGACGGTCTTTTTCGACGGCGACTTGAATCGCGGCGAGCAACAGATGGTCCTCAACCGGCTTGGTGAGAAAATCGCTCGCGCCGGCCTTCATGGCCTGCACGCTCATGGGAATGTCGCCATGACCCGTGAGAAAGATGATGGGCCGATCGCAACCTTGCTTGGCCAGCGACTGTTGAAGATCCAGGCCGTTCAACTCCGGCATCGAAACGTCGAGCAGGATGCAGCCGGGCGTGGCGGGATTGTGTTGTTCGAGAAATTCCCACGGCGAGGCAAAACTGCGCACGTCAAAGTGCGCCGACTGCAAGAGCCTCGCCAGCGATTTGCGGATCGCCGCGTCGTCGTCAATCACGAACACCGTGGCGATGGGATTTCTCATATTGGGTCGCGGACCAGAGTTGGCAACGAGACATAAAACGCCGCGCCGCGGACCGGGTTATTGTCGCTCCACAATCGCCCGCCGTGCGCTTTCACGATGGTGCGGCAGATCGTCAGGCCCAGGCCCAGGCCCTCCTTCTTGGTGGTGACAAACGGCTCAAAGAGCCGATCCCTCGCTTCCGGAGCGATGCCGGGCCCTTCATCGGTGACGGCAACTTCCACGGTGCCGCTGCCGTTGCTGTGGGTGGCGATCTCGAGCCTTCGTTCACTGGGCGCGTTATCCCGCATAGCATCGCACGCGTTGCTGATCAGGTTGAGGAGCACCTGTTGCAACTGCACACGGTCGCCCCGCACGACGGGAAGATCTGCCGCGAGTTTCGTGGACACCACAATGCCGCGCGAGACGAAATCGCCATGGGCGAGCATGACGGTGTCATTGGCCAGTTCGTTCAGGCTTAAAGGCTGGAGTTGCATCTCGCCTTTCTTGAGCAGCGCACGCAAGCGGCGGATGATTTCGCCGGCGCGTTTGTCTTCATTGACAATGTCCGTAAGGATATCCCTGATCTCGTCCAAATCAATCGGCTCCTGGGCCAGCCGGCGCTGGGCCGCTTGCGCGTTACTGAGAATTGCAGTGAGCGGCTGGTTGAGTTCGTGCGCCACGGCGCCGGAGAGTTCCCCGACAACGGCGACGCGTGAAAGGTGTGTCACTTCCGCCCGCTGTTCCTGCAACTGCAGTTCCGCGTCCTTGCGCTCGGCAATGTCAAGGCACGAGCCGATATAGCCCACGAAGCTGCCATCGGGCATAAAGCGCGGCACACCGCAACCGAAGACCCAGCGGTAATGGCCGTCCTTGTGCCTCAAGCGATACTCCATTTCGAAAGGTTTCCGCGCATCCAACGATTCATGGTAGATGCGGAGGCAACGCGGACGATCATCCGGATGTACGCCTTCGATCCAACCCTCGCCGAGTTCCTGCTCAAGGGTTCGGCCGGTGAAGTCCAACCAACGTTTATTGAAGTACTCGGACTTCTGGTCAGGACCAGACATCCAGATCATCACGGGAGAGGTGTCGGCCATGGAACGGAATCGCGCCTCACTTTCGCGAAGGACTTGCGCCCTGGCCCGCGACTCCTGGATCACCGCGGCGAGCAACATCAACGGCAGCGACAAAGTTGCCAGGAACAGTTGCAGCGAAAGAACGCCTTTTGTCTCGTCGCTATAAACGAAAGGACCGCGTGCATGGACGGCTCCCGAGATCGACAGGCACGCGACAATCAGGAGCGCCGTATTCACACCGAGCGGACCGAATCGCACGGCCGCCCATAAGAGAAATGGCAGCGGAAGATACACCAGCGCAGGGATGCCGTGTCCGGTTTGAACATTTCCGGTGAACGCGAAGAAGCATACCCCCGCCAGAATGGTGACCAGGACCGTGCCTTCGACGCGCCGGGCCATCGGAATAGTGCCGGATTTGTGTCGCGCCAGCGTAATCCAGGAAAGAATCGCCGGCGCGAGCATCAAACAGGCGAGTGCTTCCGAAAGATACCAGACGCGCCAGAAGAACCAGTAGTTCGCCGTGCCCCCTGCAAATGCGGAGACGAACGCCGAGACCATCGGCGCACCGATGACGGCAATGGCCAGATACAGCGCCAGCTCCCGAAGACTGTCGAACATTTTGATCGGGCTGAGGTAGCGGCGAATGACCAAAGCCGCGCCGACGATTTCCAGAAGTCCCGCGCCGATGAATAAGAATGCTTGTGCCGGAAAGCCCGCTTGCGCATCGCGGATGATGGATGAGCTGTACCCCGCCAGAACATACGCCCACCAATGCCGCGGACTGCTAACAAGCAGTGCGCTGAACAAAATCGCGCTCATCGGCCAGAGCACTGAGATGTTATGCGGTGGAATTTTGTGCGCGAAACCGATCTCGTTGCTGGCGTAGCAAAGAATACCCACCAGCACGACGTTCAACACCAGCCGCGAACGGTTAATGCGTTCAGACGCGGCCATGCCGGGGGTTGCTTTGGCTGCTTCGGCGTTCATCAACCATCCTGCCGCTGACGTTCAGGACAATTGTCAATCCAGCCACCATACGGTGGCTTCCTGCAATTGCACGGCAGGATTGGCTTGCTCCTCGGCCCATTGCTGTTCCTTGCGGAGCTTCTGGTACTCGGCGTATTGGGCGCTGTCGCCGACGTAGATGATGTTCTTCGCAGCGTCGGGATACACGTAGTACTTCTTTCCGCCTTTTTCGACGGTGGACACCTTGCGGGCCGGTAACGATTTGAGTTGTGCTTGTTGTTCTGCGGTGGCGGCGTGACGTGCTTTAAACCCGGCAGCGCTCAGCAAATCCTCGGTTTGCTTCGTGGAGGCGCAGCCAGCCCCCAGGGCGATCATAGCAGCAGCCAAAACGCTGCAGGCGAGGAGGGACAGGGTGTTTGCGACGGGTGAGTGGGTGATTTTCATTATTTGTTTGGTTATCGTTTATGGGGAACTGAAAATGACTGGTTACTTCCGTTGCTTCTTCTTTTTCTGGTCTTTGACCACCAGTGCCAGCCGCTTGGCGGCGCCCTGGACGCGATCTTCGAGGTCGCCGAGCAGGCCCTCGTCGGAAAGATCCAACGGGTGGGAATGCTTCCAGTCGTGGTGCGCAATTTTGTGAAGGCGATCGACCAGATCATCGTCGCCGAACTCAATGGCGAGTTCGCGACGGTCATCGAAACTGCCAGGGGCAAGGTTGATGGAGCCTACGATGGCGCGCACACCGTCGCGTAGCAGCATTTTGCCATGAAGCTTCAGGTGCCTGAGTTTGTGAACCTTGATGCCAACGTCGTCCATGATGCGGAGGCCGCCGACACCTTCGATGAGTTTTTCCTTCTTCAGTGTGTGTGGTGGTCGGGCCATGACGTGGATCTTCACGCCGCGTTCGCGCGCCCGAACCAACCGCTCGATGATGATCTGATCCTGGTAGCGCTCGTTTTGAACGAAGAGCGTGTGCCTGGCTTCATCGATGAAATGGGCGACCCGCTCCCGGCCATCGTCCGGACACCAGATCATGTGCTCGCTCAAGCCCGGCCTGAACTTCTTGCGATGCCAATCCGCCTCGAAACAATCAATGACTTCTCGCACGCCTTTCTTGTGAGTTGTGCTGATGGCGTAGTCGCGGGTTTCGGTGAGATTCTCGGTCGCCCAGTTCAGGGATTTTACAAACGCCGCGGCATCGTCCACGACCATGGATTTCTCATGCGTAATGCCGAAAGCCGGATTGCTGTCGGTGACATTGACGCCGGCCTTCTCCAGTGCTTTCCGGGAGGCCTTGTTGTCGTCCTCCCCACTGCGGCGGGCGGCATTGAGCATGACCCGGACTTGGACGCCGCGCTGGTGCGCCGCAATGACGGCCTGGAGCAGCGCCGGATCCGAAAAGACAAACATTTTGATGCGAAGGGATTTCTTCGCCGCGTTAATGGCGTCGAGAATCGGTTTCGCGGATTCGTCGGGAAGAACAATTAAAGTGCGTTCAGCCATAGGTGGTGCAGAGGGTAAGGTTGTCTTTAAGCGGGGACAGGAGAAGCTGGTGTTGGTTTGGCAGGGGCGGGTGACGCTGCCTCGGTTTGGATGCGATACAGTTCCGCGTACACACCGCCGCGCTTGACGAGCTCATCATGCGTGCCTTCTTCAGCCACGACCCCGCCTTTGAGCACGACGATCTTGTCAGCGTCACGAATGGTGCTCAGGCGATGCGCGATGGTGATGACCGTGCGACCCTTCATCAACCGTTCGAGCGCCTCCATTACCAGCTTTTCGGATTCGGTATCGAGTGCGGCGGTCGGTTCGTCGAGGATGAGGATCGGTGAGTTGCGAAGGATGGCGCGGGCGATGCCAATGCGTTGGCGTTGTCCGCCGGAAAGTGTGAGACCGCGTTCGCCTACGAGTGAATCGTAACCTTTCGGCATTTGCGTAATGAAGTCATGTGCGTTCGCCATCTTCGCCGCAGCGACAATCTCTTCCGTTGTGGCGTCGGGTCGACCATAGGCGATGTTGTCGTGAATCGAGCCGACAAACAGCACGGTATCCTGGAGGACAAAGCCCACATTTGCGCGCAAGGCGTCGAGTTTCAGATCGCGCGCGTCAACACCATCAATGAGCACGCGGCCACCCGTGGGATCGTAGAAGCGCGGGATTAAACTCAGCACGGTTGACTTGCCGCCGCCGGTCGGGCCGCAGATGCCAATCCGTTGACCGGGTTTGATGGTCAGGTTGATGTCGCGCAACACCGGAGCGGCGGGATCGTAGGCGAAGGCGACGTGCTCAAAGACGATGTCGCCCTTGAGCTGGTCCGGATCACGGGCATCGGATTTCTGCGGGATGATCGTGTCGGCATCAAGAATGGCTTGAACGCGCTCGAGTCCAACCGCGGCCTGGGCAATCACATTGGTCATCTTGGCGAGATCCTGCACCGGTTTGAAAAACTTGTTCAGATACGACAGGAACACGGTCAAGGCACCGACGGTCATGGCGTCCTTCAAAATCAATCCGGCGCCGCGCCAAAGCACAAACGCGACGCAAGCCGCCACAGTGATGGAAACAATTGGCGAGAGCAGGGACTTCACCCGACGAGCCTTGAGCGCGGCTTTGACCGTTTCCTGGCTGACCACGTCCAATCGGTTCTCTTCCATTTCCTGACGGCCAAATGCCTTGACCGTGCGGACCGATTCCAGCCCTTGTTGCACCACGGCCACGATGTCGCTCTGGTGCTTGCGTACTTCGTGAGTGGCCTTCTTCACGGCTTTCTTGAATCGGGCGACGAAGAGCAGCAGGAAAGGCGTCACGCCAACGGCGACGAGCGCGAAGTCGAAGTTCAAGTAAAGCATCAGCGCCAACATGCCGATGATGTTCAACCCATCGATGAGAATGGCGAGCAGGGCGGTGGAGGCGAAGCTTTGAATCGTGCCCACGTCGGTGGTGATGGTACTGAGCAGATTACCGACCTGATGCGTATCGTAATACTTCAACGAGAGGCGTTGAAGATGGTGGTAAATGCGTTCCCTCAGGTCGTTGGCGACATATTGAGCGACGCTCTCGGTATAGTAATTGTCAATGTAGCCGGCAACCGCACCGATGATGGCAATGAGGATGGTTGCGGCCGCAGCCACGCCTGCCAGTGCCAGCGTATGCTCGCCAAAGGAAAGGTCGCGCAACCACGTGAGATACTCCGGCAACGCGTGCCTGCCGACAACGTTGTCGATGATGATTTTCAGCGGCCACGGCGCGGCCAGGCTCATGGCCGTCTCGACGATCATCGCAATGAATACGATGATCAACCAAACGCGGTAGGGACGAACCAGCTCCAGCACCAAACGCATCATGTCCTTTCCGGATGTCGACGCCAGTGTTGGGGGTGAAACACTCATGGTTTTCCCGGATATGAGCTGTGCAGAGAATGGCTGTTTCTAAAGAGGATGCAAGCTTGATCAAGAACGATTTGCGCGAGCCGGCGCTGGGCTCTTGACTATTTTGGGAACAAAAGCGTCACCGTAAAGCGCAACCCCCAGTCCGGTCCGCCAGTCGGAGACTCAGCGTAATAGCGACCACCAATCTGAAACTGGATTGGCAGCTTCCCGATTTTCATTAATTGCGCAACCATGAGGTTGAGCGGAACGGTCCATTCTTCATTCTCCCAATCGTAGGTGGACTCCGTGTTGAGTGTGAAGGAGGTGTAGGTTTTCGTGGTGTAGGAAACAAACGGTTGAAGGAAGGTGGCATTGATATCGGGCGTGTCACCCTGACCGGCGAAAGACCAGATGTGATTCGCCAGCATGCCGTACGTCCAACCGTGTTCCTGCCTGAGGACGACGGCAGTAGGCCCGGCACCGACTTTGCCGGGGCCGAGCGCGTCATCGGTTGAGGTGGGCCAATAGAAAACCGGGCCGGCGCCCCAAATCCAACCGCCTTCAGTGGGCTTCCTGGGTGAAAAGAAAAAGCTCTGCGTTGTGTCACCGAGGCCCGATGTCGAGCCGCCGCCGGTTGGAGACTCGGCATAAATGACGGGCAGAATGGTTCGGATTATGACATTCCAATCCTCGCTGATGGAAACCGGGATCACCGGCTGAATGTTGGCCGTATACTTCATGGCATCCGCGGGGCCGATGCCGAAGTCCCAATTGTTTTGAATCGGGACTGAAATCAGGTCCGCGACTGGATTGTTCAGTTTCCTGGCCAACTCAGCCTGGGAGTCGCCTGCGCTCTCAGTTCCACCGCCACCACCGCTATCGGGCGTCGCGGGTAAGAGGACGAATTCGCGGTTGAAATAGTCGGTCGGTTCAGCGTTTGCGTGCATGACGAGTAATGCCAGACCGAGTGCGGCGATACTCGAGAGTGGGGAGTTGTTAAGTTTCATTTGGGCCGGTAGCACCGGGAATCAGTTTGATTTGGGCGTCATTAAGATGTCGCCGGTGTAGATGACCGGCTCGCCCGTGGGCGAATTGGTGGACATCTTTGGGGTGTAATTGGTGACGAACCGTTCGTAGTCGCGGTGGTCAAAGGAGATTTCCACAGTGAACCAGGCGATGTCGCGAAAGAGGGCGACGGACTTCTGGCTGTCCAGATTAAACGTGCCATCGGCTTTGGATCGGGCCGGCATGGTGCGTTGCAGGATCTCTCCACCCTTGACCTGTTCCAACGTGCCCGCCTCGTAGTCCGGCACGACCCGCTGGACCGCGACGTCGCCAATCGGTTGCCGGGTCTGTTCATCCAGCACGGTGCCGATCACGCGCGGTGAAACATAATGAGCCGGCGAATGGGTCTGGCATCCGACGAACAGCACAGATAAGACTACCCCAACGCACAGCCGATGAATGGCAGAGTTCCGCAGCATAGCTCCAGGCGCTTAAAGCGGCGTTATTGGTAGCGAATGGCCACAGCAATCACAACGCGGCTCTGGATCTGTTCAATGGATCTGCCGTACCACGGACCGGTGACGTAGGCGCCGGTGACCTGAGTACGGTCGTAAACCACAACCGCTGCATTGGCGCCCAGCTTGGCAGCGGCTTTACGCAGCGCGTCTTCAATCTTGCTCGCGCTCACCTCTTCATCCGATGGTTCGGCGCGAACCTCGCCAAGCCGAACGTGCGGGCGGGTCGGCTCCGTGCGAAGGATCTCGACCGTAGCCGGGTCGGTTGGCGGGAAGGTAGGACCACCAATCTCCTGAGTGCTTGTGACGGAAACGGTTTGGCAACCGGTCGTCGCGAGAAGCAGTGCGGCGGCGAGACTCAGGCAAAGGGAGCGAGCCAGGGTTTTCACTGAGGTAATCGTTTGCATGGAGGTCTTTGAATTGTTTGATGAAAGCGGAATCACAGTGGCTTCGATGACCGAATGTTAGCAAGCTTATTTCTATAAACAAGCAAACCCGAGTGCCCCAAAAGCGGGGCGCAACCTTTGAGCACCAAGGATGCTTCGGACTAAGTGCGATGCGATAAGCTTCGGAGAGCAATTGAATCACTGTTTGAACTCGCGGTCACCGCCTGACCCTGTGTTCTCGTGCTGTTCGGCTTCAGCAAACAGGACGGACAAGGGAGTACTTACCCCTTTGCCGATGCTGTAAATACTGTCGAGGCTGAGATTGCGCGCTCCGCGCTCGATATCGGAGACGTAAGTGCGGTGCATTCCACTGCGTCCGGCGAGTTGCTCCTGCGTCAGCATGAGCCGCTTCCTCCGTGCTTGTATTACCTTCCCGAGCGATTTCCGAAACGTCTCTTTCATCCCAAACCCCCGAACTATTCGACGCGGCCCTGGCAACGATCATTCCTGGCCTCCGGCTTTCCCCGCGTTAACTGCCAAGATTGGGTTGCAGTTCGTAGGCAATCGAATGCAAGTCGCACCTGACCGGATGCGCGACGGCTGTGGGCACGCCTGATCCTTGCAGCGTGAACAGTGCATTATCGACAAGTTCACTTACCTGTTCCGCGGACAGTCTCCCGCTGTTGCAGGCCTGATTGATGATGACGGCGAGGACCAGTTGTGAATCTGGCGAGACTCGCGCGCGCGAGAAAGCAACCAACAAGTCTGAGGAAAGGCGATGCACGATTTCGGTGGAGGGCTTTACCGGCCCCTGAGCCAGCGCACTGATCTGCGTCGAAATCTGCTGCAACTGCTGACGGAGCTGCGGATTTTGCTGAACCACGGGTTGAGCGTTCGGCACGTCGGCAAGGTTGGCCACCGCGTTTTGAAGATTGTTCAAAGCGGTTTGGACCTGCATCACGTTCTGAGCCTGTGCTGGGGACATCGCGGTCAATGCATTCGTGATCGCAAAGGTTCTGAGAAGCATGTTGTGGTTCGTCAGCATTCCGAGCCGATTGGTTGCTGACAAATTTGTAAACCCTGGCGTCGGAATGCCGGTCTGGCTCGGGTTCATGATGGTATTGGTGTTTAGTCGGACGGTGTCGCGAAGGCCCGGTGTGGGTGTCGGATTGGTTGGATTAACCCCGGGACCGGGGGGAAGAATCCCTTGGCTCCGCGGGACTTCGGGACTGGGCGCGGGTGTCGGGTTACCCGGGGTGCGCGGGACTTCCGGACCGGGAGCTGGAGTGGGATTGCCGGGCGGGCGTGGTGTTTGGGCCGGTGGCGCTTGTGCCGGAGGGGCGGCGGGCGGGGCGGGTTGCTGAGCGATGCCCACTTGCAACGTGGCGACGATTCCTAAGGCAGACACGAGTGTGCGCATAAATGAACTCCGGTTTCAAATTCAGGTGAGACGGGGAACTTGTCAGGTGGGGGAAACCCTAAATGCGAACGCTCGCCAGCCACTGCGGGATGCTTCGATCGTCGCCCACCGCCAAATTGACGACGAAACAAACCAGCGTCGCTATCAGCGATTCATTCCGGCACGCAACAGACCTCTTTGACAATCGTCACCAGTCTGGCCAAATCCGACTTGGAAACCCAGGCCCGGGCGCCGCACCACATCGCCTGGCGTTGTAGTTCTTCAGAGTCGCTGCCGGAACAAAACACGAAGGGGACGCGCGGAAACAGATCGGACACAACTTTCAAAGCCATCAGTCCGCTGAAACCGGGGACATTCGAGTCTGAGACGATGACGTCGGGAATCGCGATTTGGAATTCCCCGAGCAGCGCATCCCGGGTCGTCACTGCGCGGATGGTGCACGTGAAGTTCGGTTGCAAGGTTTCAGCGATCAATTCAATGTCTTGCGGGTTATCGTCGACCACGACGATTCTCAATCCTTCGGCCGGTTCATTGTTGTTCATCATCGCACTCTGTCGCGTGACTTTAGCCCAGAGAGTGACGTCGCGAAATTCGGATTCAGCGCGAAAGTGGCGTCGTGCTTTCCCTGAGTTTTCCCCGGGACTGGTCTTCCGTTTTGCGGCGCATCACGTGGGCCACGTGCTGAGTCGGGCAAAAACTTTTCGGCGACCTAAGGACGACTGACGCGGAAATACTGTTGGCTGTTTGCCTCCGCGGGCAAGGGGACAGTGATGAGTTGGGGACTACCGGCGCCTGCGACGTTGGTGTACGTCTCCCAGTTTGGCGGGCTCAAAGTTGTGGCGCGCTGGACCGTGTAGGTTTCGTAAGGTTCAGTCGTGAAACTGAAGCGGAATTCATTGCTCACCACCATGGGCGAGAATAATTCTACGGGGGTGACAGCCAGTCGCTCCACGCGGACGTTGTCGAACACGGCGAAGCTGTCCGTGCTGCCGATGGAATTCACGAAATCAAGGTAGCCGAGCATGAGATTGCCACTGGTGTAGGCGGTGGTGTTGGTGTATTGGGCGACAAGAGCGCCGTTGAGCAACCACGTGATGCGTTGATTGAGCTGGCGCACTTCGACACTCAGCCATTGCAGGCCAGCGCTGCCGGCAGGAGTATTGCCCCAGAAGGGTATTGCGCGAACGGGAAACAGATTCACGAAGCCAGGATCCGAAGCGTCAAAACGCGGGCCCAGCAAGGGTGCGGGGCCAAAGGTGGTGTTGTTGGTGGTCAACAGGACCGGCACGAGACCGTCACCTTGCCCCTGGAAGACGGAGTAATCGCGCAGGTTGCCGGACGTGGCCGTAATGCCGCCGTCCGCACTGATTGCAAAAAAGAGTCCGTCGCTGGGCGCAAGGCCGGGACGATTGATGACATTGCCCGAATGGTTGATGCCGAAGAGCGCGTGCTCGGTCGAGCTGGCGCCATTGGCCCAATTGAGCCACAGATCGAACTTCAGCGTGTAGTTGCCGGCAAAGGACTGGCCGAGGGGATACAGATTCACGACAGAGATCGCGCCGTTCGTGTCCTTGTTTGCGGTAAGATAAAGCCCTTTGGTCTGGCTTGAGGTCGAGTGCGGAGCGGACGGAATTTGAATCGGGAAGTTCACCGTGGAGTAATCAAACCCAAAGATGGCAGTGAAATCGGTCGGATTGGTGGTGGCATTGAAAGCGATGGCGTAACCGTTAGTGGCGCCCGGAGTGGTGACGATGGAGGTCGCGCTGTTGAAGTCGTCCCGAAACAAAGCCTCGACCGGAGTGACGGACAGGTTTGCGCTGACGCTGGGGAGCGAACCGCTGATGTCGGAGACCACAACATCGTAAGGGCCGGTATCGGCGGGTTGAACGTGGGTGATGGTGTAAGCGTTCGCGTTCGCGCCCGGGAGGTTGGTTCCGTAATGACGCCATTGATACGAGAGGCCAACGCTGCCTTGCGCGCTGATGCTGAAGGTGGCGTTCGAACCGATGGCGGTGGTTTGATCGTTGGGCTGGGTGGTGATGCTGAGGGGAACGCGATAAACGGCCACTCGCGCGCCGGCGGCGACGGCGTAGTCGGAGCGCAGGAAGCGGATGCGATTGATGCGCAGCGTGTCCTCGCTGCCAACGCGGGTCCAGGATTGGCCGCCATCGGTGGTGTGGAGATAATTCGCGGTGCCGGCCCCGGAGTCGCCACCAACCCATCCCTCGGTTTCATTCACAAACCCGATGCCCTGCGAGTAGAACGTCGAAACGCCGATAGCAGAGAAGGGGACTCCATTGGAAGACCAGGTCGCGCCACCGTCGGTGGTTTTGTAAAAGATGTGATTGCCGGACGAGGTCATGCTGTTCTGTTGGAGCGAGACGTAACCGACATTGGGTGAGGGCCAGGACATTTTCCAGAAGTAGGCGCAATTGACTCCTGACGCCGCAACCACCTGCCACGTGGCGCCACCATTCGTGGTCCGCGCAATCGCGCCGTGATAGTAGGGCGCGGCGCAACTGTTGTAGGCGTTGGTGTCCATGCCGACGAGGAAGCCGGTGTTCGCGTCCTTGAAATACACGTCCATAATGCCGCCGAGAATTCCGGCAGTAGTGAGGTTGGTGACGGACCAGTTGGTGCCGCCATCGGTGCTCTTGATGAAACAGGCCGGGCCGCGCACGCGTCCGCCGCCATAGATGTGTTGGGAATCGAGCGCGTAGAGGGCGCATAAACCTCTCATGCCGGTTTCCGGGAAGCCCGGTTTGACGAACCAGTTGGTGCCGCCATCAAAGGTTTCGAAAAGGATGTTGGTATCGGTCACCGAAGCATCGTAGGAGCCGGGGCCGAGATTGCCGGCCCAACCGCGTAATGGTGAGACGAAGCAAATGGAACGAAAATGCGCGGTGAGATTTGTTCCCGGATAGCTGGCCGTGGAGGAGCGTGAAAGCGTAAAGGTTTTGCCGCCGTCGGCGGTTTTATGGATTCCGCCAGTGGCACGCGCCACCCAACCGTTGGTTTCGTCAATGAAGCTGAGGTCGTCGAAGCGCGGCGACGTGGCGCCGGGGGCGCCGGGAAATTGGGTCCACACCGGCGTTTGCGCTGCAGCGCTGCTCAGGAAGCAAAGCATCAAGAGCAGCACGAAATCCCGCAGCACGACATGGCGCATCATTTGTGGTGGACTGTAGCAGAGCGTGCGTCCTGTCGCGACACATGATGATGTGTCAACGGTCAGTCAATGGAGTAGTGCTCGCCAGCGTCAGCTTCCGGTTCCGGGCGGTCGGGTGTTTCGCGAGACTCGGCCGCTTCACGTGGCGGGCGCGGTTCGCGACGTTCCTGGCTGTGGCGTGATTCCCGGGATTCGCGCGGGGCGCGTTGGTCACGCGGGCGATCGTGTAACTGGCGCAAGGCGCGGCGAAGGGATTCAATTTCGCGCTCATCGGCCAGCTTTTGGCGCTCGGCGAGTTCAACGAGTTCCAGGACCTCTTCCATCTGATCCACGGCTCGCTTGAGGGCCTCGATGATCTCCATCACCTCGTCAATGGCCTGGCTGATGGCGGCTCCGCGCTGCGCCGGTGCGTGAGAGTGAGCTACGCGCTCGGTCAAACGTTGGACGCGCTCCAACAACGGGCGGGCTTCAGGAGCCGGGGCGGGCGCGGGCTGCGGCTCGGCGGCCGCGGCTGCGGTGGCCGTTGATTCAGTTTGCTCGGTCGCTGCGGTTTCGGCGGAAGGACTGCCAGTGGTCTCGGCGGCTTCGGCCGTTGCAGCGGTTTCGCCCGGGCGCGGAGCAAATGATTTGCGTCGGCCTCGTCCGCCGCGCCGTCCCCGCCGTCGTCCGCCGCGCGCGCTGCCAGAGCGAGTACCGGACCCGGCGCTGCTCGGAGTTGGTTTATCCGTTTCAGACATTTACACAGGAGATTGAGCGCAATGCCTTTGAATGAAAAGTCAATTCGGTGGTCATAAATTCGTTGGACGAGTTCGGATAACTCTCCCAAGATTTCCAATCAACATGACTGTTATGCATCCGAAACCTCTGGCCGGACTTCTTCTTGCTGCGTGGTGCGGGACGTTGTCAGCGCCCGGGCAATCGACAAACAATTCGCCCCCCCCCGCGCCGCGCCGACCCAGCATCATCTTGATTATGGCTGATGACCTGGGTTATGGGGACATCGGCTGTTATGGGCAGAGCCGCATCAAGACGCCGAACATCGACAGGCTGGCGGCGGAGGGAATTCGGTTTACGGATTTTTATGCCGGAAGCACGGTTTGTTCGCCGTCGCGCGCGACGCTGATGCTGGGCCAGCACACCGGGCACGTAAAGATTCGCGGCAACGCGCGGGGGGCTTCGCTGTCACCCGACGACGTGACGCTGGCGAGCGTGTTGAAGAATTCAGGTTATCGAACGGCGCTTCTGGGCAAATGGGGGTTGGCGGAGGAGGGCTCGCCCGGCGTGCCGCAGCGAGTGGGCTTTGACGAATTTGTCGGTTATTTGAGCAACGTGGAGGCACACAATTATTATCCGGACTTTATTTGGCGCTACGACCCGCCGCGAACCAACCATGGCGGGTTCGACGGCAAAATGGCCTACCCGGAGAACGGCGGCGCGAAGAAGAACACCTACGTGCCTGATTTGCTGACGAAGGCAGCGCTGAGTTACATCAAGATCAACAAGCCGGACCAGTTCAATCGGTATCGCCCATTCTTTCTATTTCTGTCGTACAACATTCCACACGCAAACAACGAAGAAGGTCGGCGCACCGGCAATGGCATGGAGGTGCCAGGTGACGCGCCGTACTCCGACGAGCAGTGGTCGCCCCCGGAAAAGAACAAAGCCGCGATGATTACGCGCATGGATGCGGATATTGGCCGGATCCTGGAGCAACTGAAGCAGTCGAGGATTGAAACCAACACCATTGTGATTTTCACGAGCGACAACGGTCCGCATCGGGAAGGCGGCGTGGACCCGAAGTTTCACAACAGTTCCGGGGGCTTGCGCGGGATCAAGCGCGACCTTTATGAAGGCGGCATACGCGTGCCGATGATTGTCAGGTGGCCGCAGCGGATCAAGCCGGGCCAGGTGAGTGATTTTCCGTGGGCCATGTGGGATTTGCTGCCAACGGCGGCGGACATGGCGCTGACGAAGCCGCCGGAGAATACCGATGGCATCTCGGTTTACCCGTTGCTCATCGGGCGCGCGCAGACGAACCGGCATGATTTCCTGTATTGGGAATTTCACGAACGCGGTTTTCAACAAGCGGCACGAATGGGAGACTGGAAGGCCGTGCGACCGCAGCGCGACGAGCCATTGGAACTGTATAATTTGAAAACCGACTTGAGTGAGAAAGAGAACGTCGCGCAAAAGAATCCCGAAGTGGTGGCGAAGTTTGAGAACTATTTCAAAAATGCCCGCACGGATGACCCGCAATGGCCGATGAAGAAGCCGGAAGTGAAGGGGACAAACGCGCCTGCAGCCCGGCAGTAGCCGGTTTGATGTTCCGGATAAAAACGGCTGGCCAAAGCGGCTGTTTTGCGCGAAGGTCGGGGCATGAACCTCCTTGCATCGTCGCGCTCCTTACCGAATCGTCGCCAGTTTCTCTATCGTTGCGGGTTGGCAGCTTCAATGTTCGCTGTGCCCGGTGCCTTCGCGGAGCAACTCACGCTCACCCCGCGTCAGACCGAGGGGCCTTTTTACCCGGATAAACTCCCGCTCGACACGGACAACGATTTGCTGATCGTGAATGATTCCCTCACCTCAGCCGTGGGTGAGGTGACCTGGCTTAATGGCCGGATTCTGGATTCAAAGGGCGACCCGATTCGTAATGCCGTGGTCGAGATCTGGCAGTGCGACGCGAAGGGCGTTTATCTGCATCGCGGCAGCAATGACGCAGCGAAGCGCGACGCACACTTTCAAGGTTTTGGCAGGTTTGTGACCGGTTCGACCGGCGAATATCTTTTCCGCACCATCAAGCCCGTCCCGTATCCCGGGCGAACCCCGCACATACATTTTGCCGTGAAGATGAAGGGGCGGGAAAAGTTTACGACGCAGTGTTACATCAAAGGTGAACCGCAGAACGACAGGGACGGGGTTTTGCGCGGGATCAATGATGCCAGGGCGCGCGCGTCGGTCATCATGCCGTTTACTCCACTGCCAAACTCGCGGGTGGGTGAGTTGACGGCAAAATTTGACATCGTCATGGGTTACACGCCCGCGGCGTAAGAACCCGATCTGCCGGGACAATTCTCCGTGGGTGACGAAGACTCACTTCGTCTGTGCAAACAACATGAAGAGGCGTGGTCCGCGTGGGGTCTGCAGCGCATACTGTTCTTCATTCAGTCCGTGAGGCACCGCGTAACCATCGCAATTCTTGTCGTTGGTGGGCTGTCCATCCACGAGGAGCATGTAGTGATGCGTTCGATTTCCTTCGATGTGATGAATGGTTCCATGCCAGGAATCCAGCTTGCCATCGCGCAGCAGCGGCACGCGCTGCCAGTGGGTAAACGAGCCGACGATTTCCACCGTGGCCGGTTCTTTCTCGCAACCATCCGGTAAACGCCAGCGAAAAACTTTGGAGTAAGTGGGCTTGCGATCTCCGGGATTTCGAGCCAGCCCCGCGGGACTGGAAGGGATCTCACGTTGCAACGGCGGCGACTTCGGTGAGGCTCCGCGGGACATTAAATTGCTCAAACGATCAAACATATTCGGTTTTGGTGCGCGGAAAGTAGTTGCACCACTCCTTCAATGCAAATTCTTTTCCGCGGGGAGGGATTATACGGACGAGGCGTCCGTTCGATAGCAAAAGATTTGTGTCTCACCCGACTTGCCCCATACTGGAGCGAGGAAAGGAAACTATGATTGGAACGTGTCCCCGAGACCCCGGTTTTGCAACCCGCCTGAGTTATGTTCTTCTTGCCATTGGGTTGGCTTTGATCGGCTTCAAAGCAGATGCTACCACCAATAACGTTCCCCATTGGATCGACCGGCCCTTGTCGTTGGCCGACGCACTGAATATCACCCTTCAACAGAACGGCACCATTCTGAAAGCCAAAAGCGATCTCGAAGGAAACGCTGGTCTGGTCATGCAAACTCGCGCCCTCGTTTATCCGAAGGCCACCATCGCGGGGCAATATCAGCGGATTGCGGAAAGTTCCATTGATTCGCCGTCTGGAGCGACGTTTCTGTTCGGGACCGATCAAAGCTGGACCACCCAGATCCGGTTGGTTCAATCGCTCTACGAAGGCGGGCGGATGGCGTCGGCATTGAGAAGCGCGCGGTTGACGAATGAGCTGGCATTGCTGCAGTATCAGACCGTCGTTGCCGATATCCTGCTGGCGGTTCGCACCAATTATTACGACATCCTTTTGGCCAAGCAACAGATCGGCGTTCGGGAAGCCTCGGTAAAGTTGCTCCAACAGGAACTGGATGATCAAAAGCGGCGCTTTGAGGCGGGAACGGTGCCGCGCTTCAACGTTTTGCGCGCCGAGGTTGCCGTTGCCAACGCGCGCCCGCAATTGAGCCGTGCCCGGAACGCTTTTCGTATCGCCAAGAACAATCTGATCAATCTGATGGGCTACAACCTAACGCCCGAGGTGCTCGAAGACATCCCGCTTCAATTGACGGACAAACTCGACACGGAGCCTTATCCCATCGATCTTCCGAGCGCCATTCGCCAGGCGTTTGCCAACCGCACTGAACTTGCCTCGCTCCGTAAAGGAGAGGCGTTGGCCAAGGAAGGCATCATTAACGCCCGTGCCGGTTATCTGCCCTCGCTGCAGGCCTTCGGTGGGTATGGGGTCCGCAGCTCGGCGTTTGAAAACGACCTGACCGCGGAAAGGCACGGCTGGTTCGTTGGCGCGCAAGTCAATTGGGATATTTTTGATGGTTTGCTGACGCGGGGAAAAGTGACTTCCGCAAAGGCCGCCCACGAGAGATCGTTGACGGAACTGGATGAGCGGAGTCGTGACATTGAGTTGGAGGTGCGCACGGCCTATTCACAGTTTCTCGAGGCGCGTGAAGTCCTCGAGGCGCAGGAAAAAGTTCAGGAGGAAGCCGAAGAATCGCTGCGACAGGCGAATGCTCGCGCCGATGCGGGCACAGCGACGCAGCTCGACGTCCTGGATGCTGAGACTTCGCTGACGGAAGCGCGGACCAACCAAAGTCTGGCGCAACGAGACTATGCGGTGGCGGTTGCCAAACTCGAACGTGCCGTTGGGCTCACGACGGTGGTAACGTCACGTTGATCTTATTGACGTTCGGACGGGAGCTTCATCTCGAACGTGCCGTTTGTGCCCAGCTCGGCCTTGAATTTATTGGTCAACCAGGCTTTGGCGGCGGCGTCATTGCGTAGATACGCGTTCCAGAATGCGGTTGAGCTTTCACAGATTAATTCCTGGTACTTTCGCTCCTGCTTTGATGGACGGCGATCGCGGCCCGAGAACAGCATGTGATCACCATCCTTGAATGTCAGAAGAAACTGATCCGAGTTTTTGCAATGATCAAAGGGCATGCGCCGTTCTTCAGGCGTCGTGTCACCGATGGGACTGGTGTCTTTCGTGCCGGTCATGTGAAAGCACGGAATGCGGACGTTGGCGTAGGATTCATCGAGCCGACGCTTGTTCGCGGGCGCGGGTGCGCTCATGGGAACGATTGCCTTGACCCGTGCATCGGCCCGGGACGATTGCGGGTTGGCGGTCGGTGCGAACGCCTGTCCGGCAATGGCGAGAGCGGTGAAGGCGCCAAAGGAGTGTCCCGCCACACCGATGCGGTTGAGATCCAGTTGCTGTTGGTACGGCGACTTCTCCCGATTCAATCGCTCCAGCTCGTCAATCACGAAGCTTACATCCTTCGGACGATTGATGGCATTGCGCGGGTCGGCCACCGCTTTGCGCATGGCAGCCATACCGCGAAACAGGCCGGCATCGCGCCACACGGCGTCGTCGCTACCGAGGTGTTGAACGTGCACTACGAAATAGCCGTGACTGGCCCAATGGCGTCCCAGGTATTCGTAGGTATCCCGAGTTCCGCCCAGACCGTGCGAAAAGATGATGATGGGACATGGGGCGGGACTTGTAGCAGGTGAATAGATCTTTACTGGCACATCGCGATCGCGCCGGGAGTCGTACCAGGTGAACCGTGCGGTCGAGATCGGATTGGTTGATTGATTAAGCTCTGCCCTCGTGAGGCACGTAATCGTCAAGACGAGGTATGTCAGGGCGACAAACCGAATCAGCTTCGACACCAGTTTCACTGAACTCTAAGGACGCAGAAAGGCGGCTCCAAGTTACAAGGCGGAGGAACGCACCAGGGCCAATGGCGGAATGAGCCTGAGTTTCAGTGCGCGCCCAGCCAGAAAGCTTCACCCCGGATGAGCGAGATTGCCATTTGCAGGCGCTCACGGCGTGCTTCATCCTGCTCGGCCTGGTAAGCAGCTTCGAGCGGCGGCAGCATGCGCGGGTTCTGCCTTTTGATGCAGACTTTGATTGCCATTTCGCGCACCTGCTCGCTGCGATCAGAAAGAGCGCGTTTGAGTCGGGGCCAGACGATGGCATCGGGAATGTGCTTGTCCGCCAGAGCGGCGCAAATGCGCATTCGCACGGCGTCGTCCTGGTGGTTGAAAAGTTCGTCCACGACGGAGGTCAGTTCCGGCGAATGATCGACCAGCTTGGCCAGCCAGCCGCCGGCACGGGTCCAAACCGCTTCATCCTCGGACATGAAGCCATACCAGATCGGGGCAAGTTCAGTCATTGTCACGCTGCCTCTTTCTTTCACTATCAGGACGGCATCGATCATCTGATAAAGGAGATCGCGACTCATCGGGTCCAAGGTGGCCGCATCGGCCAGGGAGCGTTCCTTCTCTCGAGAGAGGATAAACAAAGGACGTGACATGGATTCAAATATTGATTTTGCAATGGCACTGGTATTTCCCAGGGTCACCATGTTGATCGTTCACCGGGAAAACCTTTGTGCCTTGGCCGGCAGAACAGCCCAGAACGTGCCAGAACACGCAACGATCGCGCGCTGCCAATGGGATTGAACGTTCGCGCATGCCAGGGGGAACAAGGACCCGCCGCGTGTCATCGAATTGAGACACCATTGACGCAAACAAAGGCTCCAAAGTTGCCTGCGAACCTGGCGCGCCGTTGGCGAACTCGCGTTGGAAACGGGTGGGGCGGGTTCAAAAAT
>DASUGI010000082.1:0-13287 GCA_036274115.1 Verrucomicrobiia bacterium
TTGCGGAGTTTGCGGTCGCAGATGTTGCTCTTGAGCAGGAGCTGCAATCATGTGGCTTCACCCAAGACCCCGACGTGCTCGATACGTGGTTCAGTTCCTGGCTCTGGCCGTTTGCCACGATGGGCTGGCCGGAGCAGACCGACACGTTGAAGAAGTTTTATCCGACCACGGACCTCGTCACCGGGCCGGACATCATTTTCTTCTGGGTCGCTCGCATGATCATGGCGGGCTACGAATACATGGGCGAGATGCCGTTCAAGAACGTGTATTTCACCGGCATCATCCGCGACAAGCAGGGCCGCAAGATGTCGAAGACACTCGGCAATTCGCCCGATCCGCTCGAACTCATCGCGAAGTACGGCGCGGATGCGTTGCGCTTCGGCACGATGCGCAGTGCGCCGCTCGGCCAGGACGTGTTGTTCGACGAGAAGGACGTCGAGCTGGGCCGCAACTTTTGCAACAAGCTGTGGAATGCGTGTCGCTTCCGCCAAATGGTCGGCAGCGCCGACAGCCAAATTCAGGGCGAGATCAATCCGTCGCTGCTCACGAGCGATGAGAAGTGGATTCTGCTCAAACTGCACGAGGCGATTAAAGAGATCACCGAGGCGCTGAACACCTACAACTTCAGCACGGCCGTACAGACGTTGTATCGTTTCTTCTGGAGCGAGTATTGCGACTGGTATGTGGAGGCGAGTAAGGCGGTGCTGGTTAAACCAGTGACTGAGTTAAATGAGGGGGAGAAGTCAAACGAGTTAAATCAGTTAAATGAGTTAAATCAGTCTGGCGAGGCGCGTGCGTCAGCCACTCATTTAACCAATCACTCACTCAACAATTCCGCCGCTCGCCGCGCCAATACACTCGCCGTGATGGACTTCGTCCTCTCGCATACGTTGCGCCTCTTCCATCCCTTCCTGCCATTCATCACGGAGGAACTCTGGCACGGGATGGGTTACTCGACCGACATGCCGGAGAACCAGGGCGGCAAGACGATCATGAACGCGCCGTGGCCCAAGCCGTTCGATCTGGACTTCCGCGATGCTTACAGCCTGGATGAGTGCTATCTGGAATTCGCGAATCAGAAATACGAAGTCGTGACGCAAGGACGCAACTTGCGCCGGATTGGAAACATTCAGTCCGGCAAGAAGGTGAAGTTCGTTCTCAAGCCGAGCCGGGAGATTCTTCCGCACGATGCCGAAGTGATCAAAATTCTGCTCAATGCCGAAGCTTTCGAGATCAACGAAGGCTATGCTGCCAAAAAAGGCACACCGACGGCGCACACGCCGTTTGGAGAATTGTTTCTACCGCTCGAAGGACACATCGACCCCGCGGCTGAACTTGCCCGCCTCACGAAAGAGAAGGAGAAGATTGAAGCCGAGCTTGTGAAGGTGCAGCAAAAGCTGGCAAATCCGGCCTTCACGCAGAAAGTGCCACCGGCGGTGTTGCAGGAGCACGAGCAACGTTTGGTGGATTGGAAGGCAAAGCTGGAGCACGTGAAGGCGGCATTGGAGGCGTTGAACGGTTAAGATCGCTTGCCGATGCGCCGAAGGGTGTGACTGGAACTGAGTGGCCGTAGCGCAGAGTTGCACTCTGCTGTATCGCGGATTTCTAATCCGCTGCCCCCGCCAACTTCAACACGCCTCGCAGAATCGAGGCCCTGCCGAATGGAATTCGGCGATACAGCGCGATACAGCAGATTGAAAATCTGCGCTACTATCGAATTGACCCTCACTTCAGTCACGCCTGCGTCGCATGTGCGATTGACTTTGGCCGATTGGCTGCTAAGCCAGTTGGGTTCTCATGCAAGTGCGCCGCCTGCGACTGCTGATTTGCGGATTGATTGGCCTATGTATTTTGGCCGGCATCGCGTTGCTCGTCACTGTTCTCAACGGAACCACCGAAGGGCCGGTTTACCACGGCAAGCATGTGGGCGTTTGGTTTCGGGAGTATGCCTTCTCCAGTAATGCTCCGCCTGTGCTGCCAGCACGCTTCGCGATTACGCGAGACGGGCGAACAGTGCAAATGGTAGTTCCGCGCGCTCCTGCGACCGATCCGGCGTGGGATGCGCTTCAAGCGATGGGCTCGAACGCAGTGCCTTATCTGGTAAGTCAGCTGGGCGGCATTCCGTTCGAGCCAACTTACACGCGGGCATTCACCAACTTGCCGGCGGTAATGCAAAGAAAGTTGCCGCATCCGGGCGAACGCTATTATCTGCGCTTCAGGGCTCTCGAAGCTCTTGGAAAAATCGGCGACTCCGATGGGCTGGCGACACCGGTGTTGCTGGACTTGCTCCGAAAGCGGGATCGGTCCCTGCAGTCCGCCCTTTTTGGAGCCGTGCGCGCTCTGGGAGTGGATCGTCGTTTGACCAGTCAGGTGGTGCTTGAACTCGGAGCGAAAGGCCGTCACGCCGACGTGCTTGAAATCACTGAGAACCTGGGCTGGAAGGGTGATGACGTGACCCGATTACTCGGGACGATTTTGAAGTCGCCGGATGTCGCGTTGCGTCGCCGGGCGATCGCCTTGCTGGAGCGCGCGGGCACGGTTGCTGCGCCGGCGCAGGAGGACATTCTCCTGTCGCTCAGGGATTCGGACGCAGAAGTGCGCTACCTGTCCGTACGGGCGTTGGAGACAATGGGAGCAAGTTCTCCGGGCGTTGCAGATGCGTTGAAGGTGGCTCTCAATGACTCGAATGTAATGGTGCAAACGGTGGCACGACGGGTTTTGTGGAGAATTGCGACCGAGCCAATTCCGGCCGGGGGACGCGAACCGGCAACAACATTGGCGCCCTGACCAGAACGGGTTGGCTGTAGCGTTGTCAGTAATACTGCGAGCAAAGTTTCTTGCTTTTAACGCCCGGGCTGTTGGACTTTGCTCGCAGGTTAAACGTGCAGCGCTTTCTTCTCATTGTGCTGTTGGGATGGTTGCCGGCGAGCACGCTGGCGGACGGGATGGTGTTCCCGCCGGCGGCGTTTCCGGCCGCGGTCAAAATTCCTGATCAACGCGCAGCCGTTCTGCTTGTGGGGTTGGTGTCGGCATATTTCTTCACGGTTCTGATTCGTCCCGGAAATCCAAAGTTCCGGGCCGGCGTCCTGCTCGCGTTCGTGATCAGCTTGCTGGCGGGAGGAATGATTTATCTCTTCTTGCCGAAAATTGAAGTGCGCCTGGTCAAGCGACCTTGGGAGATGCGTCATAACCGGTTCGGTCCGCTTATGATGGCTGCTGGGCATACCCTGGAGGAAGCGCGGAGCCTTCTTGCGGTGAAGTCCAACCGGGTGGCGGCAGCGAATGAATGGGGCGTGAACGCCTCGAATCACTACCTCGGTGGCGAAATTCATGAGGAGGATTCCCCGGGAAATTTCATCCTGCGGGAAAAGGATGGCGAAATTGAACTGGTCATCTACGATGCACAAGCTGCCGAGAGAGTGGAAGCGACCTGGCGGCCAAAGCCGGTGGAATAACATCTTGCAGCGTCCACGCGCTCCAGCATGACTTACCTGGCTGAGTCCAAAGGCGTCTCGGCCTCTGACTTGATGGACCGGGAGAGTTGTTCCAGCGCGGCACGAGTATCCAAATTGGTTTCGTTGGTTAAAGCAGTTTTGATCTCCGCTGCCGCCAACCGCGCTTCCGAGCCAAACTTGCGGAGGGTGTTGGCAGCGAATTGGCGGACTTGCGGGTCCGAATCCCGCAGTCGGCTTGTTAGTTCGGCAATGATGAGATTGGCGGGTTCACGGACTTCCCCCAGCGCCCAGAGCATGAGCATCTGGTCGGCGGGGTTGCCTCTCGGCAGTTGAAGCAGTATCTGCGGCACGGCCTCGCGCGAGTCCGGCCCGATTTGAGCGAGTCCCCACGCGCCACAATCCATGACCCAGGTATTGGAATTTGCCAGCGCCGCGGTGAAAGCGGGAATGGCATTGGTGCCCATGCCGGCGAGGGCATGAGCGGCATAAACGGCTGTCGAATAATTGGTGAGCAGTTGACTGAGTTCTGGAATGGCAGTGAGGCCGCTGTCACCTAAATCAAAGAAGGCCACGGCGGCTCGCTCGCGTCGCGACGGCGCGTCCCGAAATTGAAGCTTGAGCAACGGCAATCTTGTCAGGAAGCGTTTCGTCGCGTTCGCCCACGGTGGATCGTCCGGACAGTTGAGTTCCGCAAGGAGTGGACCGATGGCATTAGTGCCGAGGGCACGAATTGCTTCACCGGGCCAGCGATCACCAGCCAGACGGCGCTCTTTGCCGAACCTGGCGTGAGCCAGGCCGCCACCAATCGGACTGCTGCCATAATCGTTCAGCCAACTGTGAACGGTTCGTCCTTTATAAGTGGGTTCACTGTTCCGCCGAAAAAGCGTCAGCCCAATGATTCCGGCAATCCCGATCACCACCAGCAGCAGGAGCGCGCGCTTCATGACGTAGACTAAGCGGATTTGGTTACAGAGCGCAATTCACCCGATTTCAGCCAGCGTGTTGAAGTCCGGAGCGCGGACAGCCATGTCCGCAGTTCTACTTCCAATTTCAACGTTCCCTTTGCTTTCGAGTTCGCGCGGACAAGGCTGTCCGCGCTCCGGTGGCACTGTGCTGCGTGCCCTCACCTTCAAACCACACCTCTGGAGCAATCGCCGGCTTGTCAGAATGGGCAAAGCACGGTATCAGCGGGGATGCGAGTTCGTGCATCATTGATTCCATTCGTCCTGTGGTTGGGGTTGATCACCGTTTGCGGACAGTCACCATCGCTCGAGAAAGCGCAGACACTGGAACGCCAGGGTGACTTCAAAGGCGCCGCACGTCTCCTGAGCGAGGCACTTGGCTCAGTCGGGGTTTCATCTCTTCAACAAGCGCAGATCCGCTTCGAACTCGACCGGTTGGAGCGCATTCGCAAAGACTATCCATTCACGAAAGATAGTTTGTTCGTCGCATTAAAAAAGTCCGTTCGCGACCTGACGGGAGAGGAGTTCGAGCGATGGATTGGTGAAGGGCGGTTTGATGCCCGCACCATTGATGGAGAGCAAAGGTTCATGGTTTCGAGCGTGAGCAATCTCTACTTTCGCTACCCGGAACTGGAGCCGCGCCGGATGCCGCCGCGGGACCGGTCGAGTTATGAGCGCCGGGTACTGGAAGCGGCGCGTTCCATCACGAAGGCGGCCGGGGAAAGCGGCAAACCTTATGTCCTGCCGAAACAATTTAACGTCGCGATGAGTGTGACGGTGGAATCGAATGCCGTTCCGCCCGGTGAAGTCATTCGCGCGTGGCTGCCCATCCCGCGAGAGTATCCCTTTCAATCCGGATTCAAGCCTGGTGAAACGTCCTCACGGGTGAAACACCTGGATGCGGCGACAAGCGTTATTCGTTCGGTACACCTGGAGCAGCCCGCGGCAACAAACGGGCAGACGGAATTTAAAATTGAATACGATTACACCAGGCACGGCGTCCGATTCGATCTGAATCCGGAGCGCGTTCGTCCTTGCAACACGAATGATCCCGCGTTGAAGCCGTTCCTCCAGGAAGCGCCGCATGTGGTTTTCACGCCGCAGATGCAGGCATTGTCGAAACAGATCGCTGGCGGCGTGACGAATGATTACGTGAAGGCTCGGAAGTTCTACGATTGGATTGCGGAAAACATCAAATACAGTTACGCGCTGGAGTACTCGACAATTCGGAACATCAGCGAGTATTGCCGGAGCAAAGGGTATGGCGATTGCGGGCAGGAAGCGTTGTTGTTCATCACGCTCTGCCGGATGAACGGCATTCCGGCGCGCTGGCAATCGGGTTGGTCGACGATTCCCGGCGGCAAGACAATTCACGATTGGACCGAAATTTACCTCGAACCCTACGGCTGGATGCCGGTTGATCCTTACATGGGCATTTGGGCGACACGCTATTCGCGGAAGCTTTCGGATTCGGAAAAACGCGAGGTGCGCGACTTCTATTTCGGCGGACTGGATCAGTGGCGGATGATTGCCAACAGCGATCACAATCAAAACCTCGTCCCGGCAAAGAATGCGTTCCGATCCGACACGGTGGATTTTCAGCGCGGGGAACTGGAGTGGGGCACGAACAACCTTTACTACGACCAATTCGACTACGAGTTGACGGTGAGAGAAGTGGGTTCAGAGTGAATGCTGGTCAACTTCCGTGCGGGTCGCCGGCTCGGTCATCTCTGGAAGGTCTTTCAAATTGAACCGCTCACGGTTGGCTGTCTGGATTTCACATCCGTCCGGGCGAAACCGCATGGTCACCGCTCCGGTGTCGCGGGTATGCAGTACCGTGACGTGGCGTTGTGCCAGGCGTTCTTTAAGTTTCTCGCTGGCCCGCGCGGTGGCCGGCAACTCTGAGTCCGCCACGATGATGACGCGGGGACGCACCGCGTCCAGCAGCGCCTCGCACAATGGATCGGTTTGTGCAGGTATGCCAGAGACGACAATGTCCGCCCGAAGATGGTTGGTGCGGTCGAGCAAAAGGTTCTGACCGTTACGCCCCAGGTCGGAAAGGAGCAGAATTCTCACGCCGTGGAATTCTCCGAACCTGACGACGGCGCCGTCATCGCCCTGCGGGAACTGATCGGCGATTGCGGGATGAAGCAGATCCCAGGGAACTGCTTTGTCTCCCCGGTTGACGAGATGCAATCGGTAAGGTTCGCGTTGCAGGGCTACCATCAATCGGCGGTAAGTGGGAGAACGAAATCGAAACGAACTGGCGAAGATGTCATAGCACTGAAACTCCGCGCAGAGCTGCTCCGTGGCGCCGATGTGCTTGAGGTCGCCATGCGTGAGCATGAGTCGCGGCAGGTCATTCACCCCTTTGGCGCGCAGGAACGGCTTGACGACGAATTCAAACGAGTTGGCGTTGCCGCAATCGATCAACCAATCGGAGGTTTGGCCACGAGCATCCAGGTATTCGGCATGACCGCCGCTGAGCGGCAGAATGGTGAGTTCAACGTCCTTGCGGGCAGTGAACGCCTGCCAGCCGTAAAACATCATGATCAGGAGAACTGCCGCAATGGTGCGTCCGCGTTGCTCGCGTTTCCACAGCCAACCGCACATCGTGCCGATGAGCAGGCCGTAATAAACGAGAAACGTGAACGCTGAGGGACCGGGCACGTAGTAATAAGCCCCGGGCAATTCCGTGGCCCAGCGACTGAGCTTCACCATCAGCAACATCAGGAACCAACCAGCATGGTTGAACAATTCCGTGATCCACGGCAACCAGTCGCCACAGATCAAACTGCCGAGATTGCACGCGAGGGTCAGGCTGCTGAGCGGCACGATGATCAGATTGGCCAACAAAGTCACGGGACTGAACAAGTGAAAGTAGTAGGCGCTGAGTGGCAAGGAGCCGAGCCACGCCGCCAGCGAGGTCACCAGGCTGGCGGTCAAGCCCCGGGCGACCCAACGCCACAAGCGTTGCCAACGCGTCATGACTTCGGGAGCGAGCAGGGGATCGACGGCCAGCAAACGGTCGCGGAGCTTTTCCAGCGGCGGCATGAAGAGCGCGATGCTTAACACGACAAAGAACGAGAGTTGGAAGCTCGCCTGAAACAGTTGTTGTGGATCCCAAAGCAGAATGACAAAGGCAGCGACGGCGAGGGAGTTGAGCAAATCGCTGGGCCGTTTCAAGGACCAGCCCCCGATGATGATGGTCATCATGACCGTCGAGCGAATGGCCGAAGATTGCCAGCCGGTCGCCGCAGTGTAGAACCAGATGAGCGGAATAACCACCAGGCCGCACCACATTCGCGGAACTCGAACCACCCGCAACAGCGCCACCAGAATTCCGGCGATGAGTGCGATGTGCAGTCCGCTGATGGCAAAGATGTGCATCGTCCCCGAGCGCATGAACGGTTCGTTGATTTCTCCAGACAACGCGGTTTTCCAGCCGAGCGTCATCGCCCACATCAATCGCAGGGGCTCGTCCTGGACGGGCAGTCCGCGGGCCATGGTGTTTTGCGCCCACGCCAGAAAACGATCGGTGAATGGCGGATGATTCGTATTGGAATCCACGCCGCGCCAGTCGCCAACGCCATCTGCCTTGAGTTGATAATAGATTCCCTTGCGCGCGAGGTAGGTGCGGTAGTCGAAGAGGCCCGGTGCGATGGGCGTGGACGGTGGCGCGAGAGCGCCGGTAATTTCCACTTCGCGTCCGGCAAAAAACTCAGCCGGCAAAGCGCTGCGGGTGGTGACCATGACGCGGCCAACGGCCGGCTGCCATTGTCCCTGGCGAGCCAGCGCACCGACGCGCAACGGGACGAGCGCACGCGAGGCGACTTCACCATCGCGCTCATACAGGCGGAGGCTGGGTGTTTCCTCCAATGTGCCGCGCACGGTGACCAGGGCCGGTTCAGTTCCAACAACCAGTCGCAGGTCGTGAGGTGAAATGATCGCCGTGCGGGTGACCAGATTGGTCCAACCCACCGCAACGAGCAGCGGCCAAAGCAGAACGGGGCGGACCCGATTCCAGAGCAAAGCCGCCGTGAGAAGCAGGAAGGTTCCAATGAACAGAAACAGGAGCGGCGGTTGCACTGCCTCGGCCAGGAGCAGTCCGCCCACATAGCACAACGCCACAGGAAGTAAGGGGCGTTTCATGAGAGGGCCTGAGGTCTAGCAAGGGGCAGGGGGTAAGTCACGCAGAATTGCATTGGACTTTGCGCGGAACTTACTGCCCTCCTCTTCGTTCTCGTCCTCCTCCTCGTCGTCCTTGAATCGGCAAAGGCCGAGGACGAGAACGAGGACGACGACGAGGAGGAAACGACTACGGAGAATGTGCCGCCCGATTGCGCCCCGAGGCCGGGCCGACTATGCTGGGCGCGTTGAAAAAGAGCACCCGACCCGGCATCCCGCGCAAAACCGTTTATCGGTTGTCGATTTACTTGCGTTGTCTTGCGCCACTAAAGGAAAAGAAGATTCAAACCGTTTCCAGCGAGGCGCTGGCCAAGGTGGCCGCGGTGAAACCGACGCAACTGCGCAAGGATCTGGCTTGCTTCGGCACGTTCGGCACGCGCGGGCTGGGTTATGATGTGGCAGAACTGTATCGGCGCATTGCTGATGAGTTGGGCACTTCCAGCCTGCAACCCGTAATCCTCGTTGGTGTCGGCAACCTCGGCATGGCGTTGCTGTCCTATCGCGGGTTCGAGAAGGAAGGTTTCGAGATCATCGCTGCCTTTGACGTCGAGCCGGCTCGGAAACGCGACAAGGAAATCAAGCAACCGATCTATGGCATCGAGAAGTTGCGGGACTTTATCCATGAACACCACGTCAAGATGGCGATTCTCGCCGTGCCCGCCGAGGCGGCTCAGGAAATTGCCAACACGCTCGTCCAATGCGGCATCATGGGCATCCTGAACTTTTCACCCATCGTGCTGCACGTGCCCGAGGACGTGATGGTGAATAGCGTCAACCTCGCCATCGAACTCGAAAACCTGAGTTACTTCATCCAGGACTAATACTCTCGTTCTTACTCTTACTCCCACGCCCACTCTTACTCTTAATCTCCCGCTGAGGAGTAGGAGAGTGGAGAGTGGGAGTAGGAGTAAGAGAACAGGAGTGGAAAGGGCAGGGGAACTTGACCGCTGCGGGATTCACACCTAGCATTGGGGGCATGCCGAAGGGCGAAAAATCCAGCAAGCGCAAAGCGATGATGTTAGGCGTCGGACTAGATTCCGATGGCCATAAACGTGTCACCACCGGAGACAACTTCGCGTTGGTGGGCGGCACGGAGGAAACGCACGAGCGCATGACGGAGACCGCCATCAAGATCAACGAGAAGCTGAAGGCGCGGGGCAAACATCTCGAGCAGGTGACCCACGAGGAGTTTGATGATATCGCCCACGAAGTTGGCTTGAAACGGCACAAGCCCCCGCAGAGTTAACTGGTTGCTCGGAAACGTTCCGGTGGTTCATCCAGGACAATCCTGATGAGCCAATGCTTACCGGACACTGGCGGACTGCGACGACCCAAACTCAGTGGGTTGGTGATCTGACTGCGGCCTGGTCATACCGCGTTGACTCGCACAATCGGCGAGTAATCCGATGGTCTGTCTGATTGCCTAATCTCCATGATTGTGCCCTGCAATCCTGCCGTCCTTGAAATCCACCGTCCACCACGCGTCCGGCCACTCGGGGCAACGAAAAGCTAAAGTCCAGTCCGCATCATCACTCAAGAAATCAACGCACTCCGGCACAATCGTCCGCAACTCGGCAGGAAACTCACTCACGCCGAGTTCCGCCAGACCAAGGTCAACGTAGCGATCAAACTCGGCGCGAATGGCCGACACCTGATCTACTGGAGCAGACCGTTCCTGTTTCCATTGAACCTCGATCAAAGTGCCCCGGTAGCGCCAGGGCGATGCGCGAACAATCCCGTCTCGGACGGTCGCAGCGCCGAGCGGTGTGGTCATCTTCTGTTCTTTGCTTTTGAGGCTAAACATGCGCTGTGGTTCGCCCCTGGATGGTCAGGGCGCGTTGCGTTTGATGTTCTTGACGTGTCCACCCGTAAGGTTGAAGCGATGCACGACAGTGTAAAAGTCTCCCATGTCCGCAGTCCAATCAACAAACTGGCCATTCGTATCGAATAAATATGCCGACGGTCCGGATGCCAACGAGCGAGCCGGGCGGCCCAGCACGACGGTGTAGGTCACGCCACCAGTCTCGAATGTCCCCTGACCGGTGACGTCTTCCTTCTTCCAGGCCAGAAACGCCTCTATGGTCCGAACGCTTGCCGGTGGTTTCGCTCGCGATATCGTGCGCGCATCGAAGGCAAGGCAGCCGCCGAGAATGCCAACCGGCACAAGAACAACCACACCGATCCTGAACAACGTCCGTCTGATTGATCGTGGCGGTACCATGGCGACCAGGCTTAACGACAAAGAAGTTCAGCCACGTCCGGGACTGACGACGCTCGCCGCCGTTGGGAGTTAGCCGTCATTTTGAGATAATCTCCAACACCTTCTTTTTGATAGTGGCAAAATCGCTCTTCGGATCAACGACACCGAAATTCAGATGACCCTCGCGCGTGGTCTCTCCGATTGCGGCCGACAGCAGTTCGCCGTTGAAGTAACCCAACTCGAAATCCAACTTCCTGACGAGCTTCGGTTCGGCGTTTGTCGTCCAAACGCGGAAGCTGTACGGCCGCACAATATAGTTTCCGTTGGTGATTGCGCCAAGGCTCATCCATGCCAGCTTGCTGTTCGCTGCCTTGAACCTGGCGAGTGCAACTGCGCCGTGGTCCACCGCTTCCTGCTCCTTGCCTTTGGCGAACAACGACTGGCACTTCCGGTAGTGCAGCATCGGGTCGTCCGGGCTGGCTTTCAGGGCGGCCTCGATCTTGTCGAGATCACGCAGCGGTTCGTCCGCGGCGAACAGAGGAAGCGCCACAATGGCAAGCATGAGTGGGAGTATTTTCATGTGACAACCGAGGGTTAATGACAAAATGTTGGGTGTCAATCCGGACACTCAAACGCAGACACTCAAACGATGGTTCAGGGTTGGGTGCACCTCAGACATACTCATCTGGGCTGAACCCGGCGCTGCAAATCTCCGAGTCGGTCGCGGGACGAAACTCACGTAGCGAAACAGTGCCGCAGCCAGGGCACTTGCATGCCGGATCACGCGAATCACCGTAGGCGATACGCCGGGTCGCCCGGAGCTCCGAATAGGGAGTACCGACCTCGGCGCACCACAGCATAAGCCGCCCACAACTTGTACAAGCCGTGAACCACAACTCGCCTTCGGCGTCGCAACATGGACACCGCTCCTGCCGCAGACTCCAGGTTGGTGATTTAATCTCCACGCGAGAGGGATCACGCCAAACGACACGACTGAGCGACAGCCACTGGCAGCGTCCGACCCGCGTGGCCCATGTCATTGCTCGGCTTTCGGTTCAGGATGTAAGCGGGACCTGCTCACACGGATGTTGTCAATTTGGGATTCATTGCCACGCTTCATGAATGTGACCTGAACGGTCTCAATGGTATCAGAGGGGCCGAGCGCAAAGTAACGGATGCTGACCCATTGCGAGTTTGCTCCGATGAGATTGGTTGCGTGTGCGAAGGGATTCCACCCGAACAGATTGCTTACGGACTGAAAGTCGCGCATGCCCATAAGTTCGGAGTCTGAAGGTAATGAGGCCCGATAAAATGACGCGCCAATAGGATTCTCCCCGCGATTTTTCTCTCGGCGCGAGATAATGAAGCGATCCTCCCGTTGTTTTGGGTGCAGGCTCTGCCTGCCGACCATCAGCTGATCGAACTTCAGCCACTGATTCGTTGGTCCGCCCTCCTTTGTTCTAAACGAACCAATTTCAACGGTCACCTTCTCCGCTCCCACCCATACGCGGGGCAATGAATATTCGCCCGGTTCGTTCGTGGTCAGCAGTGATGCGAGTATATGCGTCCTTGCGTCCGAATCTGCGGGCGGAAGGATCAGCCCAGCGGGACGATTTGTCTGGGATGTAGAAGTGAAAGTGCCCAATGCGGTCAGCACCGTTGCCAGAATGATATGTGAAAGACGACTTTTCATTGGTGACCTGGACAATATGGCTTTCGATCCCGCCGCGCGTAGTTCGCGCGGGTCACCTCTCACTTCCAGTTCACACCTCAGCCCGCGCTCGCTCCGGCCAAAGCTATCTTGTTTCGTTAGGTGTCACGTCAATCATCCCAACAAACCTTTCTCAAATAAAAACTTCTGGCCTTTTTTCGACAACGAATATCTCAACTCGAAATCGCCATTGTGATGAACGTAAATAAACCCAGCCGAGCGCAGCAGGTCCGCCTTGTAGTCAAAAAGTGGCAAACTCACATTGAGACTCTTGGCCAAACTGGACGCCGCAATCTTGGCGTTCGGATGAACAAGCAACCGCATAAGCGCAATATCCTCCTCGCTTGGCGGCGCTGTGTTCGGGGGATCAAGCAGCTTAAAATTCTCCTTCTCAAGCTCCGATATGCGCGCCTTAAGCGCCGGTATGTCCTTCTTCAACTTCTCGTTGTCCGTCATCAATGCGATGCGACTCTCGTGCAACTCCGCATGCTCCGACAAGATGCTGCCTATCATGCGCTGAATCTCTCGGAGTTCGGCGGCAAACTTCCTGTCCTGCACGCTGTCGGACAACTTGGTAACCAAATCAACGAGGTCTTTGATAGCTCCCATAAAATCAAAAACGCAGTGACACCTAGACCTTATGGCTTCGCCTGGAAGCGAAGCGGGTGTTTGATTGCGGTTGTAAACGTGGGTTATCCGCCGAAGCGGACCGATCCACAGAGTTAGATGCCCGGCATGAAGCTGGGCGATTAATAACACCGTAACGCAACC
>DASUGI010000083.1:0-40048 GCA_036274115.1 Verrucomicrobiia bacterium
GGTTGCACCGGGTGTCTTACGATGAAGTCCGCCATCAATGACGTCTCGTGATCCAGCTCGGTGTCGGCGTCGCACGTGAGAATCAGCGGCAGAAACGGATCCACATCCGTCAACGCAATCAGCGTTTTCGATTTGCGACCGACGAGATCCTTCGCATCGAAACGAGTTCGAAAGTCGAGGACGATGACGCTGACCGGCGTCTCCACCAGGGTTTCGACGGCACTGCGCCCGTTCTCGGCGAGGCGCACGTCGAAGTCGGCAGCGCGCAGCATTTCGCCCAGCGCCTCCCGCACTGAAGCATCATCGCTCACCAGGAGTATTCGTTTATCGGTGTATTCGTGTTTCATTTCGCTTGTGTGGTTAAAGATGTGTCGCTGCATGGAAAAAGTTCCCGGCCCGTGTCCGCCGTGGGCCACGACTGATGAATCTCGGCCCGCGCGGGGCGCGCGTTGATCCTGAAGCCAAACGGGAGGAATCGCGCGGTCTCACAAACAAACGGAGCGGTTGCCGCGAGGTTGTGATTTCCGCACATGGGCGCGATTTCCGGCGTATCCGGTTTATGAATGCGTGGTGTTCTCATAAGCGTTCTCTTGGTTAACCACCGCTCATTCGTAGAGTCGGGTTTCGGTTTGATTTCCTTTTAGCTGGGTCCATGCCAGCAAAATTTCGCCGCGGTTTGCGCGCGTTTTGCGGGAGAATCCGGCGTGTTCAATCCACCATCGAGTGCGCAGCGGTCCAATTGAACTCACTATCGGATCGAATTGTTTCGCCACGAGCGCACATGAATCCGATCCCGCCGGTTGGCGCTGTGCGAGCGATTCCGTGGGACGGGCGTCGCGCCTGTCTCTAACTTGAAAAAGCTTGCACACTGCGAATCCGCAGTTGCACCTCTTCGATTCACCTCCTCGCCGCATGAGTTCTCGCTTCGAAGAATCCCAACGGGATTCCATCCATCAGCCCAGGGTTGCGAGGCACGAGCTACCCTGGGTCAACCGTGAAATAGTTTCCCAACCCCGACGGGGTTGCATCCTCCGGTTCACGACGATGTGCTACAACCCCGTTGGGGTTGATGACCATTTTGATTCGTTTTCCCAGGGTAGCGCGTGCCGCGCAACCCTGGGCTGGATGACGCAGCCCCGTTGGGGCAGGCCAGCCGAACAAAAGCGGATCGTAGCGCGGTAGAGGCGTTGCTGCGGCAGTGCGACGCGCTGGAAGCGCAGTTGCGCCAGACCCGCACCCTCGGCGCGCATCTCCTCGATCCACCCTCCACTACCTCCTCGCCGCATCAGGATGAAGTGCGCTTGGTCATAATTGGAGTCTACGCGGCGAAGAACTGAATTCAGTTGATCGCCGATTCGTAAAGCTGGCGACGCGTTCGCGCCCGGCGTTTGACGCCGTTTGCAAACGCAAGAAGCAGGGCGGACGTGCCGTCGCCTACAATGGCTTGGTTCAAAGTTTGGAACGGGTGCGACTGACGCAGGATGCAGTGCGAACGCGAAGGCTGGTTTGGCTTGAAGGTTCATAAGGGCCGAGCAGTGAATTGCCAGGTAAAGCCCGCCAAAACCGGTTTATTTCAATGACTTGCAAATGTCTCCTTTTTATAAGGACAGGTTTGCGTCAACGTATCCTTGATAAAAGGACACCTTGAGTAGAGCATTGAACCATGCCATTGCACCCTATTCTATCGGATAAACTGCAAGCTGCGTTGCAGCCTTTTCCGGCGCGGGCGTTGACACGCCGGGACGCGCGCCTGCCTTCGGTGGCGGGGAAAGTTCATTCGGTGATCGGGATGCGTCGCGCAGGCAAGACAACGTTCTTGCACCAATTGCAGGATGACTTACGCGCTACCTTGTCGCCGGAGCAGGCGGTGTATTTGAGTTTTGATGACGATCGGCTGGCGGGCATCGGCGCAGAGCAGTTGGGATTCCTCTTGGAGGAATTCTACCGGCTGCATCCGGACTTGCGGGGGCAGGAAACCGTGCATTGGTTTCTGGACGAAATTCAAATGGTGCCTGGTTGGGAGCGATTCGCGCGCCGGGTGCTGGATACGGAGAAAGTGCAACTGGTCGTGTCTGGTTCTTCGGCGCAAATGTTGTCGCGGGAAGTCCACACGTCATTGCGCGGCCGCGGCCTGGCAACGGTGATCCGGCCCTTCAGCTTCCGGGAATTCTTGCGTCATCGTGGCGAAGAGCCCGCGGAGAAAAAACGGCATGCCACGCCCGCGGAGCGTTCAAAAATGGAGAAACATTTCCGCGAGTACCTGGCGGAGGGAGGATTTCCGGAGACTCTGGGCCTGGAAGCATCATTGCAGGTTGAGCTGTTGCAAGGTTACGTGGACACGGTGTTGTTCCGCGACGTGGTGGAGCGATACCACGTGTCGCAAGTGGAAGCATTGCGCTGGCTGGTGCGCCATTGCCTGCGTAATCCGGCGTCCAGTTTCAGTGTGCATCGTCTGCATCAGGACATGAAGTCGCAAGGGCACGCCGTGGCCAAGGACGCGGTCCATGCCATGTTCTCACATTTGCTGGATGCGTTCCTGCTGTCCGCCGTGCCCTTGGCGACGAATTCCGAACGGCAACGCAACTCCAATCCCCGAAAAGTGTACCCCGCTGATCCCGGTTTGATCCGGGCATTTGATAACAGCGGCCGGAGCAACGTCGGACACGCGCTGGAAACAGTGGTGCTGGTGGAATTAGAACGGCGAGGTCTGGAGGTAGGTTATGTCAAAACGGACGACGGGTCCGAGGTGGACTTCCTCGCACGACACGCGACCAAGGGAGTGGATTTAATTCAAGTTTGCGCTGACATGCGCAGTCCCGAGACACTGACGCGTGAGTTGCGCGCCTTGACCGAAGCCGCTACCACCTATCCGCGCGCGACACAGCGATTGTTGGTGCTGGACCAAGACTCGATGAGCAGCGTGAATGCTCCGGGAGTGCAGGTGCAGCCAGCGTACGAGTGGCTGCTCGAAAATGAGGGAGCGGATTGAACCGAGATTGACGGAAAGCCTCGACTTATCAGGGCGCTTCGTGAACAAACAGTAAAGAGCCGGAGAGGAACAGAATTCAGTTGATCGCCGATTCGTAAAGTTGACGGCGCGTTCGGGCCCGGCGCTGGACGGCGTCTTCATCCCGGGTTCTCTCGCTGAGCGAAATCACAGCCTCGGTCAACGCGACGCCGACTTCCGCTTCACCGGCCACGACGAAATGCGCGCCCGCCCGGCGCAAATCCGCCACCTGCCGCAACCGCGCGCAACGCACCAGCACCCGCAGCTCCGGATTGACCTGCAACGCCTGCTTGACGATGTCCGCAGACCCTTCGATATCGGTACTTAACACCAGCGTTTCGGTGGTCTCGATTCCCGCCTCCAGCAGCGTTCCCGGTTGTCGCACATCGCCGTAGATGGCGCTTTGACCGGCATTGCGCAACTGGCGCACGGTGTCGAGATTCATCTCCACCACAATAATTTCTCCACCGCTGTCCACCAGCAGTTGGTGCACGATTCTTCCCACCGGTCCGAACCCCACCAGAATACAACGCTTCGGTTGAATTCTCCGGGGCGCGGCGGAATCCGGTGGCGCGAGCTTCCCATTTCGGGAGCTCACCAGGCCGCGCGCGAAGCGATACACGTAAGGATTCGCGGCGATTGAGAGGATCGACGCGGCCACCAGCGCGTTCCAGCCCGTCTCGTTGATCAGTCCCAGGCCAAGCGCCACGTTGCCGAGGATGAAACTGAATTCGCCGACTTGAGAGAACGCCGCGCCAATCGGCACGGCCCTCGACCAGGGTTCGCCCAGCATACGCACGGTCAACGCGGCGGCGAGCGGCTTGATCAACACCACGACGAGCAGGACCAGGCCGATGACATGGGGAACTTCGAGCAGACTTTTCGGATCAAAAAGCATCCCCACGGAAACGAAAAACAGGACCGCGAAGGCGTCGCGCATGGGCAGCGCGTCGTTGGCGGCGCGCGTGGAGAACTCGGAGCGACTGACCGCCAGGCCGGCCAGGAACGCGCCGAGCGCCATCGATACGCCAAAGAACTTCGCTGAACCGACGGCAATGCCCACCGCCAGCACCAGGACGGTGAGGGTAAACAATTCTCGTGAGCCGGTGCGCGCGATCTGTTCCATGGCCCAGGGAATCACCCATTTTCCCAGGACCACCACAACCGCGACGAGGCCGAGGATTTTGAGACCAGCGATTCCGAGGACGGCACCAATGTTCTGGGTCTCCGAGCCAGTAGAAGCGAACAGAATCGGCAACAACAAGAGCAAGGCGACGGTGAGAATATCCTCCACGACCGTCCAGCCGATCGCGATGTGACCGATTCGGGCGTGCAGGTCGCGCCACTCGGCCAGCACCAGAGCCATGACCACGGTGCTGGCCACCGAAATCGCCATGCCCAGGATGAGTCCCGCCGTCCACGTCCAGCCCAGCAGATGCAGTCCCCACGCCAGCGCCAGGGTCGAAAGCGTGCTTTGGATGAGCGCGCCGGGTAAGGCGATTCGCCAGACGGCGATGAGTTCGTGCAAATGAAAGCGTAAACCGATTCCAAACAGCAGCAGAATCACGCCCATCTCGGCGAATTGTTCGGCTACCGCGTGATTGGCCACCACTCCCGGCGTGAAGGGCCCAATGGCGACCCCCGCCAGCAGGTAGCCGATGATGGGCGATACCTTGAGCCGAATCGCGATGTAACCAAACAGCAAAGCACCGGTTAACCCGACCGCGAAGGTAATGAGGACAGTTAGTTCGTTCATCGGATGATCAGAATCTGGCTCGGAAGCATCGTCCCGGCAAACGCTATTCAGCCACAAGCCTCTCCACAATCAACGGGGTCAAACCCGGTGTGACGTAGCCGAACAGCAGAACGATTGAGGGGAGAACAATTCAAACCATCATTCTGCCAGGCACGAAGCGCGGACAGCCATGTCCGCCCGTTTCACTCCCAACTTCAACGTTTCTTTTCCTTTCAAATTTACGCGGACAAGGCTGTCCGCGCTCCTATGCCGCGGCGCTACGTGACCCTCAGTTTCAGGCACACCCATTATGTAGCGCAGATTTGTAATCTGTCCCGCGCCTGCGGGACGGATTTCCAATCCGCTACGCTCTGCAAACTCGAAGCATGTCTGAAGGATTAACGTCCTGCCGAATGCAATTCGGCGATACAGCGCCATACATCAGATTGAAAAGCTGCGCTACGCCGTTTCACTTTCCAATTTCAACGTTTCCCTTTCCTTTCCTTTCGAATCACGCGGACAAGGCTGTCCGCGCTCCTATGCCGCGGCGCTGCGCCCGCGCGAGGCGGGCACTATGGCAACCGGACAGGGAGCAGCGTCAATCACATCATGGGTGACGCTCCCAAGCATCAGCCGACTCAAGGCGCTCCGGCGCCGACGACCGAGGACAATCAGGTCAATGTCCATCGTTTCGGCCAATCGCAGGATTTCGTAGTCCGGCACACCGTGTCGCACGACACAGCGGATGGGCACGGAGCGGTGCGCTTCGGCCTTTACGAATGTGTCAAGCTTCTCTCGGGCGCGGAGATCAACTTTTGCTTTGAAACCACGCCTCCCGGGCGCGTGCAGGAATGCGCCGGGGTACGTTGCGTCCACCACGTGCAGGAGGACGATGGATGCATTCCACGCCTTCGCCACCGAGAGCGCATAACCGAATGCGTCCCGGGCCGACTCGGTGAAGTCCAAGGGCAGGAGAATGGTCCGGACTTTCGCCGGCGGCGGGCAAGTCGAACGGCGCGCCGCATGGGATGGAGCACCAAGTCCCGAGAGGATGCCGGAGCGATCCTCGTTGTGGGAATTCACTCCAGTCTCACCAGAGGGCGTGCGAACCGGGAGCTGGTTCTCCATAAGCACATTCGTTCCCAAGGAACGGTCCGTTGTATGAATGCGTGGTGTTTTCATAAGCGTTCACTCGTTACACCGCTCGTTTGCAGAGTCGGGTATCGGTTCGCCTTTTCTTTAGCTGGGTTCATGCCAGTAAAATTTCGCACCGGTGGGGCGCGTTTTGTCGGAGAATCCGGCGGGTTCAATCCGCCATCGTGTTTGAAGCGGTCGAATTGAACCCGCCATCGGATCGAATTGTTTCAGCGGTTCCATCTTCTCCGCTTGCAGGGCGCCACCAAAGGAATCGACTCGCGAGCCCGAGCCAAGTGAGGCACAGTTCCACCATGGCTTGGATTTACTTGATCATCGCCGGACTTCTGGAAATCGGTTGGGCCATTGGCCTGAAACACACGGAAGGTTTCTCCCGATTGTGGCCGAGCGTCGCCACGCTTTGCACCATGATTGCCAGCTTCGCGCTGCTGTCCGTTGCGCTCAAGACGATCCCTGTCGGCACTGGCTACGCAGTGTGGACGGGCATCGGCGCCGCGGGCACGGCCATCATCGGGATGGTCTTTCTCGGCGAATCCCGCGAGGTGCTGAGAATCCTCTGCATCCTGCTGATCATTGCCGGCGTCCTCGGACTCAAACTCGTTTCAGGCGCGAAGGCCTGATGATGCGCGAATCGTTGCGTTAGCGGTCGGACGTTTTCGTTCCAGCGCCGGTTGATTTTGTTTCGTTCAAATGATGCTGACTCAGGATTGCCAATCATGATTCAAAAACGCATGGGCGCTCAAAGCCCGGCGAATATGCACCGCGCATGACTTCACGCGGCGATGCAAACGAGCGGTTGTTATGGGTGGCACAAGGTTGGCTAAGAAACCAGCATCATGAACGACACTGGAATTATTCTCGCCATTGTTGCCGTTGTTGCCGTCGCGGTGACCGACATCATCGTCCGATTGCGGATTGCTCCGCGCCGACGCGACAAGTTCGTGGAGGAACTTCTCGAGAGCATGACCGAACCTGAACCGAACCTGCAGGGCGAAGCTCAGGCCTCCACGCAGATGGACGTTTCCCTTTTGGAAACGCTCCTCCGCTATTTCGAGTTGTCTGCCACGTCCCGCCAGATCCTGGCTGCCCTGGCGCACCGAACCGACGGAATGAGTGAGCCCGAGTTGCTGTCCGCCGTGAATCATGGGCTGGCAGCCCGAGGCCGGCGCGAGTTGCCCGCCGGCGTGGTGCGGAAGATCGTCTCGCTTTTACTGCGGGCCGGCCTCACCGAACTGCGCCAGGGGAAACTTGAGCTCACCAATGTGGGCCGTCATCTCCACACGATTCTTCAAGCGCCATCAACGACTGAGCGTCAGGCTTTGTTTTTGCGTCGCGCTGACCTGGCGATGCACTAAACTCACGGAGGCTTATGCCCATGAGCATCAAGACGCCTTTCCGTCTCACGGAACTTCTGATTGGCGCTGCAATCGTCATTGCCGCGCTGATCTGGGCGGAACGCGCCGCCTGGCGTCAGATCAGCACTCTGCAAACGCAGGTGCAGGTGGAACGGATCAAGACCCTGGCCGTTGCCGACCAAAGCGAAGTCGAGCGTTTTGTGGACGAAACCACTGCCACGCTGGCCCGGCTGCGACGATTTGTATTTCTGTCATTCGTGGGCCTGGTGCTCAGTGGCATTGTGGTGCTGGTGTTGATCTATCGCCGGATGATCGCTCCCTTGCGCACCAACCTGACTGAAAGCCGCGCGATCATCGAACGCCAGGAAAAACTGGCGTCGCTGGGCGTGTTTGCCACGGGCATTGCTCATGAGATTCGAAACCCTCTCACCGCCATCAAGCTGCGCGTGTTCAGCCTCAAGGCCAGTCTCCGCCCCGGCACGTCCGACCATGAAGATCTGGAGGTGATCGAGAATGAAATTGATCGCCTGGAACGAATCGTTCGCGATTTTCTGCAGTTTGCCCGGCCCGCCGAACCGCAATTGCAAAGGATCTCGGGAGCCAAATTGCTTCGGGACGCAGCCGATTTGTTGGCGTCCGATCTCGCCAAAAGATCGGTTACGCTCAAACTGGATTTGGAAACCGATGAACCCGTGCGCGCGGATGCCGACAAGATGAAACAGGTGCTGATTAATTTCATGCAAAATGCGGCGGATAGCATGGCCGCCGGAGGCACGATCACTTTGCGAACTTGCCTGGACAAGCGCACCTTGCAGGGCCGCAGCGGGCCCGCGGTTGCTTTGCAGGTTGAGGACACCGGGAGTGGCATCCCGCCGGAAGTGCAGAAGCGCTTATTTGATCCGTTTTTCACCACCAAGGAAAGCGGCACAGGGCTGGGCCTGTGCATCGCGGCGCGCATCGTGGAGAAGCACGGCGGCATTATCGACTACCAAACCCAATTGAATAGCGGGACTACCTTCAGCATTGTATTGCCGCGCGCATCGGAAGATGAAAACGAATCCGAGAATCCTGCTCGTTGAAGACGACACGAACATCGCCACCGGCCTGCAAAAAGTGTTACGGGCGTCTGGTTACGACGTAACCGTTTTGAGTCGGGGCGATACCGGATTGGAGCGCGCCCTCGCGGAACCGTTCGATGTGGTCATCACTGACTTGAAGTTGCCGGGTCTCGACGGCCTTGATCTGGTGCGTCAGTTGCACCAGGCCAAACCCAAGCTGCCCATCATCCTGATTACTGCGCATGGCACGACGGAAGTTGCCATTGAAGCGACCAAGTGGGGCGCGTTCGATTACGTGCCCAAACCATTTGAGGTGGACGAGTTGCTTGATCTCACGGCCAAAGCCCTGGAAAGCAGCCGGCTGATGTCGGAGCCCGTGGAGATGGGAGAGGCGGCATCAAATCGGACGGCCATTATCGGCAGGAGCCGCATCATGCAAAGCATCTACAAGGAGATTGGACGTGTTGCGGCGACTTCCGTGACGGTGCTGATTCGTGGCGACACCGGCACGGGAAAGGAGCTGATCGCGCGCGCCATTTATCAGCACAGTGACCGTGCTGCCGCTCCCTTCATCGCCATCAATTGCGCCGCGATACCCGAAGCACTTTTGGAAAGTGAACTGTTTGGCCACGAACGCGGCTCGTTTACCGGAGCCGATGCCCGACGGATTGGTCGCTTTGAGCAAGCCAATGGCGGCACGATCTTCCTCGATGAAATCGGCGACATGAACGCCAATCTTCAGGCCAAACTTCTGCGTGTGCTCCAGGAAAAGACGATCCAGCGCGTTGGAGGCCGGGACACCGTGGCGGTGGACGTGCGCATCATCGCGGCCACACACCGCGATTTGGAGGCGGCCATCCGTGAGCGGCTGTTCCGCGAAGACCTGTTTTATCGGTTGAGCGTGGTCACCATCAAGTTGCCGCCGCTGAGCCAACGCAGCGACGACATCCCGGATATGGTGAAATACTTCCTGCGGCGTTACGGCCCGGAGGCTGGCGTTGCCTCGCCCGCGATCACTCCGGAGGCGATCGCGTTCCTCCAAAGCCAATCCTGGCCCGGCAACGTGCGAGAGCTGGAAAACACCGTTCGCAAAGCTCTCTTGCTGGCGCGCGATTACACCATCAGTCTCGAGCACGTCAAAGAAGTCGTCGCCAAAAGCCGCGAGCCGGTCGCCACGTCGCAGCAGACTCACGCCGCGTACATCACCGAATTGATGGACCAGGTCGAGCGTGGCGAAACCCGGAACGCGTACGCCAGAATGTTGGCCGACCTCGAGCCGGAACTTTACTCGCAAGCCATCGCACGGACGCACGGCAATCTCACCAAAGCAGCGCAATGGCTCGGCGTCACCCGACTGAAAATGCGCGAGAAGCTCAAGGAATTTGGCCTGCATCCCAGGCAGGGCGATGAAAGTGAATGAGCTGAGTCGGAGTGCGCCCGTAGGAGCGCGGACAGCCTTGTCCGCGTGATTCGAAAGAAAGGGAAACGTTGAAATCAGAAGTGAAACCGGCGGACATGGCTGTCCGCGCTCCGTGCTGGGCAGAATGATGGTTTTGAATTGTTCTGCCCTCAATCATTCTGCTGTTTCGGCAGTGGTGACTGCCCTACCTCGCTTTCAGTCATCCCGGACCCGTCTGCTTTCGCGGATCCAGTAACTCGTCGAGTCTGGCCTTGTCGAATCCGGTCATCTGCATGGCCACGTCCCTTACGGTGCGGCCCGTTTCGTACGCCACCTTGGCGATTTCAGCCGCTTTGTCATAACCCACGTGCGGCGCGAGCGCGGTACACATCGCCAGACTCAGTTCGATGTTGCCCTGGCAGCGTTCCACGTCCGCTTCCAAACCGTTCACGCAACGCCGGGTGAACACGCGCGAGGCGTTGGAGAGCAGGTAAATCGATTGAAGCAGATTGTAGGCAATCAGAGGCATCATCGTGTTCAGTTCGAAATTGCCCGACGCTCCGCCGAACGTGATCGCAGCGTCGTTTCCAATGACCTGCGCTCCCACCTGGATGACCATCTCGCACATCACCGGATTCACTTTGCCCGGCATGATCGACGAACCCGGTTGAACCGCGGGCAGCTTCAATTCTCCGAGGCCGAGCCGTGGACCCGAACCCAGCCAGCGAATGTCGTTGCCAATCTTGATCAGGCTCACCGCCACGGTCTTCAACACGCCGCTCGCCTCCACGCAGGCATCACGGGCCGCTTGCGCCTCGAAATGATTCGGTGCTTCGCGGAGGCGCAAACCGGTTTCACGCGAAACCGCTTCAATCACGAGTCGCGCGAAATCAGGATGCGTATTGATGCCTGTTCCAACCGCCGTGCCACCCAGGGCCAGTTCGCCCAAATGAGGTTCAACGTTCTTCAGCCGGGTCAAACCGTGTTCGACCTGGCTGGCGTACCCGCTGAATTCCTGTCCCAACCGTATCGGCGTGGCGTCCTGCAAATGCGTCCGTCCGATCTTGATGATTCCGCCGAACTGCTCCGCCTTCGTGCGAAGCGACGCCTGCAGTTCGCTCAACGCCGGACACAACTGAAAAACGATGCCTTCAAGGGCCGCAATGTGAAGGGCGGAGGGAATGACATCGTTGCTGGATTGTCCGCGGTTAACGTGGTCGTTCGGATGGACCAACTTGTCGCCTTTGCCACCGCCCAGCAATTCGGTGGCCCGATGGGCGATGACCTCGTTGGCGTTCATATTCGTGGAGGTGCCCGAGCCGGTTTGAAACACGTCCACGACGAAATGCGCGTCGAGTTTGCCTTCCACAACTTCCTGAGAGGCCGCGGCGATGGCATCCGCAATGTTTTGCGGAAGCAGGCCCAGCGCGGCATTGGCCCTGGCCGCTTGCTTCTTGATCAAGCCGAGCGCTCGGATGAAACCACGGGGAAAGCGAAGATTGCTGATGGGAAAATTTTCGACGGCGCGCGCCGTCTGCGCACCGTAATACGCGCTGGCCGGCACGCGCATCTCGCCCATGGAATCAGATTCGATTCGCAGTTCGCCATTCATGGCCGGGTAAGTTGTTCCAATCGTGGCCTGATGCGCTCCGCAACTTGCTCCAGGGTCGAAGCCGATGATTCCTCCCAAATCAAATGCCCAAACTTATTCCGGAAGAATTCCGCCACCGGCGTTGTTTCGCTTTCATAAACTTTGAAGCGCTCCTGGATGACTTTGGGCGTGTCATCTTTCCTTTGAGTCAACGCGCCACCGCAACGATCACATTTCCCGGCTTGCTTGGGGGGTTTGAAGTGAACGTGGTAAAGTTCTCCGCATTGACTGCAAACGCGCCGTCCGCCAAGGCGTTGGATTGCCGTCTCCAAATCCAAAGTTAGTAAAAGAATTGCGCCCAGCTCCAGATGCTGGCCCTTGAGCAACTGAAAAAATGGTTCGATCTGCGGAACACAGCGTGGAAAACCATCAAACAGGACGAGGTCGCCCTGAATATTGGCCAGGCGAGCCGAAATGACCTGCTCGACCCACTCCGACGGCACGAGGTCTCCGGAATCGGTATAGGGTTTGATTTTGAGACCCAGCGGAGTCTGCAGCCGCACTTCCTGCTTGAGCAAATTGCCGGTTTCGATGACGGCCATGCGATTGACCGCGAGCAATCTAACGAGTGTTGTTTTCCCGCTTCCCGGCGGCCCAAGGAGCACGACGGCGCACCAGTTTTCCTTTTCATCCCTCACGTCAAAGCCCGGTTTGTCGGCGTTTCTCCTCACGACGTGGCGTTCACGTGCCACCATGGCAACGGGCGTGCATTGTTCCTGGCTTTCCAACCTCGTCAAGGCTCATTCCGGTTTCCGAAGCCCACAAATCGGTCTTGAACCCAAACCTCGGTCGGTTTCCACCTGAGCCATGGCAGCGAGTCATGTATCAGTCCACAAGCCAAACGGACTATCCTCCATGCAATTGCAGTTCGATCGGATGCCACGCGGTGTTGAGAATTCAATAAGGGCTCCCGCTCGCGCTTTCGTGGTGAAACCGTCGGCACCGCCTGCTTGGAGGAAGGCTCAAGACTTGGATCCGTTCTTTTTTGCAGTCTCTTTTTCGATGGCGACGATGTGCAAGCCCGATACCGTGACGCTGCTATCGTCATCGAACCAGATGACGATGCGGCTGCCGTGAGGATGTATGCCCGCGTGATCGGCGCTTGCGATGCGATAACGATCGCCGCTGCTCGTGATGATGGAGAACGGTTCAAACGGCCCCGCCTGCAGATGGTGACGAATGTCCGCAATCATCTTGTCAGGACATTACCCGTGTAATTCGAATCAGGCAAGCCGCGCTCACCGGTAAAAACACACGCAAAGAGCGGCGCTGAAGACGCGCGCACTCCAGACGCTTCGCGATGACTTACACCTGCGAAACCGCGCGAAGCGTCTGGACTACGGTAGCTTTAGCACCGCTTTGGAACTAACTAAGGGATCACAACCCAATCGGATGCCACGCGGTCTTGAACTCGACTGTATCGAGAATCCAATACGGGTTTTCCGCTTTCGCGGTGAACCAGTCCTTCGGTGCGAGGGAGTGATTGGAGTAGCGCTTCAGATTGATGGCCGTGCCAGCCTGCAACTTCGCGGCGGTGTCGGCGTCGCCGGTGGCGTCCACGATGGCGTTTACGTCCAGATGGCTGGCGATGTGCGGAGCGAGTTCGGCGCGCTTGCCGGTGAGTAGGTTCACCACGCCACCGGGCAGATCGCTCGTGGCGAGGATTTCGGTGAACGTGACGGCGACCAGCGGGAGTTTCTCGGACGCGACAACCACGGCGGTGTTGCCGGTGAGAATCACCGGGGCGAGCACGGAGACGAGCGACACCAGGGCCGGTTCATCGGGCGCGAGCACAACGACCACGCCCGTGTTCTCCGGCGTGGTGAAGTTGAAGTGCGATGTCGCCACGGGATTCACGCTGCCGAAGACCTGTTGATACTTGTCTGTCCAGCCCGCGTAATGCACGAGGCGGTCAATTGCGAGCGTCACTTCGCGTTTTGCCACGGCAGTGCTGACATCACTGGCGCGCGCAATCTCGGTGGCGAGTTCGTTGGCGCGGTTTTGGAGCATCTCGCCGGCGCGATAAAGAATCTGGCCGCGATTGTAGGCGCTGGCCTTGCTCCAGCCATCCACCGCCGCGCGCGCGGCGACCACGGCGTCCCGAAAATCCTTGCGCGACGCGTGGCTGAAGTTGTCGAGGTGTTCGCCCCTGGTGGACTTGGCGGCGAGGTAGCGTCCGCTCTCGCTGCGCGGGAATTTGCCGCCGATGTAAAGCTTGTAGGTCTTTTTGACGTCGAGGCGCGAAGACATGGTTGGAGGCTAGACCAGGCGTCGAAGCGCGGCAAGAACGCAGGCAGGGAGGGCAGATTGGTGATTGGTAACTGGTAATCGGCGCCGCGAAAGAAAAGAGGGTCGCCTGAGAGAGGCGACCCTGTGTTGTTCTGACCTTTTAATTAGAGTTGGACGCAACGGCCAAGTTTGATGGGTTTGCCGATGGCATCGCCGGCACCATCCTGGAACTGGATGCTGATGATCGGGTTTCCACCCGCACCACCCAGCGGCGGTTGTTTCGGAATCGTGACCTGGCTGCCTTTCATGATCAATTGGACGTCCTGCCTGTCTTCCACCGTGGCCGTGTGCGTGCCTTTCATGTTATTGCGGAAGATAAAGCGGGCGTACAATCCGGAGAAGGTGAGGTTGCCATCAACCGTAATGAAGGGGCCGGGATTGTTGGAGCAATCCAGCGCCGCCACATCGGCCAACGCCACGACTTCGCAGAGTAACTCCGGCGAGATCTCCAGTCCCTGCACGCAACGACCGAGATAAATCTCCTTGGTCAGGTTCTTGCCTTCGCCGTCGTGGAATTGAATCCAGATGTGCGGATTGCCGCCCACGCCGCCAAGAACCGGCTGCTTGGGAAGGGTTATCGCATCGCCCAATTCGAGGAAGGCTACGTTCGTGTAGGTCACGGACGCAGTATGTGTCCCTTTTTCATTGTTCTGGAAGATCAATTCGACCTGCATACCGCCGAGCAGCAGCTGGCCTTCGAGCGTGATTTGCGGGCCAGGCGAATTCTGGCAGCCGGTGGTGGTGACTTTGCCCATGACCTTCACGGGCATGGAATACTTCGTCATGACTTGTTGATCCGCGTGCAGCATGGCTGGCACGGTGAGCCCCAGAGCGACCAGGGCGATTTGCATACTCCTGAGAGTTGTTTTCATACTGTTTTTGTGTGTTTGGTTTGTTCCTGAGAACCCCGGCACTTTGCCTATCGCCATTCGAGACGCTTCTGATTTGTGCGCGTCACGACTGAGACTGATGATCCGTTCTTCAAGGGTTCGATTTGAGAAATCACTCGCACTTGAGAAGGCGGCTTTCAATTGTGGGTAATACCTTCGGAAGACCGGGGTGGTAAGTGGAAAGAGCTACGTAAAATTCAGCGGCTGCTTGAGCCGCGACGTGTCCGGTCAAATATCGGCTCCAAGCTTGCCGTCCGTAGAATTTTGCCTAGTGTTAAAGCGGAGCGTCTTGCGATCCAACATGAGTTCCAGCATCACATCCGCACTTTCGCCGAAGCCTGGCCCGCCCGAGCGGCGTTCGCGACGCAAGAAGTACGTAGCGATCGGTCTGTTGCTCTACGCAGTGGTTGGCTTCTTCGTGGTGCCGCCCATCATCAAATGGCAACTCCATAAACAACTGCCGACCTACACGCATCGCCAGGCAACGGTGAAACAGGTGCGGGTGAACCCCTTTGCGCTCTCGCTGACGGTCCGCGGTCTGGCCTTGACGGAGACCAACGGCACCCCGTTCGCCGGTTTCGACGAACTTTACGTGAACTTCCAACTCTCATCGCTGTTTCGGTGGGCCTGGACGTTCCGGGACATCAAAGTGGTTCGGCCCACGGTCAATATTGTTTGCCGGGCTGATGGCCAGTTCAATTTTTCTGACTTGCTGACCAACCGCACGCCGTCGGACAAGCCGTTCACTTTGCCTCCAGCGTTGATTCAGCGCCTGAACATTACCAATGCCGCTTTGACCTTCACTGATCACACCACCCCCACGCCATTTCACACCGTGTACGGCCCAACTCACATTGAGCTGGAGAACCTCAGCACGCGGCCGAACCAGTATGGGCCTTACTCCATCGTAGCAAAGACCGACGAAGGCGAGGCGTTCAGGTGGTCGGGCACCGTATCCTTGAACCCGCCGCAATCGCGTGGGGAGGTCGAGTTGCTCAACATTCCGCCCGCCAAATATGCGCCGTATCTGGCGCACTTCACCACGATGCGCGTGGCCAATGGAAAGTTGGATGTCAGTGCGGCCTATGCCATCAAGGTGGCGGGTTTTCCGCCCGAGATTGATGTGTCCAATGCGCTGGTGCGCTTGCGTGACTTTCGCCTGAAAGCTCCCGAAGCGGATGAAACCCTGCTCGCGCTCGACGACGTGCTGGTGCAAGACGCGAGCGCCAACCTGAGGAAGGCCACGGCGCGAGTGCCCTTGGTGAAACTTTCCGGCGGGTCGGCGTTCGTGCGGCGTGAAGCAGATGGCGGGTTTGAAGCTGAAAAATATGTGCAAGTGCCGACCAATGCGTTCGTTCAAATCCGCGAAATCGCCGCGGAGTTGCAGCAGGCCATCAATGTGCCACTGAGTGCTTCACTGGACGAACTGCGGGTGGAAAACTTCTCGCTGGCTGCGGAGGATCATTCATTGCCAACCGTGGCCCGGCTCGGCGTCGATCATGTGAATGTCACGGTCAAAGGCGTCTCCAACCAGACCAACGCGCCCTTTTCCATTAAGGGTGAAGCGAACTGGCGTGGCGGTGGCCGGGTGCAGGTCAGCTCCACCGGAACCCTGCTTCCCCTCATGGCCGAAGCGAGCCTTGCGGTCAGTAATCTCGCCCTCGCCCCCGTCCAACCATACGTCGAACCGCATGCGAATCTCACGCTGCAATCCGGCGCGTTGAATGTGGGTGGTTCGGCGCGTCTCGATCATGGAAACACCCACGCGCCTTTTCTCGAGTTCACGGGGGATGTGTCGGTGGCCAACTTTTTGAGTTCGGACACCATCGCGTACCAGGAATTTGTGAGCTGGGAAAACCTTGGGGTGCGCGGCATCGACTTCAAGCTCGAGCCGACGAGCGCCGTGATTGAGGAGGTGAAGTTGACCCGGCTGCGCGCAAATGTGGCGGTCAGTTCCAATGGTCAACCCAGCGTGCTGGCCTTATTCAAAGACAAGCCGGCAGCGTCCGCACCTCCGGCTGTCTCGGCCGACAACGCAATCGGGACAAATACTCCGGCGCCCGCGTTTGGGTTGTTTCCCATCAAGCTGGGCGCGCTGGTGTTGGAACATGGTTCGCTCAGCGCCATGGACGAATCGGTTTCGCCGCGGCTCAACACCAGTGTGGAGGAGTTCAATGGCAGTGTGCGCGACATCACCTTTCCCGGTTTGACCCGCGCGACCATTGATATTCGGGGCAAGGTCAGCACGCTGTCGCCGTTCTCGGTGGTCGGCACCTTGACGCCGGATCTTGCGAATCCTTTCGCCGACGTGACGATTACGTTTACCAACACGGACCTGACGCCGCTGACGCCTTACAGCGAGAAGTTCGCCGGTTATCCGCTCAACAAAGGCAAGCTGGCTTTTCTCGTTCATTATCATGTGGAGAATCGCCAGGTGAAAGGGGAGAACGCCGTGACGGTGGATCAACTGACGTTTGGCGCCCACAACAACAGTCCGCACGCCACCAAGCTGCCGGTGAAGCTGGGCGTGGCCTTGTTGAAAGATCGCGATGGCCGCATCGTTCTCGACGTGCCCGTGAGCGGCAGCCTGGATGATCCGAGCTTTAAAATCGGTGGTGTGGTCTGGAAGGTCATCGTGAATACCCTCGTCAAGGCGGCCACGTCGCCGTTCTCGCTTCTGGGCGCGCTGGTGGGCGGAGGAGAAGAAATGCAGTTTGTCGAGTTTGAACCGGGAGTGGCGAGGCTGGGAGACAATCAAACGAACAAGCTGGCGAAGCTGACGAAAGCTCTGTACGAGCGGCCCGCGCTGAATCTCGAAATCGGTGCAACCTACGATGCCGGCGCCGACCAGGCAGCGTTGGGTCGCCAGAAAGTGCTGGAAAAGATGATGACTCTGCGGATTCAGGAGATTGTGGCGCGGGGTCGCCCCGCGCCCCCGCTGGATCAGGTGGTTCTGGAGGATGACGAATACGACCGGCTGTTGCGCAAGGCGTATCGGGAGGCTTTCAATACCACCCCGGAGCAGGCCTTGCGTGAATCCCTGGCGGCGGCCCTGAACACGAACGCCCCGGGCACCATCACGACCACAATCACGCGTCAGACGGAGCCGAGCGGTCAAGGCAAAGGTGCGGTCGCCTTGATGCAAAAGGGCAAGAGCCTCGCGGAATTACACCAGCAGGCCTCGGGAACTGCCTCGACGGGCAAACCACCGGGCAAGCCCATGACGGAACGTGAATTGATTCGCGACGAACTGGAGCGGCGCTTGATGACCATCGTGCCGGTGACCGAAAACGATGCGCTGGCACTGTTACAGCGACGCATCGCGTCGGTGCAGCAATTTCTCATTGATGCTGGCGGCATTTCTCCGGAGCGGCTCTTTCCCGTCGCACCCAAGGCAGCCGCCGCGGCTAAAGGTGAACCGCGCGTGGTGTTTACTCTCAACTAAGTCGCCCGTGCCCGTGAAGCCGCCCAGCCCAGCGGAAAAGATTTGCTCCCGATTTGCCGAGAGCCTGACGCGCGGCACGTTTGCGCGGCTCGTTTTGACTTCTCCGGTGGGATCGGGCGACTCCCCGCAAAAGATTTTGGGCCGCTTTGTGATGTTGAAGGGAGCGCCGCATCTTTCGCTCACGCTGCGTCATGCAACGCGAGACGTGACGCGTAACGTGCCAGTCAACATTGCTGCCGACTGGTTGCGGGAGCAGTTGGGCGCTGCTTTCCGCCGCGCGCTGGTCTGCACCACGCAACGCGACTGGCAGTTCATTTCCAATGAGAAAGGTGAGGCGCGCTTGATCGATCATCAGCCGTCGAACAAACAAGCCCCTTCGCGCGAGCACGATCAAAGGCGCGGCGGAATTCTGGACGCGTCGGCGAAAGACTGGTTGCAAGGTCTGGGGGTGCTGGATCGCGACGGGAAGTTGCGCGCCTCGATGGCAGACAAGCATCGGCAGATTAATCATTACCTCGAAATCTTTTCGCACCTGGCGGCGGAATGTGGATGGAGGGGAGCGCCGGTGTCCGACCCGGCAACAGGCGATCTCCACAACGAGCCGGATCGGAGGCCGGCGCTCCAGCTCGCGGATATGGGTTGCGGTAAAGGGTATCTCACGTTTGGGCTGTGGCATTTGATCGCCCGTGTTTGGAAGCAACCCGTGAAGGTAATCGGGGTTGAGTCGCGCGCTGACCTGGTGGCCACCACCAATAAGCTGGCGAAGCAGATCAAGGCGGAGAGTCTCGAGTTCGTTTCAGGAACCATCGAGACCGTGAAGCTGCCGGAAGTGGATGCGCTCATTGCTTTGCATGCCTGCAATACGGCGACTGACGACGCCATCAAACGCGGCATCGAACTGGGTGCAAAGCTCATTATCGTAGCGCCGTGTTGCCACAAGGAAGTTCGGCCCCAGTTGGGAAAACCGGAACCGCTCGCGCCCGTCCTGTCGCATGGCTTGATGCAAGAGCGTATGGCGGAGTGGACGACCGATGGTTTGCGGGCGTTGTTCCTGGAGTGGGCGGGCTATCGGACCAAGGTGATGGAGTTCGTTGGCAGCGAACATACGCCCAAGAACCTGATGATTGCCGCCGTGCGCGAACGTGAACCTTTTTCTGACGAGACCGCGAAGACGAAGATTGAAACGCTCAAGGAGTTTTTTCAGATCAAGCAGCACGCGCTTGACCCCTTGCTGGTAGCAGCCGACGTCAGGAGGCTCTGACCTGGATCGATTCAGAATGAACCTCCTCGCCTCGGCTGCCACAAAACAAGTATGAATGCGGATGCGATTGATTGGAAAGCGCTGGAGCGCATGCGCGCCGCTTTCCTGCAAAATACCGCTGGCGCGGCAGACTATTGGCAGAGCGAATCGGACCTGGTCAGCTACGATACGACGTTTGCCCAGCGTATCGGCTGGAAGTGGGATTACGTGCTGGGGGAATTGAAACGGCGCGGTTGGTCGTCACCGAAGGGAGAATTGGTTGACTGGGGTTGTGGCAGTGGCATCGCGAGTCGCGCCTTCCTGGATCATTTCGGCGAAAAGTCTGTCAGCGCACTGCAATTGTGGGATCGTTCGTCGCTGGCGATGTCGTATGCGACGGCCCGGGCCCGAGCCAAGTATCCCAGGTTGAACATTGTTGGTGGAAACGGATCGCCCACGACGGACAGCATTTTGCTCATCAGTCATGTGCTGACCGAGTTGACGCCGGAGCAAACCCAAGCGCTCGCCGATGAGGCTTTGAAGGCGCAATGCGTTTTGTGGGTTGAGCCGGGCACTTACGAGTCGAGTCTCACGCTGATCGCCGTGCGAGAGCGGTTGCGCGGGCAATTCAGCATCGTTGCTCCCTGCACGCACCAGGAGCGTTGCGGAATCCTCGCCCGGGAAAATGAACGTCACTGGTGTCATCATTTCGCGTCGCCGCCATCGGAGGTTTTTACCGACAGCAACTGGGCGCGGTTCGCCACTGCGACGGGAATCGATTTGCGCGATTTGCCGTTGAGTTTTTTGGTCCTCGACAAACCTCCCCCGCCTGTTCTGCCGGCGAACGCAGGCCGGGTGATTGGTCATGCACGGATTTACAAGGGGCACGCGTTGTTGCTCGGCTGTGATGCGTCGGGTGTCAGGGAGCGCAAACTGACGAAACGGTATTTTCCGGAAGAGTTCAAGGCGTGGCGCAAAGGAAAGGCAGATGTGTTGTGCGAATGGAAATGCGCTGGTGATGAGTTACAAGAGATCAAGCCGCTGCGCTAGCGAGCTTGGTCACCGCCGGGAACGAATTTGACATTGCGGACAGAAGAACGTGCTTCGCGCGGCTTGCACGATGCGACGGATGGGAGTCCGGCAACGGGAACAGGGTTGACCGCCGCGGTCGTAAACCCGGAGGCGCTCCTCATAGAAATCAGGAGCGTCATCGGCCAGACCGAAGTAAAACAAGCCGTCCCCGTTCTTGCCGCTATGATTCAGCGGAATCGTGCTGCCGAAGTGAATGGCATGAGTCAGCACTTTGCGAATTGCCCGGTGCAAGCGTTTGATTTGATCTGGCGAGAGCCGGTTCGCGGGAAGCTGTGGTGAAATGCCGGCAAGATAAAGTGCTTCACTGGCATAGATGTTACCGATTCCCGCCACCAGTTCCTGATCCAGCAGCTTTATTTTGATGGCTCGAGGAGAACGCGCCAGTGCGTCAGCAAAGACATCAATGGTGAACTCGTTGCCCAGCGGCTCGGGGCCAAGTGGTGCCATGGCGCTGGTATCCAGCGTGAGCCGGCCAAAATATCGCGCGTCTTCATAAACAAACTGTTCGGCCCCCAGATCCAGAACCACGGCCGCGTGCTTCGGCAGCGCGCCATTGCGTGGCAGAAGATACATGCGTCCGGTCATGCCCAGATGGCCCAGCAGCGGGATAGGTTTACGATTCCGGGAGGTTAAACCGAAGACCAGATACTTGCCGCGACGAATGAGGTGGTCGAAGCGTGCGCCGGTGAGCGTGCGTTGGAGCTGACGCGGTGTGGTGGGACGCAACACCCGGGCGCGGCGGACCGTGACCTTGCGGATGCGTTTGCCCGCGATGAGCGGCCCCAAGTGCCGCGCGAGCACCTCAACTTCGGGAAGTTCCGGCATCGCCTAGCCCGTCACGACAGTGCCCACCGGATCGCCCATGACGACGCGCTTGAGATTGTGCGGCTTGAACAGGTCGAAAACGATGATGGGCATTTTGTTGTCCATGCACAGCGAGAACGCGGTTGAGTCCATCACCTTGAGCTGCTTTTGCAGTGCGTCGAGATAGCTGATCTGTTCGAAGCGCTTGGCTTTGGGATTCTTCTTTGGGTCGCTATCGTAAATGCCGTCCACTTTGGTGGCTTTCAAAATAACTTCGGCACCAATCTCAGTCGCTCGAAGTGCGGCTGCTGTGTCGGTGGAGAAATAGGGATTGCCCGTGCCGCCGCCGAAGATCACGACGCGGCCTTTCTCCAGGTGGCGCACGGCACGGCGTCGGATGAAGGTTTCGGCCACTTGCGGCATCGCGATGGCCGTTTGCACGCGAGTGGCGACGCCGAGTTTTTCCAAAGCGTCCTGCAGGGCGAGCGAGTTGATGATCGTGGCCAACATGCCCATGTAATCGCCGGTGGCACGTTCGATTCCCTTCTCGCTTCCGGCCAGGCCGCGAAAGATGTTGCCGCCACCGAGAACGATGACCACTTGCACGCCGAGGTCGCGCACTTCCCGGACCTGTTCGGCCATGCTTTGAACTGAACCCGCGTGAATGCCAATCGCGCTCTCTCCGCCCAAAGCTTCGCCGCTGAGTTTGACGAGGATTCTTCGGTACTTGGGTTGAGCGTCTTTTTTCATGGTTCGGGAATCGCAACCTTCCGGGTTGCCCCGGGGTTCTAGCAGTCCGCGAGGCGAGCGTCAAACCAAAGGGCGATCGGAACGAGCGGTCCGACTCAACGTGACAAGCGCGTGATGTTGCGCTTGACCTTGTTCGGCGGGGCGTTTTCAGTCTGTGCGACAATGAGTTTGCTCGAAGTTCAAAATTTAAAAGTTTACTTCCCGGTAAAGCACGGGGTGTTCCGGCGGACGCGAGCACATGTCAAAGCGGTGGACGACGTCCGCTTCAGTCTCGCGCCTGGCGAAACCCTCGGGTTGGTAGGCGAGAGTGGTTGTGGAAAAACCACTTTGGGTCGGGCGATTGTGCGGCTGATCGAGCCAACCTCTGGGAACATCCGGTTCGAAGGGGAAGACATTGCGCGAATGAACGGAAGCGCACTGCGAGCGCGCCGGCGAAAGTTTCAGATGATTTTTCAGGATCCCTTCGGCTCGCTGAACCCGCGGATGACGGTGGAAGACATCATTGGTGAGGCTTTGGACATCCATGGTTTGGCCGAAAATCAAACGGCCCGACGCTCGAAAGTTTCGGATTTGCTGAAAGCGGTGGGATTGGATGCGGCCTACGCCCAGCGCTATCCGCATGAGTTCAGCGGTGGCCAACGCCAGCGCATCGGTATCGCGCGAGCCTTGGCAGTGGAACCAAAGTTGATTGTTTGCGATGAGCCCGTAAGCGCGCTGGATGTATCCGTGCAGGCACAAATCATCAACCTGCTTCAAGACCTGCAGCAGAAGCTTGGCATTGCCTATTTGTTTATCGCGCATGACCTCGCGGTGGTGGAGCACATCAGCCGGCGCGTGATGGTGATGTATTTGGGCAAGGTGGTTGAACTGGCTGATGCCAAGGAGATCATCCGGGCGCCAAAACATCCTTACACGCAGGCCCTGATTTCGGCTGTGCCCGAGGTCGATCCCGATACGAAGCGTCAGCGCATTATGCTTCCGGGTGATGTGCCGTCGCCAATTGATCCACCGTCAGGCTGTGGGTTTCATCCGCGCTGTCCGGTAGCGGAAAGGCCGCTCTGTGAGGCTCAACTGCCGTCGTTGCGCGAGATTTCGCCGGGTCACTGTGTCAGTTGCCACGTGGCGAAATAGGTCAGGCGCTCAGCGATTGGTGACGATGCAGAAGTCGTGCTGCGCTTGTGTGTCCCGGTCGGTCTTGACCAGGAGCCGGTATGGCACCCCGGGCACGAGCGGGTCGGGTCGCGCCCCTTTCACGGCGGGATGCATGCCGCGAATGCCACTGCCGTAGGCGAAGGTAGCCACGGGTACGGAATTGGATTCACTGGTGAGTTCCCAAATCGGGTGCGCGTACTTGTTGGTTTCGATTTCGGAAGCCAGCACCACTTTCAAGTTGGTCAGGCGATAATATCCACTAAGAGTAAAGGTTACTGGAACTCCCAAATCGTTGGCGCGTTTCGTGCGAAGTGAAGTCAACCAGGGACTGACTCGGTGCGAGACTTGAATAGTCTCCGAAGCGAACGAGTCCTTATTCAGGTAAAAGCTGAATCCACCCAAGGTAATGAGGCTGACTACGATCAGGATGATTTTCGTTTTTGACATGAATATGTAACCAAGGTTCCCGAAACTATCTGACGTCGGAAAGCGTCAATTCAATTCAAGCGAACATGAACATGTGTAAAGAAATCGAATCCCGAGAACGGAGAATACAGAATCCAGACATCCGCACGCCGGGACGCTGGGGCTTCACGCTCATTGAATTGCTGGTGGTCATAGCCATCATCGCAATTCTCGCGAGCATGTTATTGCCCGCGTTGTCGCGGGCCAAAGAAGCCGCGTATCGCATCAAGTGCACTAACAACTTGAAACAGATTTCGTTGGCTGCGACGGTCTACGCCAGTGATAATTCCGACCTGCTACCGCCACGCACCAATGCGTATCGCTGGCCCACATTGCTCCAGGAGAATTATAAGAACCTGGATCTGCTCGTCTGCGCCACGGACGCTCGCCGCGGGACGCCTTTGACGGACACCAATGCTCCGAGTTTGGCGGATCGTTCCCCGCGCAGTTATATCATCAATGGGTGGAATGATTATTTCGAGAGAGCGCTCCCCAAGCCCGAGTTTGACCAATACATGGCGGGCGTCTACCCGCGAGCGTCAATCAAGGAAATGGTTATCCCCAAGCCATCTGAAACGGTCATCTTCGGCGAAAAGAAGAATCTGCAAAAGGACGTCGGAGTGGTCGTATCGCAACACTATTTTATGGACTTGCGGGAAGGCACCGGAAACGACGCGGACCAGGTTGAGCGCGGATGTCATTCAACTTTCAGGTCAGGTACCGTGAGCCGCACCGGCGGATCGAACTTTGCCTTCGCTGACGGAAGCGCGCGCTTTTTGAAGTACGGAAAAGAAGTCTGGCCCGATAATCTTTGGGCGGTCAGTGAGGAGGACCGCAAGATCTTCGCCTGGCAGTGGTAGCCATCGTTGACGAATTTTGTCTTAACCTGGCTTAACGGTCGCGTTTCAGGAGAAATTCCGCGAGTGCCTCCAGCGCTACCGCTTTTCCCTTAAACGGCTTCAAGGCAGCAAACGCTTTGCTCGTGAGGTCCGCCGCAATCTTGCGGGATTTTTCCAAGCCGACAATTGACGGGTAAGTCGCTTTCTGAGCCCTGGTATCTTTGCCCGCGGTCTTGCCGAGCTTCTCGCTGGTTTGGGTGACATCGAGAATGTCGTCGATGACCTGGAAGGCGAGACCGACATGGTAACCAAAGTCAGTGAGCGCTTTTAGCTGGCTGGCTGAACAGTTGGCGCTCATGCCGCCGAGTCGCGCGGAGCAGCAGAGCAGGGCCGAGGTCTTGCGTTCGTGAATGTATTTCAATTGCGCGACCGAGGTCTTTTTGCCCTCACCTTCGAGGTCGGCCACTTGTCCGGCGATGAGCTGCAAGGACCCGGACGCTTTGGCGATTTCCAAAACGAGGTCGCGATGCGAATAGCGCGGCCAACCTCGCGCTTGAGCGGCGATTTCAAACGCCTGGGTCAGCAACGCATCACCGGCCAGGATCGCAATGCCTTCGCCGAAAACTTTATGATTCGTCAGCTTGCCGCGGCGATAGTCATCATTGTCCATCGCGGGCAAATCGTCGTGCACCAACGAGTAAGTGTGGATGCATTCGACGGCGCAGGCGAGGGGAAGGGCATCGGCTTCGCGGCCTCCGCAGGCTTGGGCGGCCGCCAGCACCAGCGCGGGTCTCATGCGCTTGCCCCCGGCAAACAGGGAATAGCGCATGGCTTTGTGTATCGTCGCTGGCTTGGTCGTTTCCGCCGGGAGGAAACGGTCCAGCGCAGCGTTTACGGTTGCCGTGCTGGCCGCTAGAAAGGCTTCGAGGTTGAATTGACCGCTTTTTGCCGGGGAACGGGACCGCTTTGATTCGGACATGCGGGAGAGGGTTTTAGGCCAATGTCTGCGTCGGAGCAAGTTTGAAAGGCGATTTTTGATATTGCACCGCCAGTTGCGTTGGCTATGCTGTCGCGCTCGATTTTAGGACTGATAATACTGTGAACGCTGAACTCTGTCGGAAAGCTCTGGAAAAGGTTGGCAACCCCAACGTGCTCATCAATCTCGTGTCGCGCCGGGTGCGTCAATTGAACGCGGGCGGTGGCGGCATGGGCCGTCCCCTCATCCCGGACGCGGCGAATCTCGGCGCGGCGGACATCGCCTTGCGCGAGATTCTGGAAGACAAGGTCGGCTGGGAGATGCCGGAACTTGTCGAACTGACCCGGCCGCAGCCCAAGAAGCGCAAGAAGCACTGAGCGCCAAACCCACTTGTTTTGCGCAGCCAGAGGCTTCAACCTCTGGCTGTTGTCGTTTATGGCTGACATCGTCAACAATCCAAAGGCCCGGCGCGACTATCATATCCTCGAAACGTTCGAGGCGGGGATCGTTCTGCGCGGCACGGAAGTCAAAGCCCTGCGCGCGGGCAAGGGCCAGATTGCTGACGCCTTCGCGCGGGTGGACAACGGCGAGGTGTTTCTTCACAACGCGCACATCGAGGAATACTCGCACGGCAATCTTCAGAACCACCAGCCGAAGGCCACGCGAAAGTTGTTGCTCAACAAGGCAGAGATTCGGAAGCTGTTTGAACTGACCTCGGTCAAAGGAAACGCACTGGTGCCGCTCTCGTTCTACTGGAAGAACGGCAAGGTGAAAGTTTCACTGGCGGTGGGCAAAGGGAAACAACAATTCGACAAGCGTGAGGACTTGAAACGTCGGGACGCGGATCGTGAAATGAAACGTGCGACGATGCGGCGACGCTAATGAACTTCATCCGAACAACTGAAGCTCGGCGGGATTTTTTCCGCTGAAAACCGAATAATCATCCGGGTTTCAACGTCCTAACGGTGCCTAAGACTTGGCGAATTCAGGATAGGGCGTTCGTTTCCGATGTCGTCCACACGAAAAACCTTGGTTGTTCTCGTATGGGTTCGTTAAGGTTTTTGGGCGGATCATCGGTTATCGATCAAATGGAGCGAGTGTGTTGAACATGTTAAGACTGGTCCTGATTTTTGCCGCATTGGTGCTCTTCACCGGTTGCCAGCAGCCAAGATCTAAATCGAAACAAACGGTGACGAAAGCGCCGGTGGAGCCTCCCATGCCGGTGTTTCGGACCAACTCCCCACCGCCCGCAGTGCCTGCAACGCAATCAACCAACGACCTGCCCCTGGCAATTTCCGAGTCAGACAAAGTCACTTACGACCCCGTTTACGATTCCGAAATCAAAGAAGTTTTCCGACTGGCGGGCCACAATCAATGGGAGGAGGCGCGCATCAAAGCGGCGGGACTCCTGCAATTCGACCCGACGAACACCATGCTCCAGCGGCTTAACACCTGGGTGTTGCAGCAAAGCAAGCGGCTGCGGGAGCAAGCGCTGGAAGACGAAATTCGGAACATTGATGCGCAGAATAACGCCACCTACAACCCATCCGCCATGGATGTGCTCACGGAGAAGGAAGGTCGGGGGCTCCCGGCGCGCAAAGACGTGCGCGACGCCGTGGATCTCATTGAAAGTTCACCATGGATTCCGAAGAACTTCGGGAAAACCATTCGCGAGAAAGGGCCGTTGTTTGACTTTGAGGCCGCCAAGGGTCCGATGGGGAAAGTCCTCGAGAAGGAGGTCTCCATTCACCTCGACAATGTTCCGTTTGAAACGGTCATCCTCAACCTGAGTCAGTCGTCCGGGGTCAACATCATCGCAGACAAAACCCTTCCCGCCCTGACGAACCGCCTCACCATCAACCTGGACAACGTCAAGCTGGGTGAGTTTTTCAAATATGTCGGGCGCAACTACGGGGTTCAATTCCAGGTCGGGCAGGATCTGGTGTGGATGATTGACGCCAGCAGCACCAATCGATTGATGGAGGAAGTGCGGTTTTACAAGCTGCGAAAAGGATTCGTTCTCCCGGCGGCGTTCGGGGCGGAGGATGTCACGCGCTCACAGGTAACGGCGGGCCAGGTGGTCACGGTTACCGAAAACCAGAAGTTCCGAAAGTTCGTCAATGACGAAGCGCCCGCGATGCCCGCCATTGAACGTGCCATCACGAATTTGTTCACCGGCTCGAAATACATGATTGATTACGAGCGCAATCTCATTGTGGCGCGGGGCTCGATTGAACAGTTGGACGTGCTGGAGAACATCATCAAGGAATTCGACCAGCCCATTCAGCAAGTACTGATCGAGGCGCGATTTGTCACGCTGTCCAAGCCGGCATTCCTGCAATTGGGTGTGTTGTGGGAGACGGGCCGGCTGCAAGCCAATGCCGCTACGGTGGCCGCAGGAGGGTCGGTGCCTCAGGGCCTGAGCGGACTGCTTCCGGAGTCGCAGGCGCCGAATCTCGGCCTGGGCATCCAGTACATGTTTACCAACATCCTGGATCAGGCCCAGCTCACGGCAACGATCAGCGCGCTCGAACAAAGCGGCGAAAGCCAGACGCTGAGCGCTCCACGGCTTACCGTGATAAACAACCGCCCGGCTTCGATCAGCGATGGCAAAGTCCAATACTACTACGAAGAGTACACCGTCAAACAGACGATCGGGCAGTACTTCACGGCCTCATCGCTGGTTCCCAGTGGCAAACCCACCAAGATCACCTCGGGCGCGGAACTCAACGTCATGGCCAGCATCTCCGGCGACGGTCGGCACATCCTGCTCGCGCTGAACCCAAGTGTCAAAACGGACGTCCAGTTGGTGGATTACGCCACCATCCAGCAGAGCATCTCCAACAACGTGGACCTCGTCATCAAACTGCCGCAATATCGCACGCAAGAGATGGCCACGCGCACGGTCATCAAGTCGGGTGAAACGGTGGCCATGGGCGGCGTTCTGGAACGACAGACCACCGAGTTGGTCGAGTCCGTGCCGATCCTCGGCAGTATTCCTTACATTGGATCCTTGTTCCGCCGACGCACCGCCGTCGACACTCCGCGCTATCTGCTGGTGTTCGTGACCGCTACCATCATCAACGATTCGGGCGATGGCGTCGTTTTCGACGATGCTGTCGACTCCAACCACTCCAGGTAGCGTGATACCGGCGTCAGCTCATCAAAAGCGCCGCGTCCTTGAGCCCCCAGTGCGCCGCGTGCTCGCGGTGGATGCGGGCAGCCGTCACATTCGGTTGCTGCTCCTTGAAAGTCGCTTCGGCAAACTCCGCGTGCTGCGGCAGGAAGCAATCGATTTGCAAGCGGAGGGCCTCATCGCCCCCGAGGAACTCAAAGCCCACATGCAGGCGACCGTTGCGGAATGGGGACGACCCCCGCTCGCCCTGGCGTTGCCGCAGGATCTCGCCGCCTCGCAGATTGTCGAACTCCCGCCCGCGCCTGATGCCGAGGCGCGTCAACTGATTGAAGCGGAAACCGTCAAGCTTGGCGGCGTGAGTGAAAGCGTGATGGTCTATGACTTCATCCGCGTCCCGATCACTGCTGATCATCGCCAGAGTTTCTGGGTGACTTTCTGCCAGGAAGGTGAGATTCAGGCGCGCATCGCTCAACTGGGGCTGGACGATGAAGAGTTCCGGGAAATTACCACGGTCGCCAACGCCCTGCTCACCGCCTGGCATTGCGCGCCGCCAACACGTCCCAAGGCGGTGCTGGTGCACGCCGGGGCGCAGAACACCACGCTGGTGGTCATTCGCAATGGCGTGGCCGTTTTCGCCACCAGTTTCCCGATGGCAGGCGACTTTTTTACTCGCGCCATCGGGCGACTGTTGCACAGCACGCCGCAAATGGCTGAGGGCCTGCAACAGAGCACCAATCTCCTGGCTGGCGACGAAGCCTTGCCGGGTTTTGCGGAAATCGTGGATGGCTGGGCGGCGGAATTGAAACGGCAGTTGAGTGAATGCCGCGGCTTTACCTTCGACTCCATGGGAGACCTCATCGCGACGGGCGGGGTCTTCGAGCAACCGGGTTTTCGCGATTATCTCGCGCAGCGTGCCGGACTGAAATTCCAGAGCTGGCCACCCAGCAGCATCGCCAGCGCGTCGCCTTTATTGCCAGGATTTGAAATCGCATTGGGCGCGGCCTTGCAGTCGCTCGGACACAGCCCACAGCCGGCCTCTTTGCTTCCGGCCAACCGGCGCGCGGCCTGGAAGAGGTGTCTGGTTCGCCAGCGCTTTGAACTGGCCAATGCTGTCTTGCTGGTGGTCGGTTGTCTGGCTTTGGGTTTCGGGTTCTGGCACAAGCTGAATCTGATCCAACGGCAGCAGGCCCTGATGAACAAAGTTCAGGCGGCCTTAAGCGTCGTGCAGGAGACGAATACCCGGACGCGTGATTTGTTGCAGGGTTACGGCGAATTGCAGCCGCTGTTTGAACGCCAGCAACGCACGATGGATACGCTCGACTCGCTGACCTTGCTGCAATCCGCGCGGAGCAATCGTTCCCTGTGGTGCGTGTTGATCGCCGATCAGCAAAGTTACTTTACCCTCGAACCTGAACCTGCAACGACAAACAAGCCGGCTTTGCGACGACCGGAAGCAACCGATGCCGCTCCCGTTCGGCCAGGATTGATTGCCGAATTATGCGTGCCCGGGGAAGCAGAGGCCGCACGCAGCACCCTGAGTCTCGTGGTGAACAGCTTGAAGAAGTCACCAGTTTTTGAGCGTGTTGATCTGCTTCCTGAAGACCTGCGCCGCTGCCTCGCGGACGGAAAAGTGATCGTGCCGGATCGCCATTTTGCGCTCGCGCTGGATTTTTCAACCACGCAATTCCAAGCAGCCCCGCCCAACAAAGTCCGCATCCCGCCGTCCGGTCGAATGCCGGGCAATGCTTTCTTTTCACCTTGAGCATGCGACTTGATGCTGAAACCCGGCGCCGCAGTATTCTCCCGCTCCTGGCGGGCGTTCTGGGCGCGGTGTATTTGTTCGGCTTCGTGCCCCTGGATCGCAAAGCCAGGAGTCTGGCCGCACCCCTGGATCAAGCCTGGCGGCGACTCGCAGGTCAGCTTGGCAAAACCAATGTGCTGGCTCTCGATTTCGCCGGAATCACCAACCAGCTTCAAGCCACGCACACTGCGCGCGCGGCGTTTGAGGCCGCACGTCAACAGGCTCAAGCCCGAGTCGAACTCGATGCCATGCTGCGCGCACAATTGGACGAGCCATTCCTGCTGGTGGATTACCTGTATGAAGCCGGTCGCCGCATGGACGCGCTGGCCCGGCTCGCCAAGCAGGAGAGCGTTGTGCTCGAACCCGCCGTATTTAACGGCTTTCCAGAACCTTCGGCTGCCATGAGAGAACCGTCGTTGCTTTGGGCAGATCTCGCGTTTCTCGAGAGTTTGTTGACCACGGCCATCCATGCGAAAGTGGCCACCATTCACTCCATCGCCGCACCGCTGCCCCTGACGCACGTATCCACGAACAACGGCGGTTCGCTCGCCGAATTACCCCTCCAGATCGAATTGACGGGATCGACTCCCAATATCAGCCGGTTCCTGCAGACGCTGCCCTTGCGCGCGGATGAAGTTAAAGCCGCCGGTCTGCCCGAAGCGCCAACGAACAAGCCCGCCCTGTTCATCGACCGCGTCGTGCTGCGCAAACAGTCGCCGGAGAAGGCCGATGAAGTGCGGCTCTCGTTGCGCGTGGTTGGCTTTGTGTTCCAGAAATAAATGAGCCGAGGCAAGTACCATCTGAGCGACACGTTGAGAAGCCGCGGGTTTGTGATCGGTTTGCATGCGGGTTTGTGGCTGCTGCTGGCCCTCGTGATTGTCGGGAGCGGCTTTAGCCGGCACTTCCCGCCGTATCGGGAGAGTTCAACCAACGCCGCCATTGCCACCGCTCCGGTGCCGGTTGCCCAATTGGAAGCTCTGTTTACACCTGCCAAAGCCACTGAACTTGTGGTGGCATCCCAGCTGGACCTGTTCGCCACGACCTACTTCGTGCCCCGCACCCCGCCTCCAGCTGCTCCCACAAAGCCCGCGCCTCCACCGCCGCCGACCACCTGGAAAGTCGAACTCACTTACCACGGATTTTACCGCTCTGGCGATGGTCCGAAGAACGCGCTCTTGCGAGTGGGTGACAAACTGGTCAGCATTCCGGTGGGCAGCATGGTCGTGACCAACTTGTTTATTGTGGATGCCGTCACGCCGCGTCTGACACTGACCAATACCGCGGTGCAGACCAACGTTCTGCCTTTGAACGTCAAGCAGACGATCGAGGTGCCTTTGAAATGACGACGGATTCCGTTGCTGCTCCGCGCGAAGTTGGCGACCTGCTGGTGGAGCAGGGCAGACTTACCGTGGCGCAATTGGAGCAGGTGCGTCGCCGCCAAAAGCGGCTCAACCTTCCGCAGCACCGCGCCATTGTGGATTTGAACTTCGCGTCGGAAGAACTCACCTGGCGCGCTCTGGCTGAGGTGACTCGCATGGAGTTCGTTGATCCGTCCACCCTCGACCTCAAAAGGGAGACGCTGGAACTGGTGCCCATCCGGTTGATCTTCCACCATCACATGCTGCCAATCTCCAACGAGGGGGGGATGCTCAGCCTCGCCTTCAGCGAACCGCCGCGCCAGATGGAGATGGGCAACCTCCGGTTGCTGCTCAACCAGCGCTTCCAGATTCTCCTGGCCACCCCGAGCGCAATTCACACCGTCATCAAAAAGCATTTTGGTCTCGGCGCAGAAACCATTCAGAAGCTGCGCGCGGAACGCGGCGGCATGGAGATGGACCGCGAGATTGTCTTCGACGTGCAGGGCAAGGCGACTGATTCGGCCATCGAAGCAACCATTTCGGCGTTCGTGGATCAGATTCTCCAGGAAGCGCTGCGGTTGCGCGCCACGGACATTCACCTCGAACCGTACGCCAACGCCATCCGGTTGCGCTACCGCGTGGACGGAATCCTGGAAACCGTTCCCGTGCCGGCGGACATGCGCAATCTGCATCCGGCAGTGGTGTCCCGATTCAAGATCATGGCCGGTCTGAATATTTCAGAGAAGCGCCTGCCGCAGGATGGCCGCATTGCCATGAAGACGGGCGATGAGGAATACGATTTGCGGGTTTCCGTCATGCCCACGAAGCACGGCGAGGCGGTGGCCTTGCGCATTCTTGGGCGGCAAAATCTCTTCCTCGATCTTGGGCAATTGGGAATGTCGCCGGAACACGAGGCCATTCTCACCCAATTGACCCAATTGCCGCAGGGCCTCGTGTTACTTACCGGTCCGACCGGCAGCGGGAAGACCACGACCCTTTACGCGGCGCTCGCCCAGGCCAATGACGAAGGGCGGAAGATCATCACCTTCGAAGACCCCATCGAGTATCAACTTGATGGCACGGTTCAGATTCAGGTCCGGGAAGCCATCGGGCTGACTTTTGCCGCGGGACTGCGCTCCGTGCTGCGGCACGATCCCGATGTGGTGCTCGTCGGCGAGATTCGGGACTTCGACACGGCGGAGATTGCGATTCGCGCCGCGCAAACCGGCCACCTGGTTTTCTCCACCTTGCACACCAACGACAGCGTGAGCGCCGTCACGCGCCTGTTGGAAATGAGAATTGAACCTTACCTCGTCGCGGCTTCGCTCGTGTGCAGCATCTCGCAACGGCTCGCCCGCCGCATTTGCCGCCACTGTGCCGAACCGGATTCAGACATCGCCCCCAACGTGCGCAAGGAAATGGCCGCAGCGCTGGGAATCGAACCGGGCGAAGTGAAAGCGTGGCGCGGACGCGGCTGTGTCGAGTGCAACGAGAAAGGCCATCGCGGACGGGTCGCCATTTACGAGTTCTTTTTGCTTAATGAAATCATCGCCGATCTGATTCAACCCGGAGTCAAGACCCGCCAGCTTCGCGAAGCCGCGCGGCAATTCGGCTGGCGTTCGATGCGCGAAAACGCCTGGCACAAAGTTCAGAGCGGACTGGTTCCCATTGCTGAGCAGGAACACTGGACCCGCGTAATCGATCCCGGAATGCTCAAGGTCCGTTAGTTTCTACGAGTTACTTCTGACTGCGGGAAGCAGTTCCCCCAAAAGAAAAAAGCGAGGCGGTGAACCTCGCTTTCAAAATTGACCTCCGGAAATCGGTGCTTACGCTTTGGCTTCCGGCTTCTTCCAGGTGCGTTTGGGCGCTTTGGTGACCAGGCCCTTTTTCAGTGCACGGGTGGAAACCCGGATGTAGCGGACTTCGCCGTCCACGACCGCCTTCACACGTTGCAGGTTCGGCATGAACTTGCGCTTGGTGATCGCGGTGACGTGCGTACCGATACCGCCCTGTTTCTTCGCCTTACCACTGCGCCAGATGATGCTGCCTTTGCGCGGGCCAATGCCGGTGATTTCACAAATTCTTGCCATAAATCTTTCCTAAATTAAGGGCGCAGAGCATAACTTGTGAGCACGAAGTGGCAAGCTTTCTTTTGGGAATTTTTCGTGCGTTCCCGCCTGTCCGTCCCTATCTTCGCGCCCGCTTTTATGGCTACGTTGAAACCTTTTGCCGCCCTGCGACCCAAACCCGAACTCGCCGCCCAAATCTGCGAGCTGCCCTACGACGTCATGTCGTCCGAGGAAGCCCGCCAGATGGCCGCCGGTAATCCGCTCAGCTTCCTGCACGTCAGCAAACCCGAGATCGATCTGCCGCCGGGCACCGACCTCTATTCGGACGCCGTCTATGCCAAGGGCAAGGAGAACTTCACCCGGTTCATCAGCCAGGGTGCGCTCGTTCAGGACAAACAACCGTGCTTTTATCTCTACCGGCAGATCATGGGCAGTCACGAGCAGGTTGGCCTTGTCGCCGCTGCCAGCTGCGAGGAATACCTCAACAACATCATCAAGAAGCACGAGTTCACCCGGCCGGACAAAGAAGACGATCGCGTGCGCCACATTGAAACGCTGAACTCGCAAACGGGGCCGGTGTTTCTGACGTATCGCGCTGTCGCGGCTTTGGATGAATTCATCGCCAAGCGCATCGCTGGAAAGCCGGATGTTGATTTCACCGGTAAAGACGGTGTGCGCCACAAGTCGTGGACCGTCGCTGATACGGACGGCATTCAATTCATCGCCGACCAGTTTGTGAAGATTCCGTTCCTTTACATTGCCGATGGCCATCATCGCAGCGCCGCGGCGGGGCGCGTTTATCAATCTAGAAAAGGCGCGGGTCACAGCGGGCAATTCCTTGCTGTCATCTTTCCACACAACCAGATGCAGATTTTGCCCTACAACCGCGTGCTCAAAGACCTCAACGGTCTTACTGCCGCCCAGTTGTTGCAGAAGCTGGACGCCATCTTCGTCATCAAACCCAACGGTGCAGCCAAGCCCACGCGCAAACACGAACTCGGTTTGTTCATCAACGGCCAGTGGCACACGCTGACGTTCCGCCCCCAATTTGCCGCCACCAACGATCCGATCGAAAAGCTCGATGTCACGTTGCTCCAGAAATTCGTGCTCGACCCGGTCTTTGGCATTACCGATCCGCGCACCAGCAAGCGCATCAACTTTGTTGGCGGCATCCGCGGCACTGCGGAATTGGAGAAGCTCGTCAGCAGCGGCGAATACGCCTGTGCGTTCAGCATGTTCCCGACGAGCATCGAAGACCTGATGACCATCGCTGACGCTGGCGGCATCATGCCGCCCAAGAGCACGTGGTTCGAACCCAAGCTCCGCGACGCGATGTTCTGTCACATGATTTGAAGCAACCGGAAACGCTCGGGCGGACGCGGCGAGTGGGCGGCGGTATTCGGCATTGAACCCCGCAGTAATTTTCCGCAGACTGGAGGCATGGGCAAAAACAAAACACCCGCCACCGGCGAGGGTTATCTCGGCGAGATCATGGTTCACCGACTGACCCGCGCCATCGGCGTGGTGGAAGGCGTGATTGAAGGCAAGGCTGGCTGGCCACCACAACTCACGTTAAAGCTTCAGGATGGCACGGTGAGGAAAGGGAAGCTCAGCGACTTTCGCGAGCCAAGTGCAACGGAACGCGGAAAGTTCTCCTCGTCGCCCTGATGGTTCGACCCGACTTGCCACGCCGCATGAACAAGCATGCACTCATCCAGAACGCTGCCACCGCCAAAGCGGCCGATTCTTGCAAAGTGGGATAGCAACCTCGACAGAATGAAAACCTTGCTACTGTTACTTCTCGCCATCATGCCTTTGGCAGGATTCCCGCAAAGTCCGTCCCAGCCGCGGCTCAAGGGAATCATCCACGTCGAGGATTTGAAACTGGCGATAGTTCAAACGTCGCCTTCTCAATCGGCTGAACTGATGTTCTGCGAGGGTCAGCGTGAAGGCGGCAAGGCAGGCGGTTTCGAGCTGTTTGCGATTGATTCAACCAACCGCAGTGTGACGGCCAAATTCTCCACCAATGCCCAGCCAGGCATACTCACCCTCACCAATGCAGCCGCCAACACCATTCAACGGGCGCCCGGGATCATGCTCGACGAAGTCTCCCTTCAGACGGTCCTGGATCTTTTCTCGGTGTTCTCAGACCGAACCCTCCTCCAGCACCCGCTCCTGCCGAATGTCAGGTTTTCACTAGCAACGACGGCCACCAATCGAAGTGAAGCCGCACAGGTTCTGAAAAGTGCACTTTCCGGAAAACAAATTGCGGTTGTGCCCGACGGTTCAAAGTTCCTGCTCGTCGCGTCCGAAGAGAGGGTTACGAACCTCAACCCGCACTCAGCCACTTTTACGACAACAAACCTCGGCGTGGAGAAGACAGAGCTTCTTCCTCCAGGTTCGATTAACTTTACGAGTGCTCCGCTATGGAGCGTCCTGATGATCTATTCCGATTTTTCGGGCGGAAAACTGGATGTAACCGGTCCGTCACTGCCGGACGGCAAGGTTTTTCTCAAGATGCAGACGGCGCTGACCAGAGAAGAATGCTTGTATGCATTCGAAACGTTGGTCGGCTGGCACGGCGTCAAGCTCGTCCCAACCGGAACTGGCGGGTTCAAGGCGGTGCGAACGGATTGAGGCGCGCGACGTCACTCAGCTTGCGGCATTACGCATTGAATCCACGACTATTTCCAGCACACTGACGCGATGGGCAAAAACAAAATTCCCGCCACCGGCGAGGTGGAGGGCGGGATTGAAGCGAAGGCCGGCTGGCCACCGCAGCTCACGTTGAAACTTCAGGATGGCACAGTGAGGAAAGGGAAGCTGAACTACTTTTCGCGAGCCAAGTGCAATGGAACGGGGAAAGTTCTCCGCGTCCTGATGGTTCGACCGACTTGCCACGCCGCATGAACAAGCGCGCACTCATTCAGAAGATTGTCGCCAGGCTCACGGCGGAACTGGGGATTTACTTTCGTGCCGCGCAAAACTCGCGCGCTGAAGCCACGCACGAGCAAAGCAAGGCGGATAACAAGTACGATACGCGCGGGCTCGAGGCATCGTATCTCGCCCGCGGTCAATCACGGCAGGCAGCAGAATTGGAAGCATCGATTGCCGAGTTTGAGAAACTGGAAGCGCGCAAGTTTGCCGCCGGTGAAGCCATCGACATTGGCGCGCTGGTAGAATTGGAATTGGATGGGGAACGGGAGTTCTACTTTATCGGTCCGCGAGCCGGCGGCACCGAGGTGGAACAGGACAAGAAGGAGATCCTTGTCATCACGCCGCAATCGCCTTTAGGCGCGCAACTGCTCGCGAAGAAGCAAGGTGACCGTCCGCAACTCTTGCTGGCCGGACGCAAGCAGTTCGCGCGGATTGTGTCGGTGACATAAGGGCGAGCTCGGGCAGGATTTCCAAGTCCAAGCCCCTGTGTTGTAGGCATCTAGGAGCTGTTCCGCAAACCGGTTGTGGCAAATCCTGAGCTTTGGGGCACATTAAGGCCGTTATGAAGGAAGTCGCATCAACAATCCATTCGCAACCTTCGCCGACGGTTGGTTTTCCCTCGTCTCAACGCTCACTCTGGCACCGCCTTGCGAGCTGGCTGCGTTCGCGCTTTGAGATTCCGTACGGCTATGAGGACGAGAGCGGCTTCCATTACGGCGTTGAGCCCGTACCCGGTGCGCGTGGACGAACAGTCACTGCGTCCAAACTTTTCACCGACCGCGCTTCCGACGTGATTCCCACACCGTGCCCGGTGCCGCTGACTGATACTGACGTGGTCCACGAAGAACATCGTCACCCCAGCAAAGGTTGACCTCGTCGCCAGCTTTCCTTCACTGGGCGAGCACCTTTTCGAGCAGTTGGTTCAACCGACTCAGCATCGCCCTCGGATCTTCCAACAAACCTGCAGCGACGCGCGCATTGTCGAGAATTTGTTCCGCCACACTTACGGCCAGTGCGGAGTCTTTCTGCCGCATGGCATCAAGTCGGGAAATAATCGGGTGCGCGGGATTGATTTCGAGATCGTGTTTGGTCGAGGTCACGTCCTCATCTTTCTTCATCGCTTTCATGATGCGACGCATGCTCGACGTCATGAACTTGTCAGCGTCCACCACCACGGCCGGGCTTTCCACCAGGCGCTTGGAAACGCGCACTTCGCCGACTTTATCTCCGAACGACTCCTTTAACCATTGCGCGAGCGACTTCGCGGCTTCGTCCGAGAGTGCGCCATCCTTCTTCGTCTCGCTCAAGTCGAGTTCCGCCTTCTCGGCCAGCCGCAGCGTCTTGCCGTCGAAGGTGTTCAGGTGTTCCATCACGAATTCATCCCAGGGATCAAAGAGGAATAACACCTCAAACTTCCGCTCCTTGAACACTTCGAAATACGGGCTTGCTTCCGCCGCCGCGCGGTTTGGCGCCAGCAGGCAATAGATCTCCTTTTGCTCAGCCGGCATCCGTTTTACGTAGTCCGCCAACGAAGTCAGCTTGCCTTTGTCTGTTGTCGATGATTCGTAACGCAGCAGTTTTCCCAGCGCTTCTTTGTGCGTGAAATCGGTGACGATGCCTTCTTTGAGGAAACGCTGATACTCGGTATAGAATTTTTCGTACGCTTCCGCCTCTTTCTCGGATTGTTCGTCCAGGAATTTCAAGAAGCGGCCAGTCAGAACCTTGTTCAACTTCTGCATCAACGACGTGTCCTGCATCGTCTCGCGCGAAATGTTCAACGGCAAATCCTCGCTGTCCACCACACCCTTGAGGAAGCGCAGCCATTCGGGGAACAGCCCTTTCGCCTTCGCCTGAATCAGTACCTTGCGGCAATACAGGTTCACTTCCGAATCCATTCGCCCCATGCCCATGGACTCGAAATTTCGTTGCGGCACGAATAGCAAGGCCTGAATCGCTAACGGCGCATCGGCGGAGAAGTGCAATCGGAACAGCGGCTTGTCATGGTCGTGCCCGACGAACGTGTAGAACTCGTTGTATTCCTCTTCCTTGATCTCATTCTTGTTGCGCGCCCAGATGGCCTGCACCGTGTTAAGCCGCTTGCCGTTCAGTTCAATCGGGAACGGCACGAAACTCGAATAGCGTTGGATGATTCGCTCCACGGTGCTTTCCTGCGCGAACTCCTTGGCGTCGTCCTTCAGTTCGAGCGTGATCTTGGTTCCTCGAGGCAAATCTTCCGCCGGCGTGAGGTCGTAACCCCCGCCCCCTTCGCTCGTCCATTGCCAACCCTGTTCCTCCGGAACGAAAGAGCGACTGAGCACGGTGACCTTTTTTGCCACCATGAATGCCGAGTAAAAGCCCACTCCGAACTGGCCAATCAACCCCACGTCCGGCTTCTTGTCTTCCGCCAGTTGCTTGAGAAATGCCTTTGTGCCCGAATGCGCAATGGTGCCGAGGTTCTCGACCAATTCGCCATGGGTCATGCCACAGCCCGTATCGGTGATGGTAATCGTCCCGGCTTTGTCGTCGGTGGTGATGGCGATGCCTGGCGCGACCTCGGATTGCTGAACGGCTTTGCCGGAGGACTGATTGAACCGTAGCTTCTCGCACGCGTCCGCCGCATTGGAAATCAATTCGCGCACGAAGATCTCTTTGTCCGTGTACAGCGAGTGGATGACGATGTTCAGCAGTTGCTGAATCTCCGCTTGAAAATGATGCGTTTCCGTTTTGCTCATGAACCTGATTTGATAGCCAAGAGAACCGCCTGGCGTCAAGTGGGTGACCGCAATGATCCGCCTTGAGCGAAATCCGCAGGTTCGATGGGATTCGGGAACGCCGCCGCTTCAACGCCACAACGAAACTGTGTTCGTGGCGCCCGTCACGGTGTTGACGAGAACGAGAATGGGCTCAGAAACCTTGTTCGGAACTGGCGAACGTTCGCCAACCAGGGCCAGGACGTTTGTGTCGGGCAGAACTTGCCGGAGAGTTCCGATGCCAGTGTCGGTGGTCCAATGAGCCTTGCCAGTGCTGTCAATCCGCTCCAAAAGAAGCGAGCCACTTAGCTGTCCGGCGTAACGGTAGGTGAACAGAACACTGTCTGGTCCGGCCAACTGCAACCACGGTTTAAGTCGCCCACTTCGGATGAAAGCCGCATCGCGATACTCGGCTGTCCCCAATCGTTCGAGCGTCGGAAACTGACTGCGGTTGTCCTCGGTCTTAATCAATCCCCGATACAGATGACGCGATTCGGTTTTGGGATTAACCGGAAAATCCGTTGGAAGCCGTTCGCCAGCCCGGTATCTGTCCGCGGCATCCTTCGCTCCAAGTGCGCCAAACCATTCCGTCGGCGTGAAAACTCCGCCGGCGACCAGCCAGTCCTTTACGTCCACACTGAGGTTCGGCCATTCGATGCGGTTGGGGACAGTGCTCGGCGTTGCCTTGAACGAAT
>DASUGI010000084.1:0-7705 GCA_036274115.1 Verrucomicrobiia bacterium
GTTCCGCATTACAGACGCATTACGCGAAAAGTGGCGGACGCGTCGGTTTTGCTGGAGCTACTGCTGGACTTTCCTTCCCCGCCAAACACAAGTTGTTGTAAGGAGCCAACTTGTATTTGGAGGCGAGGGTCGGAATCGAACCGACGAATGAGGCTTTTGCAGAGCCCTGCCTTACCACTTGGCTACCCCGCCCAACATTTTGCCAGCTTACGTTGTTGCTCCCGGCGGCTCAAGCGAAAGTATAACGCTCGCGTATCCGGAGAACCGCCCATCGCACCCGACGCGGCTCTGTTACACCGCGAATTGCGTCGCACTCCGGCCTGTTGCATCTTGACACCGCCAGTATGAACGCGGGTTTGCCCAAAAATCCTCCCCTGAAGAATTCGGCATCGAGCGCCGTGTCCGAGTTGCGCGTCGATGGCATGACGTGCAACAACTGCGCCCGCCACGTCACGGAAGCCATCCAGAGTGTGCCCGGGGTACGCCACGCAACGGTCTCGCTCGCGGCAAACCAGGCCTCCGTCCGCTGGCAGACTGCGCGTGAGGACGTCCCTGCGGTGGTTCAAGCCATTAAAGCCGCCGGCTATGATGCCAAACCGATCCAGGCCGCCGCGCACGGACATCACGGCCCGGAACGCAGCGACTGGCATTTGAATCTTTGGCTCGGCGGAATTGTCACGGGTGCGCTAATGCTCGGTGAATGGGTGTTTCAAGTGAGCATGGAACGTTGGTATCAGTGGCTGGCCTTTGTGCTCGCAGGTGGGGTTCAGATTTTTTGCGGGGCGCAATTTTATCGAGGCGCGTGGCGGCAGCTTAAGATCGGCAGTTCCAACATGGACACACTCGTGGCACTGGGCTCGACGACCGCCTTTGGCTACAGCACCTGGGCGCTATTGGCGGGCGGACCAGGTCATCTGTATTTCATGGAGGCCGCCGCCATCATCACCCTGATCAGTGTGGGACATTGGATTGAAGCCCGCGTCAGCGAACGCGCGTCCGGCGCGCTCAAGAGCCTGTTGGAACTTGCGCCATCGACCGCGCGTCGACTCGAAGTGCCCACCGCGGACTCGCACAGCAAGGGTGCGTTCGATTTGCGGAGTGCCCGGTTCACGGCAACTTCGGCCTCGGCTCGCACCGAACGAGAAGTCCCGGTGGCCGAACTGAGGATGGGCGACTACATCGCACTTCGACCCGGTGACCGCATCCCGGTGGATGCGGTGGTGACCGAGGGCGATTCCGCTGTGGATGAATCCATGCTCACGGGCGAATCCAAAGCGGTGGACAAATCGCTCGATGCCGAAGTTTACGCGGGCACGGTGAACCTGAACGGCCGGCTGGTCGCGCGCGTGACCAAAACCGGCGAAGCAACCGCCCTGGCGAACATCATAGCGGCGGTGCAACGCGCGCAAACGAGTCGGGCGAACATTCAGCGCCTCGGCGATCGCGTGAGCAATGTTTTCGTTCCGATTGTGGTGGCCATCGCTTTAGCGGCGGGACTCTGGTGGGGTCTGGCGCCAGGCTCTGCAGAAAGAGTGTTTAACACGCTGTCGCCGTATCTCTGGCCGGCGCATCCCCCGGGCGGTGCCGCCGCGGGATTCATCATCGCGGCTGCCGTGCTCATCATTGCCTGCCCCTGCGCCATGGGGCTGGCCACGCCCGCCGCGATCATGGCCAGCGCCAACACGGCGGCCAAACGTGGCATTCTGATTCGCGATGGCTTAGCCCTGGAAAAGGCCGGGAACATCACCGCAATTGCCTTTGATAAGACGGGGACTTTGACTTTGGGAAAACCACAATTGGTGGCAGCGGAGGCGATTACTCCGGCGGCAACCGCCCTGGCAGCGCGACTCGCAAAGAATTCCACCCATCCGATCAGTCAGGCGATCGCGAAGGCTGCGGACACCGACCTGTTCGTGTCTGAGTGGCAGGAGGTGCGGGGCGCTGGAGTAAAGGCCACTCACGAGGGAAAAGTCCTTCGGCTCGGTTCGTTGCGGTGGTTGGGAGAAAACGGAGTGGCCTTGAACGCGGCCGAACCGTTCGTCACCAAGTGGTCGACGCAAGGCGCCACGGTGGTGGGCCTGGCGGCAGGCACTTCTCTCGCGGGACTGTTCGCGGTTCGAGACACGATCAAGTCCAACGCCGCGCAGGTGGTGCAGCAGCTTCGCGGGCGCGGATTGGGCATTTATCTGGTCACGGGAGACAACAAACCAACGGCGGTCAGCATCGCCAGGGAAGTGGGCATTCCACCCGAGAACGTTTTCGCCGAAGTCCGGCCCGAGGACAAGGCAGAGTTCCTCAAGCGGCTTCAGGCCCGATCCGAGCGGGTGGCTTTTGTCGGCGACGGCATTAACGACGCGCCGGGGCTGACGCAGGCTGATCTCGGCATTGCGGTGAGCCGCGCCAGCGATGTGGCCCGGGAAGCGGCGGACATTATCCTGCTAAAATCCGAAATTGAAGCAGTCCCGGAAGCGCTTGGCCTGGCCCAGGCAACCTTGCGCACCATCAAACAGAATTTGTTCTGGGCGTTCTTTTATAACGCGCTGGGCATTCCCCTGGCGGCTCTCGGTTTCATGAGCCCGGTGCTGTGCGCCGCGGCGATGGGAGTTTCGGACATCATTGTCATCGGCAACGCGCTCCGGTTGCGGCGATGGCGGCTGACGTAAGCGTTTTGGCTCAAAACAACTTGAGGCTCCACGGATATTGGTACTCTTTCCCGTCATTGGCTTTGATTCCGGCAATGATGGGAAAGATGAATCCTGCCAGGCCGATCAACATCACCACGGGAAACAACAGCCAGCCGACGCAGAGAAAGGAAAGCGCAAAAGCGAGGATCAACCCGGCAATGACCGCAATCAACACGGTGATCTGAAAGTTAAGTGCCGCTTTGCCGTGGGCTTCCACGGAGGGAACTTCCGCTTTCTTAATCTGCCAGATGAGCAACGGACCGATGATGTTGCCAAAGGGAACAACGAGGCCGCCCAGCACGCTCAGATGACACCACATGTTCCATTGGCGAATTTGAGCTTCGGTTGGGCTCGGAACCGGTGGCACGGGTTGCGGGGTATCGTTCATAAGATTCCGATCATGAAATTTGCGGTTTATTACGCCAGTCTCCGCGTGATTGGCAAATGCAAACTGCGAGGTGCGACCGATTTGAGGTTGAAGTTCCGCGCTTACGCGGCTCGAGACACCTGAATGCGGGACCCGCGCGAATCAGGTCACACAAACTGCGAGCGTCACTTGCCACGGGTCACCTGCGCCTTGTAGTTTGTATCCATGCCGGTGTCCGACCACATCCGCAAGAAGCTGAGCCAAGTGCCCCACAAACCGGGGGTGTACTTGCACAAGGACCGCTTCGGCACGGTAATCTATGTCGGCAAGGCGCGCGATTTGCGGAAACGCGTGAGCCAGTATTTTCATCCGTCCCGCCGGATGGGTTGGGACTTGAAGTTCAACGCACTCATTGAGGCCATTCACGATTTTGACGTGCATGTGGTCAAGAATGAGCCGGAGTCGCTGTTACTGGAAAGCAAGCTCATCAAGGAGTTTCACCCGCGCTACAATGTCAGCTTCCGGGACGACAAACGTTTCCTGATGGTGAAGATCAACTTGAACGATCCCATCCCGAACTTTGCCTTTGCGCGGATCCGGAAAGACGACGGCGCACGTTACTACGGACCGTTCGCCAATGCGGGCGCGGCGCGCAACACCCTGGCGCTGGTGCGAAAGCAATTCAATCTGCGTGGCTGTCGGGTGTTCACACCGGGCGAGGCCGACTACAAACATTGTCTTTACGCGCACCTGAAATACTGCACCGCGCCGTGCATCGGCAATGTGACACGCGAGCAGTACATTGAACAGGTCAAGGCGGCGTGCGATTTTCTGGAAGGCCAGTGTCGTGAAATGCGGGAGCAACTCGAAGTCGAGATGCGCAAGGCCGCGCAGGCACAGAATTACGAGAAGGCCGCCGACTTGCGGGATTTGATCAAAGACCTCGAACGCACCACCAAGCGCACGGAAAAGTTCGAGCGCATTCCTTACACGCTCCCGATTGCGATTAATCCCGAGAATGATCTGGCGGAACTCGGCAAGGTTCTTGGCTTGCCGGCGCCACCGCAGCGCATTGAGGGCTTCGACATCTCCAATATCAGCGGCACGTTCAAGGTTGCATCACTCGTCAGCTTCAAGAACGGCCGGCCTGATCGCGCGAATTATCGGCGGTTCAAGATTAAGTCGGTCGAAGGCCAGGATGATTTCGCCAGCATGGCGGAAGTGATTCGACGTCGCTATACGCGCTTGCTGAATGAGTCGAAAGACGAAAGTCAAGAGTCGAAGGCTGAAGGTGGGGAAGCGATTCCGCAGGAGTTGCAGAAGGTTGTTGACGAAACCAGCAAGGCATTCCGGCGAAAGCAGAAGGTCGCCGCTTCAGCCATTCGCCCCGCAACCACGCTGCCGGACCTGATTCTCATTGATGGCGGCAAAGGACAACTCAACGCGGCATGTGGCGAACTGGCCAAACTCGGATTGGAGAAGCTTCCCATCATCGGGCTCGCGAAGGAGTTTGAAGAGATGTATCGCCCCGGGGAAAGCCAACCCCTCCGCCTTGGACTCGATCATCCTGCGGTCAAACTTCTTCAACGCGTGCGGGACGAGTCACACCGGGTTGCCAACTCCTACAACGCCCAACTGCGCATCAAGAAAATCTCCGAGAGCATCCTGGACGAGTTTCCGGGGATTGGCGAACAGCGCAAAGCGGCATTGCTGAAGAAGTTCGGTTCGGTGCAGCGTTTGCGCACCGCGACGCTGGAACAAATCGCCGCGGTGCCCGGCTTCGGGGGAAAGGCGGCGGGGGAACTAAAGGCATTTCTCGAAGCCCGCTCGGTTTCACCCGAGATCGCATCTGAACCATTATGACTTATTCGCGTGTGTTATCGGCAATCTGCGGAACTCTCCTGCTGGTCGTTGCCGGATGTTTCACAACCAGACCGTCTGCTGATCTTGTGGACGTTCAGAAGGTGATTCCCGGCATCGTTCTCGATATTCGTTATGCGACCACGAACAACTTTACCGGCCAGCAATTGTATCCTTTTTCTAAATGCTATCTCCGTCGCGCTTCCGCTGAAAAACTGCGTGCCGCGCAGGCCGAGTTGGCGACGATGGGTTATGGACTGAAGATCTTTGACGGTTATCGGCCGCTCTCCGTGCAGTGGAAAATGTGGGAGGTTTTTCCCCAACCCGGTTACGTAGCCGATCCGCGGAAGGGTTCTCGCCACAATCGCGGCGCCGCAGTGGACGTGACGCTCATCCGTCTGTCGGACGGAACCGAATTGCCGATGCCGACGCCGTATGATGATTTCACTGAGAAGGCGCATCGGAAATCCAACGATCTTCCGGCCGAGGTGATTCATAACCGTGACCTGCTCGAACGCGTGTTGACGAAAAACGGCTTTGTCGGCCTGCCCACCGAATGGTGGCATTTCGACGACAAGGATTGGCGGCAGTATCCGATCATGGACGCGGCCATTCCCGACTGACCGGACGCTCACCGCCACGTCCGAGGGTGAAAGCCATTACTCTATTTGCCCCGCGCCTTCTGAATTTCCTCCATTACTTTCGCCGTGAACAAACCCACAGGCTCTCCGTCACGAAGGAAAGCCCAGTCGTTCAAGTCGGATAGCGGTACTTCCACGCGGTCACCGAGTTTCAAGTCGCCCAGCTCCACCGGTTCATTCCCCAGCGTTCCGTGAATGTATTCCGGTTCGAGCCCGCTAACCTCGACCCAGATGAACTCGGTGCATTCACCAACCGTGATCGGCACCTTGACGGAGTAATTGGTTCCTTCGCGTCGCTTGAAGGACTCCACAAATTCAGGCCAGCGCGCTTTGGCTTCAGCCACCGCGGCTTGCATGCGCGGGTCGTCGCCATCGACATCGATGACCGGCGGGTGGTGCATCTCCCCGAAAACTTCAAATACGTCCGGCCCCCGCAGTTTCTCGGTCAGCGCTTCGTTCCAAACGGTTAGCTTACCGGAATCCGGATGGTACAGGGCCAGGACATTTTCGTCTGCGAGTTCCGCCACCAACCTGGCGATTTGTGGATAGAAACTTTCCGGTGTTGCGGACGGGTCGTGAGGCTGAATCAAATCAACGGCCATCCAGGCCTGGTGGTTCCTCACGGCCACCTGCATGCGGAGTTCCTGCAAATCATCCGCGGCTTTGGCCGTATCCTCGAAGTATTGCGACGGGAAATTGTGAATGACGAAAAATCCTTCCGGCGATTGCACCGCGAACATTGGCGATTCGCCCACCACGAAACGAGTACTGTCTTCTTCCGTATCGTCGCCGGAGAACTCCTGTCCCCACGCCGACGAAACAATCGGCGCCAGAATCCTTGCTTCGAGGTAACGCGGCTCGCGCAGCAAGAGCACCAGTGAGATCATGGATTTTGGTTTGTCGCCTGCTTCTGCGGCTTCAGCGGTTTCGGCAATTTTTTCGGGCGAGAACTCACGCCAGATGAACCATGCCCCGACCAATCCCATGATCATGCCGGCCGTGCCCAGGAAACTAAATCCACGTTGCGACATTCTGAAACCAATGAACCCCACCGCAACCAGCGTCAGTGCGATGGCGCTCCACCGTGCCCACTGCTGATTGAACCAAAGCCCCACCCCCACCGTCGCCAACGCGACGCCAAACGAGCCTTCAACAAAGTCCTCCCCCAGGAATCCCGTGATGGCGACGTAAAGGCCGACGGCAAGGCCGACAATCGCGTATTGCGCGCGCTCCCCGCCCGGTGGCTTCAGTTTGAAGGGCATCCGGGAAAAATTGTTGAATTGCTCGCCTCCTGGCAAGGGCGCAATGAACGAACTTCCCGCTTTCACCACTTCTTCGCTTCGACTAAGTTCGCAGCATGAGCACTGTTGTTGCTGAAAATCTGCCGGACGCTGCGGGCCACTTCGGTCCGTACGGCGGGCGTTATGTGCCCGAGACGTTGATGCATCCGTTGCAGGAACTGGAGGCCGAATACTTCCGCGCGCAGCACGACGCAGATTTTCAACGCGAGCTTTCTTACTACCTCAAGGAATTCGTTGGTCGCCCCACGCCGCTTTACTTCGCCGAACGCCTGACGAAGGACCTCGGCGGCGCGAAGATTTATCTCAAGCGCGAAGACCTCAACCACACCGGTGCGCACAAGATCAACAACGCGATGGGCCAGATCCTGTTGGCCAAGCGCATGGGCAAGACCCGCATAATCGCCGAGACTGGAGCGGGTCAACACGGCGTGGCCACGGCGACCGTTGCCGCGATGTTCGGGTTGAAGTGCGTCATCTACATGGGAGCGGTGGATTGCGAGCGCCAGATGCTCAACGTCTATCGCATGAAGATGCTCGGCGCGGAAGTCGTGCCTGTGCATGCGGGTCAGAAGACGCTAAAGGAAGCGGTCAACGAAGCGATGCGCGATTGGGTGACGAACATCCGCAGCACGCACTACATTCTGGGCACAGCCTACGGCGCGCATCCGTATCCCGTGATGGTCCGTAATTTCCAACGCGTCATTGGCGATGAAGCCCGCGCGCAGATCCTCGAAAAGGAAAAGCGCCTGCCCGACCTGCTCATTGCCTGTGTTGGCGGCGGTTCGAACGCCATCGGCCTGTTCTATCCGTTCCTCGACGACCCCAGTGTGCGCATGATTGGCGTGGAGGCGG